>JBARCX010000231.1:0-9636 GCA_049794535.1 Rhodanobacter sp.
CTCCGGGACAAGAAAAAAGCGCCCGGAGGCGCTTAAGCGGTAACGCCGGCCGGGCAGGCGGCCCGGGCGGCGAGTAGCTAAACGGTAAGCGCCTTCATCGAACTCAATTCGCAAATTTCAGCAATGGCAAACCGATCTGTTGCCGGCAACCGTTACGCATCGCTTCTTCCTGTTTCACCGTGTCCTGCAGGGAATCCTTGGTTGATGCCGAAACATCGCCCTTCTGTAAGGCGGTCGCTGCACGCTGTGCAAATTTTTCACCGAAGCATTTGCAATACGCGCCCAGCTTCGGGTTGTCTTTCAGATCCGCTTCGCCGTAAGGCGCAGGGATATTGACTGCCTGAGTAGTGCACATGTCGGCGTACTGGCTGCCAAGCTGCGATGGCGACAGCGTCACCTGAGCTGTCGCAGAGCTGACGAAGGCGCCGAGCAGAATGCCTGCTGCGATTTTTGACAGGGCATACGAGGTGTTGCGGGTTAGCATCGTGACTGATCCATAGCGATGATGTTGCGGGCGGAAAAAGCTCGAAACGCATCTTATAGCGATCGCAAGTTTTTGCCAGTGGGCACCATTGCCTAGCCATGTGCGGCTGAACAGCCACCTCGGTCTGTCCGCGCCAAGTGGAATCATCGCTTTTTGGGGATTGCACCGCATCGTTGATGATTCGAATGATTCGAAGCACAAAGATGTGCTCGCTGTGAACCACTCGCTTAAGGTAGGGAGTCTCTGCTTTCGCCACCCGAAGTGGACATTTTTTAGCACGTCGGATATCCAGTTCATCCAGTAGTTCTATTAGTTGCTAACTAAGGGGAAAAAATGAATAAGCTGCGAGTCATACCGGCAGGCGTATGGGTAGGTCTTCTACTGGTCTCGATGGCGGCGCTTGCCCATGCCGAGGATACGAAGCTCTCATATAGTCAGGTCGAGAATGCTGCGGCTGTAGATAGCCAACGGGCGGACTTCAACCGGAGCTTGAAGCGTCTCGGATTTGCTGAAGAGCTCGGCTCGTGCAAGCTCCTAGTGAAGTTACACCAGGACGTTCGGGACGATAGTTTTGGCGGGATCTGCTCTCTAGGAGGTACGCCCGCACGAGATGTCCTGGTTTGCGACGACACGATGATTGGCAAATTCACGATCAAAGCTTGGGGCTTTGCCGAGACTGCTGATGAGGTGGCGACCTTCACTCGGCTGAATTGTCCAGGCGGTGGCTGATTTTGTGAATGGCATCCATGTCTACTTTCGATGACACATCTGAAGCGGGCATTTCTTTTTTTAGCAAGGTGCATCTATGCAGCGACACGCAGGTTTCGCAATTGTGATGATCACTATTGTCGCTAGTACTTGGGTTGCCCCATGTTGGGCTGGCCATCCTGCTGGTAATTCATTGTTACCAGAGCCACCTTCTTGCATGTATCGCCTATGGAAGGGGCTGTTGCCAGTGATGGCGATGAATAGCAGCTACATCGCTTTCGATGATGTTGAACGCATCGCGAGGATCAAATTGCATCAGCCCGTTGCTTTTGGCCCACAGGATACTGTGAGCAGTTACGAGGTGAATGGGACGTATCCCCTTGCTCCCAAAGTGCAGGGCGATTTGGTGATGGATGGTCAGGCCGATCTGTCTATGAGGCTTGAGCTGCATGAAGAGCCCCAGCCCGAACGTCCCCCACTTACATGGCAACGCTTTCAAGGTCGCACAGGCGGCGTGGGATCGTCGGTGCTCGATCTCTCCTGTACGAGTGGCGGCTGGGCGCTCTCTCTTCGGGAAGCCGAATCGGATCTGGTATCCATGGGTTTTAAGCACGCTGGAGCCGTGGCGAATTTCGAGGTCTTCCGCAACCAACTAATGGGGCTTGTGTACTTGTACTACGAGACTCCAGTCGAGACGGTTCCAGAGGTAACTTCGATTCACGTCGTAGGCTTCAAGGGCGGCGTGAGGTCAAAACTGACACCCAACAAGCTATGAGGAAAATATCCGCAACTCAAAACGGGCAACGTTATCTGAAAGGCGGCGGAAGCAGTGGCCTCTATTTTTAACGTCGAAGCCGTGACTAAACTACGAGAAATAACTCGTAGGAGTAGGGCGTGACATCCGTTATTTCGCAACCGGTTGTGGCAAAGCTTACGCGTTCCGCCATCTTTCTTGTCCTGACGCTGGAGCAGGGGGCGCAGCACCGCGAGACCGTTCGGGCGCTTTGTAGCGACTTGGCCGGGCTTTTGCGTTCGGTGGGCTTCCGTGATCTCGAGGGACGATTGTCATGCGTGATGGGTTTTGGTTCCGATGCCTGGGACAGCCTCTTCGCCCAGCCAAGGCCCAAGGACTTATATCCATTCCGTGAAATCCAGGGGCAGCACCATGCCGTTTCCACGCCGGGAGATATCCTCTTCCACATACGTGCAATGCGCATGGATCTGTGCTTCGAACTCGCGACTCAGATCATGTCCCGATTGGGCAATGCCGTCGTTACCGTCGATGAGGTGCATGGCTTCAATTACTTTGATGACCGTGACCTGATGGGCTTTGTCGATGGCACGGAGAATCCCGTGGATCAGGCGGCGATCAGCGCGGCGATCATCGGCGACGAAGACGCGGCCTTCGCCGGCGGGAGTTACGTGATCGTGCAGAAGTATCTGCATAACCTGCAAAGCTGGAATGCCGTGCCTGTAGAGCAGCAAGAGAAGATCGTTGGCAGGACAAAGCTTGCGAACATCGAACTGGATGATGACGTGAAGCCGACTTACGCGCACAACGCGTTAACGACGATCGAAGAGAACGGCGAGCAGTTGGAAATCGTACGCGACAACATGCCGTTTGGCGACGTGGGTAAGGGCGAGTTCGGTACCTATTTCATCGGCTACGCGCGATCCCCGAGCCGAATCGAAAAGATGCTCGTGAACATGTTTGTCGGCCGACCACCGGGCAACTACGACCGTCTGCTCGATCACAGTAAAGCGGTGACTGGCACGCTGTTTTTCGTGCCATCGGTGACGTTTCTGGAGAATGTCGCCGATTGATGCGCGGATCGATTCCATTTCCCGCGCGGGGCTTTGTGACGTGGTAACGCGGATTCGTACTGGCGATTAAGTGATGCGGAGTTCTTCAACGCCATCGCCCGAGAGCGGTTGTGCCGCTCTCGGGCAGGTAGGGCAGTGGAGCAGATAGCTCCAGACAGATGTCTTAGCCCGGGTTCATGACAGCAAAAGTGGCATCGTAGTGACCATCACGCTCGGCCCATCGCCGGTCACGCCCGTATTCGACGAGCACCTCGCCTCGTGGGTGATCTTGCCGCTCCAACAACTGCAATACCTCCGCAACGTAGGTGTTGAGAGGCATGGCACGCGGGTCGGACACCTGCTGGGTGCCTGTCAGTTCCGTCTGCACGTAAGGCGGTGAGAGCTCAAGCACTTCGACGGGAACGTTGCGGAGCTGATGACGCAACGACTGGAGCCAGGAGTGCAGGAACGCCTTGCTGGCGCAGTAAGTGGGAAAGTCGGCGCGGGGCACGAACGCGAGGTTGGACGTGGTCGCGATGATCGTCGCATTTGGCCGTCCCTTCAGGATCGGCAGGAACGCAGCCGTCACGCGTAACACGCCCAAGATGTTGGTTTCCACCATCGACTGAGCGTCGGAGGCATCCCAGCTATCTATGGTCATGTCCTCCGGCCGCGAGATACCGGCGTTGGCGATAAGCACATTGAGTTCGGGGAAGCGCTCGTGAACGTCGGTCGCGAGCCGGGGCAATGCAGCGGGGTCATCAAGGTCGAGGAGCATCCCGACCATGCCGGGTCGGGTCGCCGTAATTTGATCGAGCAGTGCCTGCCGTCGCCCGGCGATGATCACGCGGTTGCCGCGATCGTGAAAAGCTTCGGCAAGTGCACGGCCGATGCCGCTGGTGCCGCCGGTAAGGAAAATCGTGTTGCCAGTCATCTTCATGGTTGCTGCCTCTGTCATGGGTAGATCCACGGCAACCTTCGGCACGCTAGCCGCGAGTAGTCCCGAGAAGACAGCATCATCAGCGGGGCAAGCCCAACCGATGAGACGTCTTAAGCGGGCACACGACTGCAAAGCAGGAGAGTGGCGGTATACCGTGGCGCCTTTTGCATCGAGATCCCCCTGCTGGGGCCTTCTCGATAAAGGGCGCGTTGGATGACGGTAACGCCTACGACAGTGCCATCTCGGCAACTGCGAGTGGAAGGCTAAGGTTGCAGATCACTATCGTCAAGACCCATGCTCTTAGCGCCCAAGCTGAGAGCCGTTTCCACAGATGACCAGTAGACCTACCGAGGCGCAATATCTACGCGATCTTGCACGACTGCGACGCGTTCGCGACCGGATGGATCGGGAGTACGCACAACCGCTGGACGTTGAAGCGCTAGCCCGTGGTGTGCACATGTCGGCCGGGCACCTCAGCCGCCAGTTCAAGCTCGCTTACGGCGAGTCTCCTTACTCGTATTTGATGACGCGGCGCATCGAGCGTGCGATGGCGTTACTGCGTCGTGGCGACCTCAGTGTCACTGACGTCTGTTTCGCGGTGGGCTGCGCGTCGCTGGGTACCTTCACCACGCGGTTCACCGAGCTGGTCGGTATGTCTCCTGGCATCTATCGGCGTCAGGAGGCGCATGCAACTGTGGGCATACCGTCGTGCGTGGCGCGACAGGTGACGCGACCGGTCAGGAATCGAGAAGCGCCGGCTGGCGAGCCGGAACTAGACTGATCGCCATGGACTTCACCACCCACTGAGAGAGACTGCCATGGACATCACGATTCACTCGAGCTTCCTCCCGCAGAACGACCCGGACGCCGCGCTGGCCTTCTATCGAGACACCTTAGGCTTCGAAGTTCGTAACGACGTTGGATACGGCGGGAAGCGCTGGATCACCGTTGGCCCGACAGGTCAGCCCGGTACGTCCATCGTCTTGTATCCACCGGATGCCAGCCCGGGCATCACCGACGACGAGCGCCGCACCATCGCCGAGATGATGGCCAAGGGCACCTTCGGTATCCTCTTGCTGGCCTCTAAGGACCTCGCGGATACCTTCGAAAAGCTGCAAGTCCGCGACGCGGATATCGTCCAGGAGCCGACCGACCAGCCATACGGGGTTCGCGATTGCGCAGTACGTGATCCCGCGGGCAACATGATCCGTATTCAGCAGCTACGCTGAGTTATCAAGTAAACCATGGAGAGCCGCTAACAAAACGATGGTGTTTTGTTGGCGACTCTGAAATCGAATGGCCGAACAGAGTCGGGAGGACTTCATGAATCCATCGGAACGCATTGACCAGTTGATTGCAGGCATCACGGATTGGCGCGGCAAGACGTTTGCCGACGTCCGCAAGGTTATCCTTGAAGCTGATAAGGAGATCATCGAGGAGTGGAAGTGGATGGGAAGCCCGGTGTGGTCCCGCGATGGAATGATCGCCGTTGCCAATGCTCACAAAGGGAAGGTGAAGCTGACCTTTTCTCACGGGGCGCACCTAGAGGATCCCGACAAGCTGTTCAACGCGGGGCTCGGAGGCGGTACATGGCGAGCCATCGATTTTTCCGAGGGCGACAAGATCAACAAGCCCGCTCTGAAAAAGCTTATCCGCGCGGCCATTGAATACAACCAGACGAAATTGAAGAAGAACGCGCCGGCGAGTACTCGAACGAAAGTACAAAAGACTAAAAAGGAATGAAGCTATAGCTTTATGCTCGCCTGCATCGTGATCCCGCGCTCCTAGGTTCTTCTGAATGTTTAAGATATTTCGATCGGCGATGCTTACGTCGCTCGTCGCGCTTGCTTTGCCCGTTATCGCTCATTCCGTTATCCAGCCGGCCGTCATCCAGCCGACTGTCGTCCAACCGACTGTCGTCCAACAGGACGGCACGCCTTATGCCCTGGCGGGCACCACGGTTCATACCCTCCACGCCAAAGAACTCGGGCGTGACTATCAAGTGTTCGTAAGCCTGCCGGCGGGCTACTCACCGACCGGACCTGCATTGCCCGTGGTATTTGTGACGGATGCTGATTACGCCTTTCCCTTGGTGCGTGCCATCTTTGCCCGCGTTGGTGGACATAGCACGTCGATCGGCCCATTCATTCTTGTCGGCCTGTCGTACGCGGTGGGCGATACGCCTGAATACAGCCGGCGACGCGACTACACGCCGACAACGAATCCCCAGGACGTCGTGACGTCCGATATGCCCGGGCGCGCGCCACGCTTTGGCGAGGCGGAAGGCTATCGTCGTTTCATCGCAAGCGATGTGTTGCCGCTGATTGCCGCGCGTTATCGTGCGGACATGTCACGTACCGTTTTCGTGGGTCATTCCTACGGCGCGTTGTTGGGTACTCATATCCTGATGACTTCGCCCAGCATGTTCAGCAAATACGTGATCAGCAGCCCGTCACTCTGGTACGACCATAGAGTGATGTTCGCGCGCGAGAAGGCGTATGCGGCTTCCCACAAAGACATGAAGGCCGATGTCTTTTTCGCGGTCGGCGGATTTGAAGCCATCAAGGCACATGATCCGCGATACAACACTGACGTTGATATGGTTCGTGACGTGCGTAATTTCGATGAAGCGCTTGAGTCTCGCCACTATCCCGGCTTACATACACAGCTTCATGTTTTTGAGGGCAAGGATCACCTCGACGTTTTCCCCGACATGATCACAACCGCTCTGAAATGGGCCGCACCCGGAAATAATGAAAAGTAAGATGTTGAAATCACATACACAGCGCTCACGACACGTGATGGGGATGGGGTGGATCACGCTGGTGCTGCTCGGCATCGGCTTGGCGACAACGGCTACGGCCGCAACGGTCGGCAAACCGTTGATGCACCCCGTGCACATGGGGGCGTATCGCGTCGAACGCGATGTGACGCCCGGTCGCAACAAGGTTGTGGGTACGTTGACTAACGTAAGCCGATTGCCGATTCACGACACACGGGTCAGCTTTCGGTTGTTCGATGCCAATGGGCGTGTGATCGGGCGTGCAGTTGACGAGACGCATGATCTTGCGCCGGGCCAGACTTGGAAATTCCACGCCCGCGCGCGTGGAAATGTAAGTCGAGCTCGCCTCTTGCGCGTGGAGACTAAGTAGCGTCTGATTCCGATCCGTGGGGAATACTAGGCAAGCAACAATGAGCACCACCTTTCTCGGGGGAGAAAACTTTGATCGTTGCGCTATTCATTGTTGAAAATACGCTTACCTATATTATTTTTCACTCGCTTCCAGCATCGCTCAATAGAATTAGGGTAAGAAAGGCAGTATCGAAGCGGTCAGCGGGACCTGTCGGTTACGCTTGGGGGCACCTACACAAACTGGCGCTTGGCTGTCAGGCCAGCATTCTGCGGCCATATCATTCATGGAGGAGGTTGGTGATGAGGATGTTGCGTTTTTGCTTCCTGGGTATCGGTGTTTTGCTCGCAGGCCAAGCTTGGGCTGACGGCTGCCATTTGGGGGATTACGGCACGTTGCAGGTGGACATGGTCGGCGGTCGAGCCACGACCATGGTGAAGATCAATGGGAGTAGTGCGCGTTTTGCTCTCGATACAGGGGCTTTCTACAGCATCATGTCGAATGCCAATGCGTCGTCGCTGGGACTCAAGTTGCGATCTCTGCCATTTGGTTTTCGCATCAGCGGCATTGGAGGCACTGCGGATGCTCAGTACACGCGCGTCAAGGAATTCGGCATCCTCGATTCGACGCTCTCCAATGTTGAGTTCATTGTTGGAGGTAGCGATCCGGGCTATGGATTGCTTGGTGCCAACCTGCTCGATTCAGATGATCTGGATATCGATCTGGCACATGGCAAATTGACTCTGTTCAAAGTGGATCATTGCGATAAAGCATCGCTCGCGTATTGGGTAAAGGACGGTGATTACAGAGTTTCCGATATCGAGCCCGTCCGCAGCGAAGGCGACCGACGCACTTTTTTCAGCGTGACGATAAACGGCAAGAAGGTGCGGGCGTTGCTCGATTCCGGGGCGCCTGCCACCTTGTTGACTCGTAGTGCGGCCGAGCGAGTCGGCATTGACCTTAATGCACCAGATGTCAGGGCTGCCAGGAGAACCACCGGCTTTGGCGCTAAGTCACTCAAGACATGGATTGTAGGCATCGATTCATTCTCGGTCGGCACGGAAACCATTCAGCACAGCCAGATGGAGGTCATTGACGGAAGAATCGGTGATACCGACATGCTGCTCGGCCTGGATTTTCTCCTCGCCCATCATATGTTCATTGCTAACAGCAAGAATAAAGCTTATTTCACCTATAACGGCGGGCGCGTGTTTGCTCTCGCTCCAGTACCACGCGCCAGCGACAAATCCGATGCCGACACTGCCGTAGGCAACAATGGCGAAGCGCCCAAGACCGCAGGCGATTACGCACTGGACGGCGAAGCGCACCTATCCCGCGGTGAGGCGAAGGCTGCTGTCGCTGATCTGAACGAGGCGATTCGAATGGCGCCTGATCAAGCCACTTACTATTTTGCCCGTGCCAGGGCAAATGCAGCGGACAGGCAGCCCGATGCAGCGCTCACCGATCTGGACAAGTCCTTGAGTTTGGATCCGAAGAACGTCGATGCCTTGCTGATGCGCGCCGACTATCGTTTGACGCACAAGGACCGCACGGGTGCTGCAGCCGACGTGACCGCTGCAAGTGCCTTGGCGCCGGTGGGATCGCCGCAGGCACGCTCAATTGCCAGCCTGTACATTCGCCTCGATCAACCCGCTGCGGCGCTGCCCATACTCGACGATTGGATCCGCCTGCACAGCAATGACGCCATGCTCGGCTCTGCACTCAGCCAGCGCTGCTGGGTGCGTGGCCTGAGCAATCAGATGCTCGACGATGCCTTGAAGGATTGCCATAAAGCGATCAAGCGCGATGGCGAAAATCCCGCCTATCTCGACAGCCTCGGCTTGGTGGAGTTGCGACTGGGACATTATCCCGAATCGATCAAGGCCTATGAGCAGGCGGTCGCGCATATGCCGCGTATCGCGTGGCCGCGCTATGGTCTTGGCTTGGCGGAAATCCGCAGTGGCCAGACGGACGTGGGCCATGCCGATCTGGTCACCGCACGCGCGCTCAATCCGGACATCGATGCACGTGCCGCCAAGTTTGGCTTGACTCCGGAGGGGCCATAAATTGCATGGAAGTTTTTCCGATCCAGCTCTTGCCGTGACTATCCATAGGGTTAAATTGCCAACGTGCGAAGCATTTAAATAGTCGCAGATTGTCTGCACTTTTGCGCAAGGGATGGAGTGACTCCTCATGTCGCCTTCGACCCAAAATAGATATTGTGAAATCGATGCAGCCGGTGGTCAGCATGGATACTAAAATACCGAATGACGAATGACGATCGCATCAAGATAATCCACAGCAGAACGCCGGATTCAGCGGCTATGCTGGCAAATATCAAACGTGCGGCGGTGATCACCGCTGCTCTTAACCGTTTGACGTTCAATGATGCAGACGAAATCCGGATATTGTTCAGCGAACTCATCGGTAAAAAGGTGGACGACAGCTTTTTATTGATCCCGCCGTTCTATACGGCCGGCGGGGACGAAATCCGCATCGGCCGCAATGTCTTCGTCAATCAGAACTGCACTTTCTATGACCTTGGCGGGCTCGACATCGCGGACGATGTG
>JBARCX010000232.1:0-21446 GCA_049794535.1 Rhodanobacter sp.
GGCAAGAGACCCTTCAACTCGGCATCGGTGAGGTTGCGCCACTGGCCAGGTTTCAAATGGGCAAGCTTCACGTTGACGATGCGTACGCGGCGCAGCTGGGTAACGCGGTAGCCGAACTCAGCAGCCATCAAGCGGATTTGCCGATTGAGGCCCTGGGTAAGCACGATGGAAAAGCCGAACTTGGCAATACGCCGAGTGCGGCAAGGCTTGGTCATCTGGCCGTGGATGCGCACACCCTTGGCCATGCCGGTGAGAAATTCGTCGGTAACGGCTTTATTCACCCCCACCAGGTATTCCTTCTCGTGGCCGTTCTCGGTACGCAGGATCTCGTTGACGATATCGCCGTTACTAGTGAGCAGAATCAGCCCTTCGGAATCCTTGTCCAGGCGACCGATCGGGAAAATGCGCTGCGCATGATCGACAAAGTCGACGATGTTGCCGTCCACGCTCTGGTCGGTGGTGCAGGTAATACCGACCGGCTTGTTCAGCGCGATATAGACGGCTTTTTTCGCCGCGGGCGTGGCGGCCAGGATGCGTGCGCGTATGACCTTGCCATCGACACAGACCTCGTCACCCTCCAGCGCCTTGGCGCCGGTGGTGACGACTTCACCGTTGATACTGACGCGACCAGCCAGCAGCAGCTCGTCCGCTTCGCGACGCGAGCACAGGCCGGCCTCGCTGATGTATTTGTTGACGCGCACGTCAGGAACGCAGGCCGACGCCGCGCTTCAGCAGCTGCAGTGCCACGATCGACAGGCCGACCACAAACGCCAGCATCACCACGAATGCCATGCCGACGTTGACGTCGCTAATACCGAGCACGCCGAAGCGGAATGCATTGACCATGTACAGGATCGGGTTGACACGCGAGATGGCCTGCCACGGTTCGGCCAGCATGTTCACCGAATAGAACACTCCACCGAGATAGGTAAGCGGGGTGAGCACGAAGGTCGGTACCAGCGCGATATCGTCGAATTTTTTGGCGTACACCGCATTGACGAAACCAGCGAGCGAAAAAATTGTGGCGCCCAGTAGTACGGAGAGGAACGTGATCAGCGGGTGCACGACGTGCAGGCTGGTGAAGAACAGTGCGATCAACAGCACTAGCAGACCCACCACCAGGCCACGCGCCACCGCACCGGTGACATAGCCGAGCAGGATTACCCAGTTGGGCGTCGGCGATACCAGCATTTCTTCTACCGAGCGCTGGAACTTGGCGCCGAAGAACGAGCTGGAGATGTTGCCGTAGCTGTTGGTGATGATGCTCATCATGACCAGGCCGGGCACGATGTACTGCATGTAGCTAAAGCCACCCTGGATGACGCCGATGCGGCTGCCGATCAGCTTGCCGAAAATGACGAAGTACAGCGTCATGGTGATCGCCGGCGGGATCAGCGTCTGCGTCCAGATACGCATGATGCGTACGATTTCGCGGCGTGTGATGGTGTGGAGTGCAACAAGATTGGCTGTGGTGTTGCTCATGCCACTTTCTCCTGGCCGTTGCGGGCCTGCTCGGAACGGCCTTGCTCTAATCGGCCATTCTCGACCAGGCGTACGAACAACTCTTCCAGTCGATTGGTCTTGTTACGCATCGAGGTTACCGTGATGCCACATGCGGAAAGCGCCGCGAACAACGAATTGAGGTCGTGCGAGCGTGACATCTCGGCTTCCACCGTGTGCTCATCCAAACGACGCAGGGTGACGCCGGGCAGGGAGGGCAGCTCACCCATGGAGCCATTCACGTCGAACACGAAGGTTTCCACGTCCAGCGTCGCAAGCAGCAGCTTCATCGTGGTGTTTTCGACGATGGTGCCGCGATCGATGATCGCGATATTGCGGCACAGCTGCTCGGCTTCCTCGAGGTAATGCGTGGTGAGGATCACCGTGGTGCCGGCAGCGTTGATGCCGCTAACGAATTGCCACATCGAGCGGCGGATTTCGATATCCACACCGGCCGTAGGCTCATCGAGAATCAGTAGCTTCGGCTCGTTCATCATCGCGCGGGCGATCATCAGGCGGCGCTTCATACCACCGGAGAGCATACGTGCCTGATGCTGTGCCTTATCCCACAGGCGCAGCTCCTTCAGGTATTTCTCGGCGCGTTCGGCGGCTACTTTGCGTGGAATGCCATAGAAACCGGCCTGATTCACGCAGATGTCGAACGGTTTCTCGAACTGGTTGAAGTTGATCTCCTGCGGGACCAGGCCGATCAGCCGCATCGCCTCGCTGCGCTGCTTGTTCACCGAGACGCCAAACACCTGCGCATCGCCGCCACTGGAGTTCACCAGCGAGGATAGGATGCCGATCAGGGTGGACTTGCCGGCGCCATTAGGGCCAAGCAAGGCAAAGAAATCGCCAGGCTGTACGGTCAGCGAGACGCCCTTGAGGGCCTCTACGCCATTGCCGTAGGTCTTGCGCAGGTTGTCGACGACAAGCGCGGGTGTGGGGGTCATGGGCTGCACCGAGGGGGCTAGCCTTCTATTATAGCGGGCCGCCTCCTGCCGTCTGGTTATGTCAGGGGCACGCACTGTTTCCCTATCCACCGCTCTTGGACACCCATGGCCGACCATTTCCAGCTCCGTCTCGTTGATAGCCACATGCTGGCGCCGGCCGTACGCCACCTTGCTTTCGAGCGTGTTGACGGGCAATGGCTGACGTTCGCGCCGGGGCAGTTCCTGCAGATCCATTTTCACTACGACGACGGCACCGCCACCAAGCGCAGCTACTCCGTAGCCACCGTCGGCGATGGTGCCTCACCGGTATTGCGCATCGAGATCGCGGTGAGCTATGTCGATGGTGGTGCCGCGACCAAATTGTTGAGCGAGCTGCCGGTCGGCGGCGTTATCGATGCCAGCGGTCCTTACGGCCGTTTTTGCCTGCAGGCAGGCGATACGCATCCACGCTATCTGCTGCTTGCCACAGGCACCGGTGTTACCCCGTATCGCGCCATGTTGCCGCAGATCACGGCGCTGCTCGCCAAGGGGGATCGCGAAGTGGTGCTGTTGTACGGCGCGCGTAACGAAACGGAGCTGTTGTACGGCGAAGAGTTCGAAGCCTTCGCAAAGGAGAACCCCGGTTTCACCTTCCATGGTTGCCTCAGCCGGCAGCCGCGTGATGTACCTCGGGCCAGCGACCGCAGCGGCCATGTGCAAACCGTTTTGGCGGAGCTTGAGCCGCGTGCCGATCGTGATATCGCGTATCTGTGCGGTAACCCCAACATGGTCGATGCAGCCTTCGCCGCGCTGAAGGAGTACGGGTTGCCGGTGCCGCAGATTCGTCGCGAAAAGTACATTTCGTCGCGTTAAATCGTCGGATTTATCGCGCTTAGAGCCCGTACAAAGTCTCCGCGTTGCCTGCGTGGGGAGCGGTTTGCGCGCCCAGCCTGCGTTTAGATTTTGTACAAGCTTTTAAGAAGGGGCGCGCAGTTGTCGTTTCATCTCCAGATGCCGTGCTATGCCGCGGGAACTGGAGAGCAACACCATGAAAGGGTCACTTTGCGCTGTTTTGGCCGGCTGCCTATGCAGCATGCTTCTCGGCTCGACGAGCGTAAAAGCCGAGATCGCTGGGGGCGGTTCCATCGGATTTGTGGGGGGTATCTACACTCCGACTTGCCAGGCGGTCGTTGATCCAAGCTCTTTCATGGGATCCACCAGCGAAGCCATAGCGAATCAGCCGCATCGACAGCATTGCCCCGGCCCGGGCAACGGTGCCGCTGATGTGCACTCAGCACATCGCGTACATGTTGCAAGCCTGTCGGATTCGGAATCCCACGAGATGCTGCGATATTTCTACAACCACGCCAAGGCGAGCCATCCCAATGCGGCCGATCCTGTCTTGGTGACCCACGCTTACGAATGACGCTTGTTTCGATCTACTCGGTAGCGCGGCGCACTGGGCTAAGGGGCAGCGAAACACCCCAGGCACAGCGGCTTTGAGTAGGTGTCTTGATGGTGCCTGCCTAGTGAGCGCGAAATCGTGCGGACAGAGCGTTATAGGCGGACGACCTGATGATCGGGCGTGTTACCACGAAGTGTGTGATCTAACTAATTGTTATCACGTGATATTCACGCGCAGATGATGTTGCCTGTCCAATCGTGCCGATTAGGCTCGGAATGCTCAAAATCACATTGAATATGTGACGGACATCTCATTTACGTAAAAAAGTTCGGCAGATGCTCTCAAGCCCTGATGGCGGCTGCCGATGCGCCTTCTAGGGACCTCGCGACTTCGCGGGGGCTGGAGGGCAACACCATGACTCGTTCACGTTGCGTCGTTTTGGTTGGCGGTTTCTGCGCCATGGTTCTCAGCACATCGCTCGCGCATGCCGCGGGCGGGGGCACGATAGGGGGCGGGACGATTACTTTCGTCGGCGCCATCCTTGCGCCTACATGCAACATTGCTACCGTGCCGGACTCCTTAACGGCAGTAGCCGGCGAAGCTGTAGCCCCTACGTCACACCGACAGATTTGCTCTGGTCCTGGTGGTGATGCAGCCAATATGGCTCGCGCCTATGCATTGAACGTGGTGCGTTTGACGAGTACGGAATCCGATCCCGTGCTCAAGTATTTCGACAACTATGTCAAAGCCGGCGATCCCACTGCCAAGGATCCAGTGTTGGTCACTCAAACCTATGAGTGATGCCTATAAGTGATGTTGCGGCGAAGGCCTCCCTTCACCGGCTTCAGCATGAGATCAAGGATAGGCGATCGTAAATGTGACGCTGGTGTTCACCGTGCCGGCACCGGCAGCTCCGCCATAAGCGATGTACTGCGCGTAGTAGTTGAGCGTGGCACCCGTACCAACGAGGCTGTACTGCGACGAGTTTTGTGCACTGGCCTGCGCACCCGTCAGATTGATCACGGAATAAGCCGCCGCGCTACCACCGGGGCCATTCAACAATTGCACTTCGATGTTTGCGGCCGAACCGTTATTCAGCAGATTGCCGCTGGTGGTATCGATGTTTCCACCCGAATTGAAAAAGGTCGTGAGCTTAGTCACGCTGGTCGGGCAGCCCGTTATCGAGATGCTGAAGGCAGTTGCGCCAGCCACTTGTCCGGCCGTTGCCAATGACGACGACGCCACGGTCGGTAGCTTTACCGCAATGTTTTGAGAGCCTGTGGTGAGCGTGCAGCTGGGAGCAGTCAAGTTGATAGCGGGAAGAACGAGATTGGCATTCAAGCTCATACTGGTCGAATACCCGTTGCCGTTCCCTGGGATATACCACCAGAAAGGAATCAGGTTGGTCGAGGGTATGGTGCCAGGTGCGATCGGTCCGGTTTTGATCAAGGTTGCCGTGTAGTTTGCGGTCACCGTGCCACTGTTTCCCGTGACGGAGCCCAGCACGTAGCCCGCCGTGCTGGTGGGGCCGCAAGCAAGACATGAGTTACTCGTTGCTTGAACCGGCGTGGCTGTGACTAGCACCGCCAGGCCGGACACGCCGGTCGCAAAAGTGATACCCGGGCCATTCACATTATTCGTGGGATCCAGTGGGGCCAAGGTCTGGCCTGCCTGGATCGTTGCTGGGGTATTGGAGCTCGATAGGCCCGTGCATGTAAAAGTCATATTGGCCGTGCCGGTGGCCAGTGTGCTTCCGACTGCCGTATTGCTCGGGATGGTTACGGTGGTAGGAAAGCTAAGCGTTGCTGATGAGGCTTTGCAGTTTGGCGCAGCAGCGGCGAGTGGCGCCCAACCGATCGCAGCGATCACCAGCAGCAGCAAGGCAAAGAGTCGGGCGTACTGCGGCGCGGTATTGAAACGATGCATCATGTGCCGCTCCTCGTGACCTGCGCGACCGAGTTGGGGCGCACGCAAGTTGCCTGGATCTCTTCGTAGGCTTTCGCCTGTTTACCCTTTGCTCGGGGTGCAAGCTGATAGGTGAATGAGCACGACTGTGAGGCTCCACTATCATCCTGCCAGCGCACGCTCAGTCGGCCGGACTGGTCGACACCACGCACCAGAATCTGCCCGGATTGGCCGACCACGCCCAGTGAGATGTCTTTCTCATTGAACACTTCCGCACCGAATGGCAGTGCCTCACCGTTTGCGAAGTTGGCCTGCACAATGAGTGCGCGACCATTTTCAGTCTTGAACTTCAGCATCACCACTGCACCCGCATAAGGGGCAACCTGCGTACTGGTGGCATCAAGCTGTACGTCCAGCGGCAATCCCTTGGGATCGATCTGGATCGTGTTGAGGTTGTAGGGAATGAGGTAAGGCACGATCGCATAGCCGAAGTGGTCGATGCGTGCACCGATGGAACTGTTCACGCTTGCTCCAGCGGCGCCGGGCACATAGACGATACCTACCGTGTCGCCGATCGGTTGGCCGAAGGTAACTCCGCCGGGATGGGCAACCACGGAGCCGCTCATGCCCAGCGAAGCCTGCGAATAGCCGCTGCCGCTGCCATAGCTGGCGTTGAACACCGCGTACGGGCTGCGGTAACCCGCATTCACGCTGCCTGCATTGCCGCCACCGTCAGTGGTATGCGTCGCCGTGGCGCCGTAATCGAACTGGCTATCCGCACCGGCTGTGCCGTTCACCATCGCCTGATCCTGCGAGGTGCCGGTCTGGTTGTGTGTGAGATTCAATGTGAATGTCGGTGCATGCGGGCTATCGCCTAGCGGCAGGCTAAAGCTCACAAAGTATTCGTTGTTGTAGTGACCGAGCGGATCGACTGCACGTGTGGCCGAGATGCCGTAGCTCAGCCGATGAAAGTGATTGTTGTAGCCCATCTGGAACTGCGTATTCGTGCCGCTGCGATTCCAGTAGTCACTGGCTGATACGTTGGCGTAGATCGAGCCTGCGCTCTTTCCAAGACTCTGGCTGAGCGAGAGCGTGAAGTTATTGCGCTGACGCTGCACGCCTGTCGCAGTAAGAATCGGGTTGGTCGTGAACGCGCTGCCCGTGAGTGCGGCCTGTTGGGCAGGAGTAAGTACGCTTTGTTCTGGCACGCCATCGATCGTCGGTACCGTGGAGGGCGGCACGTAAGTGAAAGCGTTGATTCCCTCGCGCACATAGTCGCGGGCCTGGGCAGCTTGAGCGAGGCTGAGGTAGCCACCGGTAGAATAACGGTACGCAGCGACCGACAGTGTTGTTTGCGTCGATGGAATGATCTTGCTGTAGGTCACCCGCATGCTCTGACCGGACTGCGTCGCATAACCTGGAATGCGTGCGTTTGCCTGGGTGATGTCCATCGCGAGTGCGCCGTAGCGTGTATCGATGGCGCCACCCACGAGAGCGGCGGCATAGCCTTGCGAGCCTACGATACCGGCATATCCCGTCAGCAGATTGTTGAAGCCATGTTGCACTGTGGCTTGCACGACGGCGGGCTTGTCCGTGATCGATACATTACGCAATTCACCCACGGCAATGTCGAAGCGAGTGATGCCAGGGCGCAGCAATTGCGCTACCGATGCATAGGGCACCGTGAAGGTACTCACGCGACCATCCGCTTCAGTCACGGTGACATCCAGATTGCCGCCGTAGCCCGTCGGGTAAAGATCGTTCAGTGTGAACGGGCCGGGTGCCACGGTGGTCTGGTAGATCTGCACGCCGTTCTGGCGCACGGTCACCTTGGCATTGGTGTTGGCTATACCGCGCACGACCGGAGCGTAGCCCTGCAGAGATTGCGGCAGCATGCGATCGTCAGTGGCGAGCTGCACGCCACGTATGCCGTAGCTATCGAATACCGCTCCGTCGGTGTAACTATCGCCGATGGTCAGCAATGCACGCAGTGAAGAAATGTCGCGCTGCACGTAAGCGTCAATGTTCTGCCATTGCCGGCGTGCCGGACTGCCGGACGTGGCTGACTGCCAATTCACAGTGGCATCCTCACGCAGATGCCAGGGACCTATATTTAAGCCCGCATTCAATCCCAGGTACGACGTGTTTTGGGTTTGGCCCTGCGTGGTGTTGCGATAGCTGTTGAAGTTGTAGTTCAACAGAGCGGCTGGCACACCGGCATCCCAATATTCGGGGCTGACATAACCGCGCGGCACCTGGCCGAGATACGCTTGCGGCACGCTGGTGTCGAGTCGCAGTTGCGACTGGTCGTACACCATGGTTGCGCCGGGAATCAGGTTGCCGATGCTTACGCAGGCCGAGGGATCCTTCAACTGTGCGATGGTCGTGTCGGACAACTTGGTCGGATGCAGCCCCAGCTGATCGAGCAGTAGGTGATCCACGCACGGGGTAGCGCTGGCGCTTTTGGATGCGCTAGCGAAGCGCACATCGCGGCGGCCGACCCAGACATTGTTGAGATAGATGTCTGTGCTGTAGCTGCCCGGAAGCACCGGGCTGCTGTGCTCGAAACGGGACAAGTCAGTGGTGTTTTGTCCCGCATCGGGCAACATGCTGCGGTCGAAATCGGCATAGCCGCCATTGGCGCTGGCATCTGCACCGCTAGCAGCAACGGGACTCGCCGATGCATCCGCACCACTGACAGGGGCTGCATTGGATACACCAGTCCAGCTGACGAGCGCGGCAGTGATGCCCGCGCAAAGGAGAACGCGACGGCACGCCACCGGCCATAACTGGCTGAGTTGATGTGTGGCGTGCCGCGACTTCATGGCGACACGTTGCCCTTGAGCGCTACATCCGCACCGTAGTCATTGATGCAGTCGTACTGAATTTCGCTGCCGGCGCCAGGAGCCTGTTTCAAGTCAGCGACGGCAAGGCGCAAATCGGAAAGCGGCGCCACCATGCCAGTGTCCACTTTATGCGACGTGCCGCCGGAATTCACCGTGATCTGGCCGATGGTCACGTAATAAGGCGTAGGGTTGTGCACCACCAGGGCGACCGAGTCGGCGTTGCTCGTTGCCGTGAAGGTAATTTGGTTCGGCGCTTTGATCGGATCACCCGACAGGCCTGTCGGGCGATAGAACAGTTTCAGCCGCGAACGGATCGCCAGCTGCATATAGTTCTTGCCCTGGAATTGCGGGCTGGAGGGTTTGGGCGGTATTTCCAGCACATTGAGCCAGAACACCGATTCGCGATCGGTCGGCAACGGCTGCTCGCTATGCGTAAACAGGATACGCAAGCTTTGATCACGGTTCGCTTCCATGCGGAACAGCGGTGGCGTGATCAGAAAGGGGGTGTGCACTTTGTCCGGCGAGGACTTCGTGTCGCCATCGTCGATCCATGCCTCGATCAACGCCGGCAGGGTGTTCTGGTTGGTCAGTCGTACGGTGACCTCACCGTCCTTGGCCGGAAAAATTACGCGCGTGCCGGCGACAACGACGTTGGCGCTTGCCGTAGCAGTGGATAGCGCGCAGACGAGGGCCAGCAACGCCACGATGGGGGCGTGGAACGGTTTGTTCATGGGGATCTCAGATGCCAGTTGCTGAGTACGCTGCGGCCGGTGTTCCGGCCGCAGCAGCGGGACGTGCTAGCTATTACTGGTAGTTGAGGTTGTACTGCACGGTGGTGGTGACACCACCCGCACCTACCGGGATGGCTGTCGCAACGTAGCCGGCGTAGTACGAGAACGTCGGGGTAGTGGCTGACAGCAATTGCGTGCCGGCGTTCTGGGCGTTCGACCCGTTTTGCAGAGTCAATGCATTGGTCGTGCTTTGGCCATTGGATAGAGCGATTTCCACGCCGGTAGCGGAGCCGGTGTTCTTCAGGTAGCCGCTGGAGGTGTCGATGTTCGTACCTGTGAAGTACGGGAACACCGTGGTGAAGCCGCTCATGGCAGTGCAACCACTCAGGGCAATGCTCACCGGCTGCCAGCCAGTCGCTGAGCCAACGGCGGTGAGCATGGTGTTCACAACCGGGCTCAGCTGGATCGTCGGGCTGGCAGTGCCACCATTGATGCTCACGCTGCAGGTGGACGCGACGACGGTGCCATTGATGGTGATCGTGCCACTGCTAACGGGCGTGGCCGCGTTTGCGACGGCAGCCACACTGAGACCGGCAATGAGCGCGGTCGTGAGAAGCGTTTTATTCATAGGTATTCCTCAGAGATTGGCGGTGTGTACAAAATCGCGGCGCTCTTCCGGGCAGATTCGTTAACTCTTTATTCCCCCGTAACGACCCGCGGCCCCTAACAACGGCGTTTGAAACTTGCCCGGCTTGAGTGGCAAGACGGGCATTGCACTGTTCGTGCCATGCGTGATGCAGATCACATTTTTGGCGTATTCATAGATATACGAAAGTGCTTGCCGAAGCGTCAATTCACGAACCATTTACATTTAAGCAATTGATTAATTGTGATTTTCGTGCAAGCCAGGGAGTGTCAAATTTTTGGCAAGACGGAGCGGGCTTCCTGAATCAAGCCGTTTAGGGTGGTTGGAATGTGACCAGCGGCGATGAGGCTAAGCCTCAATTTACTTAGGCAACGCTGGGTCTAAATGTGAAGTTGCCGTGGACGCATGTCGTCATAAAAATGCGCATTGCGTCACATAGTTGAGCGCACTGCTGACCGACATGGGCACAAGTTTTTGCGAATCTCGATCACATTTCCAGGCTGTTTTGTAAAGCACACTTGACATGATGCTGAGTGGCGCCTAGCCTACTTATGTCAAGCCTACTTGACATGCTCTATGTCGGTTGCTGTGAAGCTCCAGCGCCGTTTGAATGGCTGAATTCGCTCTGAGGGGAGCTGCATATGTCGCGTTTTTCGTACAAGCAATACCGGCAGAAAATGATGCTGGCGATGGCGATCTATGTCGCCTGCATGTTGCTGGTTTGGCCGTTGGTGCAGTCGACAACCAGCTTGCCGTTGAAAGTGCTGTTGGCGTTGGCGCCTGTGTTGCCGATGTTTTACGTGATCGGGTTGATGGCGCGTCGCATCCGCGATAGCGATGAGCTTGAGCAGCGCACGCACTTGATCGCACTGGGCACAGCGACGGTTGTCGTCGGCGCGCTTAGCCTGGTCGGTGGATTCCTGGCAGCAGCACAGGTGTTGCAACTGGATGGCGCGATCCTGATCTGGATCTTCCCCACCATGCTGATGTGTTACGGGGCTACGCGTTGGTGGGTAGCTCGCCGCTACGGGGTGAGTCTGGCCTGCGAGGACATCAGTGGCATGCCGATGTACTTACGCTTTTTGCTGGTAGCCATGGTGATGATCGTGTTGGCGCTCATACGCTGGCCTTCGAGCTTGCATTGGCCTTCGATGGTTGGCGATCGCTCCGCATTCTTGCTTGGCATGGCTGCACCGTTTGCGGTGATCGGCACCGTGCTAGGCATCGGGCGCTGGCGTGCGCGACACCATCGGCATGATGGTGGTGTGCGATAGCCACGCATGAATAATCACGTACGCACATTGCGTAGCGACAGAAGCTGGTCGCAGGCCGATCTGGCCGAGCGTCTGGATGTGTCGCGGCAGACAGTCAATGCCATCGAGACAGGCAAGTACGATCCCAGCCTGCCCTTGGCTTTCAAGATCGCTCGCCTGTTTGGTCAAGCGATCGAAACGATATTCGAACCGGAACAGTGAGGACGAAATGGCAATGAATGGACGTACTGCCTTACGCATCGGCATCGTCGTCGTGGGGCTAGGCGTACTCGGCTGGAAGCAATTCCACCACCCACAAGATGCCGTTCCAGAAACGTCGGTAACACCTACGACAGGTGTGGCCATCGACAAGCCGTTACCGCCAGCCAAGCCACGAACCTGGCAGTTAGGCTCGTTGACGTTGGATGCCTGTGAGCTGGGTCGGCAGAACAGTGGCGCCACCGCGGCCGCGTGGTGCACCACGTTTGAGGTGCCCGAAAATCGCGCAGATCCGCACAGTCGGAAAATCGGCCTGAAGTTGGCCGTGGTGCGCAGCGATGCTGCAGTGGCTGAGAAAGATCCCGTCGTGCTGCTGGCGGGCGGTCCGGGTGAAGCGGCCACGGAATCGTGGCAGACCGTGGCGCCGGCATTCGATGATCTACTCAAGCACCATGATGTCGTGCTGCTTGATCAACGTGGCACGGGTAGCTCGAACCCGTTGAGCTGCAAGGAGGCTGACGAAGACGCGTCCGACGATGCCGATGCAGCTGATGATCTGGACAAGATGCGCCAGCAGGTGGCTACCTGTCTGAGCGAGGTCAGCAAGAAAGCCGATCCACGCTTCTACACCACCACGATTGCCGCAGAAGATCTGGAGGACGTACGCAAGGCGCTGGGCTCGCCGATGTACAACCTGATCGGCGTGTCCTACGGCACGCGTATGGCGCAGCAGTACCTCATGCGCCATCCCGACGGCGTGCGCAGTGTGGTGCTCGATTCGCCGGTGCCGAATCAGTTGGTGCTCGGTGAAGATTTCGCCGTCAACCTTGATGAGGCGTTGAAGAAGAATTTCGCTGTCTGTACAGACACGCCGGCATGCAAGCAGCGCTTCGGCGATCCCATGCAGACCCTGTATCAACTGCGTGATGCACTACGTGCGAATCCACACAAAGTGAGCTTCCGCGATCCGCAAACCTATGTCACGGTCGAGCGTCCACTCAACGAATATTCGTTGGCAGGCGTCGTGCGCATGTTCGCGTATGAATCGGAGACAGCGGCGCTGTTGCCACTGTCGATCAATGCCGCCGCCCATGGTGACGTGGGTCCGCTGCTGGGCCAAGCCAAGCTGCTCAATGGCGACCTGAGCGGCGATATGAACAACGGCATGTCGATGAGTGTGATCTGCAGCGAAGATGCCGATCTGCTGCAAGAGCGCCCGCAAGACGAACACACCATTCTTGGAAATCAGCTGATCCGCGCACTCAAGGCTCAGTGCGATGTCTGGCCGCACGGAACGCGTCCGGCCGATTTTCATTCGCCGTTGAAGAGCGACAAGCCGATCCTGGTGCTGGATGGTGCGTTCGATCCGGTCACGCCTCCCAGTTATGGCACGCAAATCGTGTCCGGTTTAAGCAATGCAAGGCAGTTGATCCTCAAGGGCCAAGGTCACGCGGTACTTGGGCGAGGCTGCATGCCGCAGTTGATCGGTAAGTTCGTCGACAAGCTCGATCCCAAGCAACTGGATGCGAGCTGCCTGGACAAACTCGGCCCCACACCGGCCTTCATCAATTTCAACGGAGCCACGCCATGATCGAGGTACGAGACCTGCATAAGGCGTTCGGCGCGGTGAAAGCGGTCGACGGCGTGAGTTTCAAGGCTCGCGATGGCGAGATCACTGGATTGCTTGGTCCCAATGGTGCCGGCAAAACCACCACGCTGCGCATGCTCTATACGTTGATGAAGCCCGATCACGGTCAGGTCTTGGTGGATGGTGTCGATGCGGCTATCGATCCGTTGGCCGTGCGCCGTCAACTCGGCGTGTTGCCTGATGCGCGTGGGCTGTACAAGCGGCTGACCGCGCGCGACAACATCGATTATTTCGCGCGCCTGCATGGCATGGACGAGGCGTTGATCCGCACCCGTCGCGAAGCCTTGATCGAGGCGTTGGAGATGAGCGACATCGCTGATCGCCGTACCGAAGGTTTCTCGCAGGGCCAGCGAGTGAAGACGGCGATTGCTCGTGCCTTGGTGCACGACCCGCGCAACGTGATCCTCGACGAACCAACCAATGGCCTCGATGTCATGGCTACGCGTGGCTTGCGTCAGTTCATGCAGAAGTTGAAGGCGGAAGGTCGTTGCGTGCTGTTTTCCAGCCACATCATGCAAGAGGTGGCGATGCTGTGTGACCGCATTGTGGTGATCGCGCATGGCCGCGTGGTGGCAGATGAATCACCCGATGCATTGCGTGCGCAGACTGGCGAGCACAATCTGGAGGATGCGTTCGTGAAGATTATTGGCAGTGAAGAGGGGCTCGCCGCATGAAAGCGATGCTCACTGTCTTCCTCAAGGAAGTGAAAGAAAATCTGCGTGACAAGCGCACGCTCACCAGCGCATTGCTCACCGGTCCGCTGATCGGTCCGATTATCTTTGTGATGATCATGAATGCCATGGTCACGCGCGAATTGGATCGGGCCGAGCAACCACTCAAGGTGCCCGTGATTGGCGCGCAATACGCGCCGAACCTGATCGATGCGCTGAAGCAACAGGGCTTGGTGCCGCAACCGCCGATCGCTGACCCTGAGGCGGCCGTGCGTGATAGGGACACCGATGTCGTGCTGCGTATTCCATCGACGTATGGCAAGGCGTGGAGCCAGGGTGAGTTGGCCCAGGTCGAGCTGATCTACGATGCTTCGCAGCACGACGCGAGTACGCCGGTCGATCGACTGAAGAAGATGTTGCAAAGCTACGCTCAACGTCAGGGCGCAATGCGGTTGGTGGCTCGTGGCATGTCGCCGACGGTGATGGTGCCGATAGCGGTGGATGAGCGTGATCAGTCCACACCCCAGTCGCGTGCTGGGCAGATGTTCTCGATCCTGCCGTACTTCTTCGTGCTCACCATCTTCATGGGCGGCATGTATCTGGCGATCGACCTGACCGCTGGCGAACGCGAGCGGCAATCGTTGGAGCCGCTGTTCGCCAACCCCGTACCGCGCTGGAAGATTCTGCTCGGCAAGCTCGCGGCGATCTGCGCGTTCTCGCTGGCCAGTTTGCTGATCAGCGTGATTGCCTTTGGTATCGCCGGGCACCTGATTCCGACCGACAAGTTGGGCATGGTGGTGAATCTTGGGCCGGAGTTCGCAGGCAAGGTGCTGCTGCTGGTGCTGCCCTTGGTCATGTTGCTCGCTGCGTTGCAGACCTTGGTGGCGGCCTTTGCCAAGAGCTACCGTGAGGCGCAGACCTATCTATCGATCCTGATGCTGGTGCCGGCACTACCGTCGGTCATGCTCAGCGTGATGCCGGTAAAAGTGGCCGACTGGATGTACGCGGTACCGCTACTCGGTCAGCAGGTGGGCATTTCCGAGCTATTGCGGGGCGGCCATGTCGGCGCGTCACAGATTGCGATGTGTCTCGGTGCGGGCATCGTGGTGGCTGTGTTGGCGACCTTGGTGACGGCGTATGTGTATCGCGCTGAGCGCCTGGCGATTTCGACCTGATTATTTGTCGAGATAATATTTGTGGCGGGAGCATCTTTGAAGACTCCCGCCTGAAATCGCAGTCGAAAGCGGATACGCGTAAATATCACTCTTTCTCGAAAGTCGCATCATTCATCCCGGTATTAGGGTTCTCTATTGCCGAGAAAGTGACCAGTTGACCGGCAACAGAGGCGCATTCGATTTTTTTAGTCAATTTCCCTAAGAGCTTGACCATGAGCTTTCCGGGTGACGTATCCGTGTCGGCGTTTATCCGTATTGGATCTGACCCAGCCACGCGTGTATCCATTCAGATGGATACGAAGAGAAATGTCAGGCGCGAACCTGTTTCGTAGGCTGACATTGTCGATGCCGGTCGTCGTCGCAGGCAGGTGTAGCGGCGACGACGCCGGGTTTGACATGAGGATTCTTACTGGCACCGATCTACTAGTTTTCCGACGCGGCGCACTGATCATTAGGACAAGCGAAGTCGACTTCGGCGTTTCGGCCAACCAGCAGTGAAATATTGGATCGTGTGTCGACGGTCTGGGTGTCTTTTTCCAGGGTCACGGTGTAATCACCGTCCGGCAGCCCGTCGATCTTGTAATGGCCCGTTTTTTTCACGGTTTGGTGGCGATGAACACCTGTCGAACTGCTGGCCGTTACAATTGCCCCGGCAGGGGCCTGGCCAAAAATGGTAGCGCTTGTCGACTGCGCATATACAGTCGACGCTGACATGAAGCTGACGACACCCAATGCAATAACAATGGCTGCGTTACGTAAGGAAAACGACCATGGATGGTTGCTGCCTTTGAAATACTCGAGCTTGTGCATGAAAACTCCTTTTCATAAGTCATACGTCGGTTACGTTGCGTCAACCATATGCCGCCTGGGTCGCGGTTCATCGGCTCACACGTTACTTGGTCATAAGGCAATGCTGTTTTTCTGCTTTGTATCGGCTTAACGTGTTGCTGCTCCCCCCTGTGCGCTTGGCTATATGCTTCGGATCATGAAAGATCCATTCGCCCTTGGATCATTTGATGAAGTCGTGCCGAGTACCAGTTTCTATCATTTGTTACGTGTGGCTTCGCTGTCAAATGCTGTGACATACATCGGCTTTAGTCATGAGAAGACTTTTTGTGTTGTTTAAAATGGCTCGCGCCGGGTTGCGGGCATGTCCGTAGATGACATATGGCGTTAAATTATCAGAAACGTCCCCCAAGATTACTTCGACTAATTTAAAATTAAGCGTCACAAACTCGAAATTATCATGTTGATCCAGATGCGGTAGGCAGCGAATATGGCGATCCCTAAACTCATTCGCACTCGAGAATGTTTCGCCACGCCATACTTCTTCTGGGATGTCTCCGAACTTAATCGTGTAGACCTTGGTCGCCTTAATGATGCAACGAAACCGTTGTCTCAAATCGTAGACTTCAATGATATCGCCAGGCTCATAACTGCCCTCGCCATATTCACCGTACGGTTTGACGACACGCTTGGCCTGCGGCTTAGATGCTGAGTTGTCATCGGTCCATCGAGCCCCTCAATGGCGTAGAGACAGAGACATGTTGTTGTCTGCCTCTCTTCCAGAAGCCATCCAGTCAAGATGCATACGTCATGGCCGGCATAAAGATGCCGGCTTGATCAGATGCATGCAGTGACGTTATGCACTGCGTCTCCCCTTATGCGGCACAACGCCATGCGTTGGCCGCCCCCTGTTCCGCGGAAGATGCTACGTCATTTTCTGACGGGCATGCATGTGCCCGTATACGGTAAGGTCCGCACCGACCCTGATGACATCGCCATTCTTCAGGCCAGCTTTGGCGGCAGGGCCATCGGGCAAGACCCAATCCCGTGATAGCGATCGGGTTGTGCGCGGCAATAACATCATTTGCTGACGGCGACGAAGTACACGTTGAAGCGCGACACGATGTCTCGGCGGCCCTTGCCTGCTTCGCTGGGGTTGGCGGTAGCACTTGTATCGGCGCAAGTCAGTTGCGTCACCGGTCAGGGTCAACGCATGCCATCACAATGTGCGAATACCCACTCGGCCACCGCCCGCGGATGCTCCAAATGCAGATGGTGACCGCCTTCCATGTGCTCAACGGTGATACGCGGCACGCAGGCTGCACGTGCTTGCATTTGCGCGGCGGGTAAGTAGGGCGTGTTCGGTTGTGCCAGCAGTAACGCGGTGGGAGCCTCGATGCCGGCGAGCAATGCGTGGATTTGGCTTTCGGCGAGCCGTGCGGCACTAGGGCGGATGAGCCGCGGGTCAGTACGCCAGTGCCAACCGCCGTCGGCTTCGATAAGGCCGCGCTCCACGATGGGGCGAGCCAGTTCGGTGCGTAGCCCGCTGGCGATGGTGCGGGCGCTGGTGGCTTGTTCGATGCTGCTGAATAGCCGCAGTGATTTGCCGTTGGATGTCGGTGCGTCGAATGCATCACGGAAGCGCTGCAAGGTGTGGCTTCCGTCATCGCCGAGTGGACCTAGCCCTTCGATCAATAGCAATTGATCTATGCGTTCGGGTGTTGCCGCTGCCACTAAAGCAGCGATGCCGGCACCCAACGAATGACCGAGCAGGGTGTAGCGCTCCAGCGCCCATGCATCGGCGGCAGCGAGCACGGCGCTGACATAGTCGAGATAGTGGTAACTCGCGCCGGCCGGAAGATGTTCGGAGTGGCCATGGCCGGGCAGATCCAACGCGATCACTCGCCAGCGTTCGGCCAGTAGCGGTGCCAACAGGGAGTAACTGCCGGCGTTATCCAGCCAGCCATGCAATGCGAGCAACGGTGGTGCGTCGGGTTCGCCCCAGATCTGCGCGGTTAACGCGAGATGAGGCAGTGCGATCTGCTGCTCAGTTGGTGCGTTCACGCAGATTCCCGACCGTCATCAGGTGCACATTCCGGCCAGCCTTGGGTGTGCCGCAGAATCAGCGCGGTAAGGCTGGCGACCTGCTCGGCGCTGTCATTGAGTGCCGGGATATAGCGCAGCGTGTCGCCGCCGGCAGCGACGAAAAAGTCGCGGTTTTGCATCGCGATCTCTTCCAACGTTTCCAGGCAGTCGACCGCAAAACCGGGGCAGGCGACATCGAGTTTTTTCACGCCCTGGCTGGCGAGTTGGCGCACGGTGGCGTCGGTATACGGATGCAGCCAACGTTCGCGACCCACTCGCGATTGAAAGCTGACGATGACATCTTGCTCGCTTAGCGATAGCCGTTCGCGCAGTAGGCGTGCGGTGGTCTGGCAGTGATCGAAGTAGGGATCGCCTGCCTGCACGTAGCTTTCCGGAATGCCGTGGAACGACAACAAGAGCTTGTCGCCGCGGCCATGCTCGGCCCACCACGCTCGGATGCTTTGCGCCAGCGCATCAATATGGCCAGGATCGTCGTGATAATCGTTGACGATGCGCAGCTCAGGCGGCCAGCGCAGGCGCTTGAATGCATCGGCCACAGCATCGATCACCGAACCGGTGGAGGTGGCCGAATATTGCGGATAGAGCGGTAGCACAAGTAGTCGACGTACGCCTTCGCGCTGCAGTTGCTCAATTTGCCGAGCGACCGATGGCTCGCCGTAGCGCATGGCCAGCGCCACACGAATCGGCCCTGGGCGCTGGTGGCCCAGCTCGGCCTGCAGTGCGGTGGCCAGCGCTTCGCTGCCAACACGCAGCGGCGAGCCCTGGGGTGTCCAGATGCGCGCATAGGCATGGGCTGAGCGTGGCGGTCGGATGCGCAGGATCACACCGTGCAGGATCAGCAGCCACAGCCAGCGCGGGTATTCGATCACTCGTGGATCGCCGAGGAATTCCGCCAGATACGGACGCACCGCCTTGGCCGTGGGTGCATCCGGTGTGCCGAGGTTCACCAATAGAACGCCAGCCTGAACAGGTTGGTCATTGGCGTGGCCGGCAAGGCCGTTATAGTGGCTGCTGCGTGGCATCGTGGCGCTGGCGACGGAGTGATCGTGAAGTCTGCCACAAGCGGCCATTCGCGCCCCGCCGTGAATTTGCGACGATTGGTCGCGTCCCCCACCGGAAATCTGTCAGGAGCTGCCCATGTTCAATGCACCGCTGCGTCGTTTGCTGCCATTCGCACTGATCTTGCTGTTGCCGGCGATGGCCGTGCACGCCGATGACGACTCACCGCAGGCGCGTGCGCAGAGCGCCGTACGTGTGCTCAATGAGATCGAGCAGGCGCCAGACAAGTCCATTCCCACGGACTTGCTCAAGGATGCCAAGGCGATCGCGGTGATTCCCGACGTGCTGAAGGTGGGCTTCATATTCGGTGGCCGCCGTGGCGAAGGGCTGGTTTCCGTGAAAGGCCCTGACGGCACCTGGTCCAACCCCAGCTTCATCAGCTTCGGCGGTGGCAGTGTGGGCTTCCAGATCGGCGTGTCGTCTACCGATGTCGTACTGGTGTTCCGCACCCAGCGTGGCGTGGATTCCATCGTCAACGGTAAATTTACTATTGGTGCGGATGCCTCCGCCGCAGCAGGCCCGGTGGGCCGTACCGCCTCCGCAGCGACCGATCAGCAGCTGAGAGCGGAGATCTACTCCTACTCACGCGCCCGTGGTTTGTTCGCGGGTGTAGCGCTGGATGGTTCGGTGCTGAAAATCGATTATGACGCCAATGCGGCAGTCTATGGACAAGGTGTTACCCCGCGGCGCATTTTTGAAGGCGGCGTAAGCAATGTTCCTGCGGACGTAGTCCGCTTCCGGGACACTTTGGAGGAGTACACTTCACGCTGATAACGAACGGCCGGGGCTGCGTTCGCAGCCGGGCTTAGACACAGTCCGCGTAGAGGTTGATATGGGTCTGGATAGTTTTTGGCATTGGATCATTCTGCTCGTCGTCGTCTTGGTGGTGTTCGGCACCGGCAAGCTGACCAAGATCGGTCCTGATATTGGCAACGCCGTGCGTGGCTTCAAGAAAGCCATGCAGGGTGATGATGAAGACGCAAAGCGCGAGGAAGCCAAGCGCAAGGAGTCAGAGCAGCTGAAAGCTGATCCGGCCCCGAACGCATCGGCAAGCTCGACCAATGCCACGCAAAATCAGCACGACTCGAAGTAAGCGCAGGTTCCCACAGCGATGATCGAGATCAGCCTCGGTAAGCTGGTGCTGCTCGCGCTTGTCGCGTTGATCGTACTCGGCCCGGAAAAATTGCCCGGCGCAGCACGCACTGCCGGTGCGTTGCTACGCCGTATTCGTACTGGCTGGGATAGCGTGCGGGCTGAAGTGGAGCGCGAGTTGGAGATCGAAGAGATCAAGCGCACCGCGCGCGAGGCGGTCATGCAAGCTGATGCGGTAAAGGCCGATGTGAAGGCTTCAATAAGCGAAGTGCGTGAACCGTTCGTGCAGGCTGCCGCTGTGGTTTCGCCCAAAGCCATCGTTGAATCGGTGACCGCTCCGCTATCGGGCGCTGCTGTTGCCGATGGGACGGTTGCGACACCCGTCAGTCATGCCTCTGCTGATCACGCTAAGCCCGATACTCTTGAATCGAGTAACGTCGAGCCAGATCACATCAGATCCGCTCACGTCGGGCTCGATCCAGTCGAGCCAGATCTATTCAAGCAAGATCTATTCGAGCCCGTCCCCATCAGGCCCGATCCCATCGGGTTGAATCAGGCGACATCGAAGGAGCGCTCGCATGGCGACGCCTGAGCTCGATGTCGACTTGCAGCAAGGCCTGTTCTCGCATCTCATCGAGTTGCGTTCGCGATTAATGAAGGCGGTCGCCACCGTGCTGCTGGTGCTGCTCGGGTTGGCGCCATTCGCAAACAAGCTGTACAGCGAACTGGCTGCGCCACTGGTGGCGCGGTTGCCACAAGGTGCACATCTGATCGCCACCGAGGTGGCGAGCCCGTTTGTCACACCGCTGAAGCTGGCCTTCTACACGTCGCTGTTCATTAGTATGCCGATGATCCTGTACCAGCTTTGGGCGTTTGTCAGTCCGGGCTTGTACAAACACGAAAAGCGCCTCGCGCGACCGTTGCTGGTCGCTACGCTGGTGTTGTTCTACCTCGGCTGCGCGTTCGCCTATTTCCTGGTGTTGCCGGCGGCATTCCGTTTTCTGACGGCAGTGACGCCGCAGGGCGTGGAGATGATGACCGACATCACGCACTACCTCGATTTCGTGATGCTCATGTTCTTCGCCTTCGGCCTGTGCTTCGAGGTGCCGGTGGCGGTGGTGATTCTTGCGGCGGTGGGCGTGGTCGATCTTGCCAAGCTGCGCAACGGTCGTCGCTACGCTTTCGTCGGCGCCTTTGCTATTTCTGCGTTCATCACGCCGCCAGACATCACCTCGATGATCATGTTGGCGATTCCGATGTGCCTGCTTTATGAGCTGGGTGTGTTGGCGGTGAGTTGGTTGGTGAAGCCGAGGGTGGAGAGTGGCGTAGCCTGATCGCTGCGCTATCGCCAGGTTGTTCACCGGTGGCGGGTTTTCGACCACCTGTCGATCGAAGCCTGCGCTGGCGGTTCTTGATCGTCGTCCCTGCCTAGGCAGGGGCCCAGTGGGGTGGTCGCGACCATTGAGCAGTAT
>JBARCX010000233.1:0-13146 GCA_049794535.1 Rhodanobacter sp.
TGTCCCGATTCCAGGGTCAGTCCAGGCGCTCTACGGCCAGCGCCGTGGCTTCGCCGCCGCCGATGCACAGAGTGGCGATGCCGCGCTTCAGTCCGCGTGTGCGCAGGGCATTGAGCAGGGTGACCACCAGGCGTGCGCCGCTGGCACCGATCGGGTGGCCGAGTGCGCAGGCGCCGCCGTTGACGTTGATTTTTTCATGCGGAATACCGAGCTCGCGCATCGGTGCCATGGCCACTACCGCAAATGCCTCGTTGACTTCGAACAGGTCGACTTCTTCGATTTTCCAACCGGTCTTTTTTAGTACTTTTTGGATCGCACTAACGGGCGCCGTCGTAAACCACTCCGGCTCTTGCGAATGGGTAGCGTGAGCGACGATCTGTGCCAGTGGTTTGAGACCACGGGCTTTAGCATCGTCAGCCGACAGCAGCACCACGGCGGCCGCGCCGTCAGAGATGCTCGAGGAGCTGGCAGCCGTGATGGTGCCGTTCTCCTTGCGGAAGGCGGCCTTCAGCGTCGGGATCTTGGCAATATCGGAACGGCCGGGCTGTTCGTCCGTATCCACCTGCACCTCACCTTTGCGGCTGGTGACCGTGACCGGCACGATTTCGTCGGCAAATGCGCCGTTCTGCTGAGCGGCCTGGGCACGCTTCACCGACTCGATGGCAAAGGCATCCTGCTCTTCGCGGGTGAAATGGAACTTGTCGGCACACAATTCGCCGAAAACGCCCATAGCCTTGCCGTCGTAAGGATTGGTCAGGCCGTCCCAGGCCATGTGGTCGACCAACTGGCCATCGCCGTAACGAATGCCGGTACGTGCATTCACCATGTGCGGTGCGTTGGTCATGGATTCCATGCCACCGGCCACCACGATGGCGGCCGAGCCGGCCTTGATCAGGTCATGGCCCAGCATGATCGACTTCATGCCTGAGCCGCAGACCTTGTTGATGGTGGTGCAGCCGGTGCCGACCGGCAGGCCGGCTTCCAGCGAAGCCTGGCGTGCAGGTGCCTGGCCGAGGTTGGCAGGCAGCACGCAGCCCATGATGACCTCGTTGACATCCGCGGCAGCAATGCCGGACTGCGCCAGTGCGGCGCGGATAGCGGTGGCACCGAGCTTCGGTGTGGGTACGCCAGTGAACTGGCCGAGAAAGGAACCGATGGCAGTGCGCTTGGCACCGACGATGACAACACTGACGTCCGACATGGGGATCTCCGCAGGGAACTCGTCGAAAGGCGCATGGCGCCCGGAAGCAATCTGCGGATTATCGCAGTCGATGGCGCAGTGCGGCAAACCGGGCAGGCTGGCGCAGAAACGCGCCCCGGCATCGCATGTAGTTGCTTTTGTGTTGTGACAGACTGGAAGGGAGCCCATTCACGATCTTTAGTGTGGCCCGCGCCGGAAGCTGTTTGCATGCAGTACTGGGGGCAAATAGATCCGGCCCGCACACGGGGAGAGTCCATGATGGTTAATAGGCTCTAGGGTGGCGGCGCGGCGCAACTTTTGCCGGGTGTCCGCCGAGCGATAAAGATTCGTGACGGGGTACCGGATCATGTCGAAAGGGATGCAGGGATTGCGCCGCCGCGAAGCGACGGTGCTGATTTGTGTAGCACTGGGCCTCAGCGCTTGCGGCGGTGGCAGTAACACCAAGCCGACGTCGTCGTCCTCTTCGACGACGCCACCGGCATCGTCCAGCACCGTGCCCCAACCACCCATCAACGCGCAGCTGGCGATCACCAACACCTACGCCGCGCATAGCGCTGGCTATACCGGCGCTGGGGTAACCATCGGCATTGTCGATACCGGCGTCATGGCGACTCATCCTGCGCTGGCTGGGCGTGTGATTGAGGAACTCACGTACGTCGACCCAAGTACCAACAATCTCAGTATCGACGACGTCGTTGGTCACGGTACATGGGTGGCCGAGATTGCTGCTGGCGTTCCGTTTGGTCAGTTTGCCGGTGGCATTGCGCCGGGAGCAGATATCGTCTCGGCGCGCATCATCGATGACAACTCAAGCGACGATAACGGCTCGACGCCGCCCGCCCAGGTCACGTCAGCGGATCCGTTGCCGCAGGTCAGTGCCGATCTGATCACGGCCAATGCCAAGGTGATGAACAACTCATGGGGCGGTATCACCTGGAGTGCTACGGATACAGCCACCACGCAACTCTTCGATGCCGCGTACAGCACGTACATCAACTCGTTTGGTGGCTTGGTGGTGTTCGCCGCGGGCAACGATTCGGAGGCCAATCCCAGCACGATTGCTGCGCTGCCGAGCCTGGCACCGGATTTGGCGAAGGGCTGGCTTACTGTGGTTGCCGTCAACAGCAACAATCCGACCCAGTTGGACAGCTATTCCAACAAGTGCGGCATCGCGATGAACTATTGCCTGGCTGCACCAGGTGACGTGATCGTCAGTGGCAAGAGCGACACGCCGACCAGCGAGACTTACTACGTCGTCGAGGGCACTTCGCTGGCCGCTCCGCAGGTATCGGGTGCCGCGGCGCTGGTATGGCAGGCGTATCCGTACTTCACTAATGACCTGGTGCGGCAGACGCTGTTGGGCACGGCCGATCCACTCGGTGGGTCGCAGCCAAACACGACCTTCGGCTACGGCGAGCTGGATGTCGGCAAAGCGGTGAATGGCCCCGAGCAATTCAACTGGGGTGATGTCACTGTGAGTTTCAGCGGCAGCTCCAGTTGGAACAACCCCATCTCCGGCGCAGGCGGTCTGATCAAGCAGGGCAGCGGTACGCTCAATTTGACGCAGCCTTCCAGTTACACCGGCCTCACTCAGGTGCAGGCCGGCACGTTGACGGCTATTTCGCTGGCGTCCAGTGTGAGCGTCAGTTCGGGCGCCACGCTGAGCGGTACCCAGACTATCGGTGGCAGCATCACCAATGCTGGTGTGTTGGGTGTTAGCGGCAGCAATGTCACCTTGAACGGTAACTACACCCAGCAAACCGGCGGCCGGTTAGCCGTGTCTCTGGGATCAGCATTGAATGTCGCAGGCACAGCCAGCCTGACGGGCGGCGATCTCTTCATCACCGGCACGAATTCGGGATACACCGTCAATTCGCATACCGATGTACTGAGTGCAAAGGGTGGCCTCACGGGTACGTTTTCGGCGCTGGATACGGCATCGAACGTCATGCTCAACGCGACGTTGAACTACGACGCTAACGATGCCTATCTCAATGTGCAGCAGGTGAATGTCACGGCCATACAAGGGGCGAGCTATACCGCCGCCTCCTACGGTGCCGCGCAGCGTGTGCAAAGTGCGTTCGTGCAACTCAATACCCAACTCAGTCAGGGTACGTTGACGACAACATCGGCACCGGTAGCCAGTGGTTTCTTTGCCGGAGCGGCGAGTTTGCAGCAGGCATCCACGTTGACCGTTGCGCAGAATTCGCTGAGCAGCCTGTCGGGTCAGTTGCATGCAGCCAGTGCAGCGATGACCTTCGAGGCGATCGATGCCGGCACGCGTGCCTTGTCCGATCGTTTCGACCAACTGCTCGATGGCCCACAACTGCAGCTCGGCGGCTGGACGCAAAAGCTAGGCTCCGAAGGAAGCATGTCGCGCAGCGGCTATGGCAGCGTCGGTTATGACTTGAACGGGATGATGGTCGGCGAAGATAGCCGGTTCGGTGAAAACGGCGTGGTGGGTTACGCCATCACGCAAAGCCAGGGATTGGGGCGGCTCTCGGAGAGTGCTGACCAGGGCAATAGTCACGCGCTTGAGGGCATGTTCTACGGCGGCGTAGTCCAGGGTAGCTGGTACACCATGGGGCGCATTGGCTTTGGTACCTATCGTGAAGACATGGAGCGCGAACTCGAACTCGGTGACCAATACGCCGGTGTGGGTAGCCAGAGCAACGGACACTATGGCCTTGCCTACAGCGAGAGTGGTTATCGCTTCTCGCTCGGTGGCACGCAGGTGACACCGTATGTCAACCTGCAATACGCACAGATCCAGAGTGATGGCTTCAACGAGGCTGGCGCCGATGGTTTCGGCCTGATGTCTGGTGAGCAGAACATCGAGCGCTGGCAGGCTGGTGTAGGCCTACGCGCCATGCATGAGTGGTCGCTCGACGGAGGTAGCAGTTTGAGTCTGCAGACGCGGATGCTATGGCAGCAGGCGTTCGCCATGCATGGCGATATTCCCGATGCCAGTTTCACCGGATTGGCGCAGTGGTCGCCGGTGGGTGGTATTGGTCTGTCCCGCTACGGTGGCGTGGTCGGCTCCACACTGGACTGGAAGTTCGCGACGAAATCCAGCCTGCAATTGGATTACGAACAGGATTTCGATCAGTACCAGCGCGGCAAGCTGGCGATGGTCAGCTATCACTGGACGTTCTGACCTACGCATGATCGAGCTGCAATGAAAACGGCCCGCTCAGCGGGCTGTTTTTTTATCGACGTATTTCCAGGTCAGGCTTCTTCTGGATCAAGCCTTGCCGTGAAACAGCTCGCGACCAATCAGCATGCGGCGGATTTCGTTGGTGCCCGCGCCGATTTCATAAAGCTTGGCGTCGCGCAGCAAGCGACCCGCCGGGAACTCGTTGATATAGCCATTACCACCGAGTGCCTGGATCGCTTCCAGCGTTACCTTCACCGCGTTCTGCGAGGCGTTGAGCAGGCAAGCGGCCGGATCGATACGCGACTTGATGCCGGCATCGAATTGCTGTGCCACCAGGTAGGCAAAGCCACGCGATGATTGCAGCGCGGTGTACATGTCGGCGACCTTGCCCTGCATCAGGCCGAACGTGCCGATGGGCGCGTTGAACTGCTTGCGCTCGCGCACGTAAGGCAGGGTGAGATCCATCGCGGCCTGCATCAGGCCGATGGGGCCACCGGAGAGCACCAAACGTTCGGTATCGAGGCCGCTCATCAGCACGCGCACGCCCTCGTTGACCTCGCCAACGATGTTCTCCACCGGAATTTCGCAGTCCTCAAACACCAGCTCACAGGTGTTCGAGCCGCGCATGCCGAGCTTGTCCAGCTTCTGCGCGGTGCTGAAACCCTTCATACCCTTTTCGATAATGAAGGCGGTCATGCAGCGGCTGCCGGCAGGGCGTGGAGCGGTGCGCATATAGACCAGCAGCACGTCGGCATCGGGGCCGTTGGTGATCCACATCTTGGAGCCGTTGGCGACCCACACGCCGTCTTTCAGCTCAGCCTTGCAGGTCATTGAACCGACCACGTCGGAGCCCGCGCCGGGCTCGCTCATCGCCAGCGCGCCGACATACTCGCCCGAGCACAGCTTGGGGATGTACTTGCGACGCTGCGCCTCGTTGCCGTTGTGGAAAATGTTCTGCACGGCGAGGTTGGAGTGCGCGCCATACGAAAGACCGACCGAGCCCGAAGCACGCGAGATCTCTTCCATCGCCACCATATGCGCGAGGAAGCCCAGGCCGCTGCCGCCGTATTCGGTGGGAATGGTCACGCCGAGCAGGCCCATATCACCGAACTTACGCCACAAGTCAGCCGGGAACAGGTTGTCGTGGTCGATCTGGGTAGCGCGCGGAGCAATCTCCTTCTCCGCGAAGGCGTGCACGGTCTCGCGCAGCAGGTCGATGTCTTCTCCGAGCGGGAACGGACGCATTACGAACTCCAGGGGATGGGGCTTAGCCTGCTTATGGTAGCTCAGGAAGCGCGATTCCCTCTGACGCGGCGCATCAGCTAGGAGGGGCGGCCCGGCGAACCGGATCACCTATAGCTTTACGGCTGAACCTTGGCCAGCTTGGCTTTCAGCGCCACGCCGGACATCAGAAAGCCGACGTGGCATTCGTAGTTCTGGCTATCGCTGTATGCCTTGTCGTCGTAATTGCTGACGATATCCACGACCGCGTTGGCACCGGCTTTCTTGGCGTCATCCTGCAGGCTGATCAGCGCCGATTGCAGTGCCCAATCGCAGGTGACCTGATCTGATTTACCGAAGGCGTTGGTTTTTCTGTTGGTGGTGACATTGTCGTTGATCACCGATACCTGCCCGGCGGGTTGCGTGCCGGCCAGATAGAACTTGACGCTACCGTCCAGCTTGCCGCTTTGAGTGGCGGCAACCACGGCGTTGTTAAATGCCAGGTGCACGACTTTGTCGGCGGCGAGGCTGACGCCGGGAAGGGTGGCGAGAAGCAGTGCGGCCAAGCCAAGGGATTTTGCTTTCATGCGGGTAAAGTTCCTTGTGGGGTTAAATAACGAGAAATGAGAAGTGAGAAACGAGGCGAGCAGTGAGCGGCGAGATTGATGGCTTTCTCTCATTTCTCACTTCTCTCAACTAATTTCTAGCTCTTCAGCAGAGCCCGCCATTCACCGCCAGCACCTGGCGGGTGATGTAGCCGGCATCCGCACTCAGCAGGAATTGCACGGCTGCGGCGACCTCGTCGGGCGAGCCCATGCGTTGGGCGGGGATCGCCTTAAGGATCTCCTCCACGGGTACCTCAGGGTCGAGCATGTCGGTATCGATCAGTCCCGGTGCCACGCAGTTGACGGTAATTTTTCGCTTGGCTAGCTCCACTGCCAACGCCTTGGCGGCGCCGATCATGCCGGCTTTCGATGCGCTGTAGTTAACCTGTCCGCGATTACCGATCATTCCCGAGACCGAGGTGATGCAGACAATGCGCCCCGGCGCACGGCGGCGGATCATCGGCATGATCAGCGGGTGCAGCACGTTGTAAAAACCATCCAGGTTGGTACGCAGCACGCTGTCCCAGTCATCGCCGGTCAGTGCGGGGAAGGCACCGTCGCGGGTGAGTCCTGCATTGCACACCACGCCGTAGTACGCGCCGTGCACGGTGGTATCCGCCTCTAGCGCAGCCGCGCAAGCAGCGCGATCAGCGATATCGAATTGCAGGATACGTGCGGTACGACCGAGCGACTGCACCGCATCGCGCACGGCCTCGGCTTCATCGCGGCGACTACGACAATGCAGCACCAAGTCGTAGCCAGCTTGTGCCAGGCGCAGCGCTATGGCGCGACCAATGCCGCGGCTGGATCCGGTAACCAGAATCGTTTCAGACATCGTTGTTGTGGACATGCGTGTTGTCCTCGGTGGACGCGGCCAGGAAAGCGCCAGCGTCAGGTGGGCTGAATACGGTAAGACGCGCCTCGGCATGTATACCTGGCGCATCGATGCGGCAGGCGAACACGCCCATGCCGTTGTCGTCATGAAAGCTGCGAACCGCTTCGATGGTCAACTCGCTGTTGACGGGAAAAACATCCACATCGCACTGGTAATGGCGGGTGCCCAGCAGGAAGCCGAGACGAACCGGCTGCTGCTCGCGCTTCGCTTGCCAGCCCGCCCAGGCCGCCACGCTCTGCGCCATTAACTCAACGCCCGTCCACGCTGGAAGGCTGCCGTTGGCGGCGTTGAACAAACCGCCGGCACGAACACGGCGACGACACACGATGCGTTCCTCATCCGCTTCCAGCACCGTATCGAGCAGGATCATTTCACCGGCGTGCGGCAGCAGTTCCTGCATAGGCCAATGTTCGATAGACCCATGCTCGATAGATTCAGGACTCACGCGGCGTCTCCCAGAATCAAGCAGGCATTGTTGCCACCAAAGGCGAACGAATTGCTCATCAGATGCCGCTGACCGCCGACGGGCAAATGGTCGCCGATGCGGGTGAACGACAACGGTGGCAGTTCGGGATCGACAGCGCCATTCCATACCTGCGGCGGCAGTCGACGTGCGGCGCGGTTGTCGGTCAGGCTCAGCCAGCAAAACGCGGCCTCCAGTGCCCCAGCTGCCGCAAGGGTATGGCCAGTCAGCGACTTGGTGGAAGAGCACGGCGTGCCATGCGGGAACACGGCGGCTACGGCACGGCTTTCCATCCGATCGTTGTGTTCGGTGGCCGTACCGTGCAGGTTGAGATAGTCGATCTGCGTGGCCTCCAGCCCCGCTTGTGCCAGCGCGGTGCGCATCGCCTGTTGCGCGCCACGCCCTTCAGGATCAGGCGATGACATGTGATACGCATCCGAGCTGGCGCCGCTGCCCAGCAGCTGTACTGGGCCGAGATCGCGGGTCATCAGGAACAGCACGGCGCCTTCGCCAATGTTGATGCCACGGCGATGGCGCGAAAACGGTTCGCAACGGGTGCTATCCATCGCCTCCAGTGCGTGGAAGCCGTTGATGGGCAACCTGGCCAACGTATCCACACCACCGCACAGCACGGCATCGCAAAGGCCAAGTTGAAGCAAACGCTGGGCACTGATCAATGCACGCGCGCCGGAGGTACATGCGGTGGAGATGGCATAGCAGGGGCCGGCGAGGTCCAGCCATTCGGCGAGAAATTCGGCAGGTGCGCCCAATTCCTGATGCGCGTAGCGATAGTTCGCCGGCCACTCGCTTTCGCGCTGGTAGTGGCCGATGCCGTGCGTGGCTTCCTCGATACCGGTGGTGCTGGTGCCGAGCACTACGCCAATACGTTCGCGGCCATAGCGCTGAATAACCGTTTGAATGTCAGCTTCGATTTCTTGTGCAGCGGCAAGCAGCAGGCGGTTATTGCGATTGTCGCGGGTGGCAGAAAGCGCCGCCGGCATGGCGGGCAACGGCATGCGCACGCTACCTAGCGGCGGTGCGTTACCGGGCACCCAATCGGCTTCCGGGCGCAGGCCGCTGTCATCGCCGGAAAACAACGCTTCGCGCACCGCATGCTTGCCTGCGCCGAGTGTGCAGATCACCCCCAGCGCATTCAGGTACGCACTCATGCGTGATCGAGCGGCTTGCGTGCGGCGGCATTAACCAGCGTTTCATCACGCTGGCCGGGCGGTGGTGGCTGGCGCAAACCCCAGCGTTCGAGCAAGCCGAAATCGCTTGAGCGGCTCCACCACAGATAGGGCAGGGATACGTTGCGCTGATCGAACACAAAACCCTGCGCGCGCAACATGTCCAGATAACCGTCGGCACTTTTCTGCACATGCATCGGGTGGCGGAAGAACCAGCGGATCACCCAGCTATCGATGTAGGCCTTGGTCGACTCGGCGAACAGCAGCAGGCCGCCAGGTTTCAGCACGCGCCAGAACTCAGCCAGTGCGCGATCCTGTTCGACCAGGTGATGGAAGGTCTGATGACAGAACACGATGTCCACGCTCGCATCTGGCAATCGGATCTGCGCGCAATCGCCAGCGATCAGTTCGGCGGCGATGCCTTCGCGTTCCGCTTCGGCTCGCGATAGTTCAAGGCTATGTGGATCGGCATCCAGGCCGATCAAGCGGTCGGGCCGAAACGCCTCGCGTAGCAGGCGGAACGACTTGCCTTGACCGCAACCTACATCGAGCAGCACACCGCCTTGCGGCGTGGGTTCGCCGGCTAGTCGCTTGAGATCGTTGATCGCCACGCGCAGCACGTGATGCTGCCAGGTATGGCTGCGCAGAAAATGGAAACCGATGCGGGTTTCTTCAACGTAGGTGGGGCTGGCGTAGGTCATGCGGTGCCGGTCAGGTGGGTGTCGCGGAATGATGGATGGAAGGTGCGGAGGCTCACGATAAATGGCGCTCCACCGCATCGACAAAGACATGAGGCGAGGCAAGTTGCATAACACCATCGGCGAGATTTACGGCGACCTGGACAGTGCTGGCGCGGGTCATGCGCTCGCCGTTTTCAGCATCGCGGATCAGGTAGTGAATCTTCAGCCGGTTTTGCCATTCCACCAGGTCGGCACGCACGCGCAAACGCTGGCCGAAACGGGCCGCGCGTGCATAGCGCAACTGGATATCGATCACCGGCCATACATAGCCAGAAGCTTTCATCTGCGTGTAGTTGTACCCGAGCCGATCGAGCAGTGCACAGCGCGCAATCTCCAGGTACTTCACGTAATGACCGTGCCAAACCACGTCCATCGAATCGACGTCGAAAAACGGTACGGTCACTTCGGTTTCAACGTGCAGTACGCCGCTGGTGCGCATCGGACTCTCCTGACGTTGAGGGTGATGAGGTAGGCAACTGCCAATACGGATAAAAATTGAACCACTGCTGGGGTGCCAACAGGCAAAGCTGCGCGAGTCGCTCGGCGTAACGCTGCACCCAGTGTTCGATGGTTGCTTCGCGCTGGCCGCGCTCCCACATCGGGTTCTCGATAAACGGTTCGAGTCGGATCTGGTAACGACCCTCGATTTTCAGGCAACACATCAGGTTCACTGGGCAGCGCAGCAGGCCGGCCAGCAGCCAGGGGCCTTGCGGAAACGCCGCTGGCTGACCGAGAAAATCCACCACTACACGACGACCGTCATGCAGCGGTACGCGGTCACCGGCAATCGCCAGCCATTCGCCACGGTCGAGTCGCTGTGACAGATCCAGCATCAACGCTGCGTCCATTTCGCTCACCTGTAGCAGCCGCAAGCTGCGATCGCCGGCCTCGCCCTGCAAGCGGTTGAAGTGCGCGATGTGGTGGGTGTGTACCAGTACGTTCAATGGCACTTGTTCGCCAAGTTCCGCCAGTGCACGGCAGACATCCAGATTGCCCAGGTGTGTACCGATCAGGATTTGCCCGCGGCCACCGTCTAAATTCTTTCGCAGGCGTTCGCGCACGCCCGACGGGTCATGCAATTGCACCTGATCGAGCCTTAGCTTGCCGCGCCATACGTCGAGTCGATCCAGCAGGCTCTCGGCAAAGGCCATGAACTGGCCGAATACGCTACGCAGGCGTGGGCGTAGCTCGGGCCGGTTACTCCATGCCGCGAGATAATTCTGATACTGCCGTACATTGCGACGCGCGCTGCGGCCGAACACGAAGAAATACAGCACGATCAGGTACAGCACGGGCGTCAGTGGACGACGTCCGAGATGACGCACTGCCAGCGCGGTGAGCTTCATCAATGCGAAGCTGCCGCGCTCTTTCTGTGTGGCCCAGTGCTGCGTGCGTGCGCTGGTGTCAGTCATTCGCGCGCACCACACAGAGACGGCCAGACGAGGCGTGTGCGCCATCAAGCCGATAAGCGAAATGCAACTTGCTGCGTGCAGCATCGAAGCGCAGGGTCAGCTCGACCTGGTCGCAAGGGCGCAGTAGTTGTTGAAACTTCAGCGTCTCCATCTCGCGACAATGCATCGATGTACCCAGTCGAGGTGCGGCCAGTGCCAGTGCCCAGCCAACCTGTAGTACGCCCGGTAGCACCGGTGCCTGCGGGAAGTGGCCATCGAAGTGAATCAGATCCGGCGGCAAGTGCAGCGTAAGTGTCCAGATGCCGTCCTGCGCGTGTTCGGCTACGGGTACGACATGGTCGGGGCGCGGCGCTTTCAGCAGCGCATCAAGCGTGTGTGACGCGATATCCGCAGGCATCGCATCACGAACACGATAGTGCTTCGGTAGCGCAGCACCGTGCTCGATAAGATGCGTTTGCACATGATCCAGCAATGCGTGTCGCCCATGCTGACGCAGCGCATGGATACCCTCTGGATTGAGCACAAGCAACGCGGCGGTATCGGTGGAGTCCACATAGGCGCCGGCCAGCCACGGATGCGTGCTGAGCTGCGCAAGCATGCTCGATGCTGGCATGTTCGGCTCGCCGCTCACGCACACATCCGGCGCATGCGCTTGCGGAACAGCCATTCGCCGACAAACAGCACGCCCATGATGAAGTAGGCGATCAGGCCGTTGTATAGCGTCCACCAGGACAGTGGCGCCCACAGTGTGAGTGCCGCCGACATGCCGCCGTTGAACAGAAAGAATCCCACCCAGACCCAGGTGACGATGCGCGTGTAACGCACGGCAGCGGGCGGCAGATCGGGTTCGCGCAAACGCGCGACCCGCTCGATAAATGGCGGGCCATAGATCAGGCTCAGCCCGAAGGCGGCCAGCAGCAGCGCGCAGATCAGGGTGGGATACCAACGCAACAAAGCCGCTTCGCCACTCAGCGCGAGCAGCACGCAGTAGGTCAGCGCGGCACCGACCATCCAGCGGCCGCCCGGTTCGCGCAGTAGGCTGGGTGCGCGGATCAACCAGATCGCGCCAAGCACCAGTGCGAATACCGGCGGCGATACTTTCTCCATGCCGAAGTACACGACAAACGGATACAGCACGCCGGCCACCGGGAGCAGGATGTGGGTCAGTCGTCGCATGGGGCTCGCTGAGCTTCGACGTAAGCGGCCAGGTTGGCGATGGTGGCGAAATGCTGGCGCGCATGCTTCGCGTCCGACTCGATGCGGATTGCATAGCGTTTCTGCAGTGCCAGTGCCAGTTCCAGCGCGTCCACCGAATCCAATCCCAGGCCTTCGCCGAACAATGGCTGGTCGACCGGAATATCCGCGGGGGAGAGATCTTCAAGGTTCAGCGTGTCAATGATCAGCTGAGCGATTTCCAGTTCGAGAGCGGCCTGTTCGAGAGCGGCCTGTTCGAGAGCGGCTTGCTCGAGTGCGGCCTGATCGAGTGCGGAATGTTCCGGTGTGTTCACGATGCGGCGAGCTCCCTCAGAAAAAGTTGGTGCAAGTAGTCGTTGAGCCGGCGTGAGGCTATCGGCAGCGGTGCGTCATCGTTGAATGGCGCAAGTTCGATATCCGTACCTACACGCAGGTGTACCTGAAAGCGGCGGTCAGGGATGCGGTACCACGGCTCAGCCTTGGTCAGGGTGGTGGGCTTCACCGTGATGTATACCGGAGTGATCGTACGCGCACCACGCAGAGCGATGGCGGCCGCACCGCGATGAAATACCGGTGCTTGGTCGGGCGTGGTGCGCGTACCTTCGGGAAACACCACCAGGCACTGCCCCTCGCGCAGCACATCGGCAGCGCGTTCGAGCATATCCGGGCTACCGTTGTTGCTGATGTACTGCGCTGCACGCAGCGGCCCGCGCGTGCATGGGTTGCTCCACAAGCCAGCCTTCACTATGCAGTTGGCATCGCGGATCTGTGCGATCAGGAACACCACGTCGATCAGCGACGGATGGTTGGCAACAATCATCTGCCCAGGCTGGCCCAAGCGCTCCGCGCCATCAATGCGAAAGTCGAGCACGCGCATGCGATGCATAAACATCACATGCAGCCGAAACGCATGGCTGATAGCCGCGCGAGCACGGCGACGGTGTGTGATGGCATCGCCAGGCAAGCAGGCCAGCAGTGGCAGAATCACCAGCCGCAGACACAGGCCGCCAAGGCCAAACAGCACGAAGCTGGCGCCGGTGGCCAGCAACCGCCATAGCCAGAAGTCGCCGC
>JBARCX010000234.1:0-7862 GCA_049794535.1 Rhodanobacter sp.
TCGTCATTCCGGCGCAGGCCGGAATCCAGTGGCCGCAAAGCTAAGGCCAAGCGATATCGTTACAACGCACCTGCGAAACCAGCAGCGAATGGGTGCTATCGATATCCTGACTACTGAGTCCACTGGATTCCGGCCTGCGCCGGAATGACGAGCGTGTGGTGCGCCATCCACATCGTGCGCACCTCGATGCCGAATTGCTGAGACTTTGAGCCGGCTCTCGTATACCGACGTGCATCGATAGCATGTCCGATGTGGGTCGAGGCTAATTAATCACGCAGCCCGACCATGATGGCCCGCAGAAAGCGAAGCAAATGATTCGCTTCACCATCATTGACGATCTGATGAGCCGTGCGATTCGAGAATTCGGCAATACCGTCGTCGCGATACCACGACATCACTGCCCGTTGGTCAGGCTCGATCGCACTAGCAATGCGCAATACCTCGTCCTTAAGCGATCGTTTCGCGCGTATCGCGTAAGGCTGCGCAGAGCGCGCTTGAAGATCAACGCTGGATACTTGGTTCATAGGTCATGCAAGCCTCTTTCAGCACCTTCCATGGCGTGCGGAAGAAATGAGAGAAGGTCACCACATCATGCAGTGATCCCTTCGACCGGGCGCTCAAGATTTCATCACCACGGAAGCGATCCGAGTTCGGCATTCGAAAACGTGGCTGTTGGGCCGTCCGGGCCGAGCAGCGCAAGGCGTACCGGCTCGCGAGCGCCCTCCTCCACGGTCTGCGTGCCCGCATAGTTGTTGAGGTTCGTCGCGGTGAAGCCTGGGCAGGCCGCGTTGACCTTGATCCCGGTCGACTGCAGTTCAATCGCCATGGCGAGCGTCATAGCGTTCAGCGCGGTCTTGGACGCCGAGTAGCCGGGGCCGAAGATCTGGCGGTACGGGAACGCCGGATCCGCGTTCCTCGTCAGCGAACCCACGCCGCTCGACACATTAACGATGCGGGCAGCTGGCGCCTCGCGTAGCAGCGGCAGCATCGCCTGATAAACCGCCAGGACGCCGAACACGTTGGTTTCCCAGATCGCGCGCACTTCATCAAGCGACACGTTGCTCGCGCGGTTCAACTTTGCGTACTCCTCAACGGACTGGCCAGGCAACTTACTCGTATTCGAAATGGCCGCGTTGTTGATGAGCACGTCGAGGCGGCCAAGTTCGCTGCGAATGCGCTTTTCCGCGGCGACGATGGAGTTCGCATCGGTCACGTCTAACTGGATAGCACGTGCATCCGGCCCAACCTCCTTGGCCGCAGCCTCACCGCGCTCGAGATGGCGCGATCCGACCAGCACGGTAAAGCCGTGTGTCACGAGATCCTTGGCGATCTGAAGGCCAATGCCTTGATTAGCCCCGGTGACCAGGGCAACAGGTTTGTCATGCATAGCGATCTCCCTTGTTCTTTCGATGGGTTGTCAGCGCCGCGTTGCTGCGTTAGCTTGCACTAAACGGAACATCGTTCCGCATTTATACGGAACATTGTTCCGTTTATCAAGTAGGAACGTGATGAGCGACAAACCGGAAGACAAAAGTGATGGCGCCGAAGCCCGGGGCCCCACCCATCGACGCGTACGCGCTGACGCACAGCGCAACCTCGACACGCTGCTGCAATCAGCCGCGTCGGTGTTTGTCACCTCTGGAGTGGACGCTCCTGTGCGAGAGATTGCGGACAAAGCGGGCGTCGGCGTCGGCACCGTCTACCGCCACTTCCCTCAACGTGCCGATCTCATCGCAGCCGTCTACCGTCGTGAAATCGATGCCTGCGCGGACGCCGCGCCGATACTTGCGGCTGAGCACAAGCCCTTCGAAGCGCTGGCACATTGGATGCAGCGATACGCGGCCTTTATTGCCACCAAACGCGGGCTCGCCCCGGCCCTGCACTCGGGGAACCCGGCCTTCGAAAACTTGCGTGCGTACTTTATGCAGCGACTCAAACCCGCCCTTCGGGCACTTCTTGAATCTGCAGCATCCGCCGGTGAAGTCCGCGCCGATGTCGAAGCCGAAGATCTTCTGATTGCAGTCGCGAGCTTGTGCATGCCTGCCCAAGATGACGACTATGCGCGGCGCATGGTCGCTCTGCTCGTCGACGGGCTCCGCTGCAGCACGAGCTAACCTGCACAGGTCTTAGAGCCTGTTCAATGCCACCGCGAAGGGGCACATGAAGACACATGCCGAACCCCATCGATTACGACTGCACTCACAGGGCCAGCACTCATGGGGCGATGGGTGGTAACCGTCGTCTGATGAGCTGACCTTTGACGATGGATGTGTTGGTTGTGGCTTCCTCGGCAATGCGGTTGATCACCTCATCAAGATGTTCCATCGAGCGCACGAACAGGCGCGCGACAAAACAATCTTCGCCGGTCACTTTGTCACACTCGATAATTTCCGGCGTGGCTTCAATCAACTTTTGCACTGTTGAAAGACGCCCTGGCAATGGCCGGATTCTCACAATGGCCTGCAGGGGTTGCCCCAGCAGTCGCGGCTCCACGTCGATGGTGTATCCGCGTATGACGCCTCGCTCTTCCAGACGCTTGAGTCGCTCCGACGTACTCGGCGACGACAATTGAATCTCCGCGGCGAGCTCCTTCAACGATATGCGCGAATTGCGCGCCAGGAGCTCAAGTATTGAGCCGTCAATGTCGTCGATCATCGCATCGCTCCTTGTGGCGCGACCGCCTTATATAAAAAGGAAATTTTCATCACCGGCCTAATTTACGCCATTTAACTCAGAGTCACGGCGGCGATAATAAGCCTAAATGGCGCGAGGGCGTAAAGTGAGTAAACAAGCACAAGGCATCGCCGAAATGGCCGCCGCGATGACCATTGCCGGCACCATAGGCTGGTTTGTCGTGGTCTCGGGGCTTCCTGTTCTGAATGTTGTGTTCTGGCGCTGCTTGTTCGGCGCAGGCACGCTCTTCATCGTATGTGCCAGCAAGGGCTTACTCCGCCCCGTCACCCTACGCGTATTCGCGCTTTCGGTGCTGGGTGGCATCGCCATCGTGCTGAATTGGGTTCTCCTGTTCGCGGCGTATTCACGCGCATCGATCTCTATCGCCACGGCCGTCTACAACATGCAGCCGTTCATGCTGATCTGCTTTGGTGCGGTTTTTTTTGCCGAGCGGCTAACGGCTGCGAAAATAGGTTGGCTGGCTTTTGCGTTCAGCGGTTTGTTGATGATCGTACAGCTCGACAAAGCAGGCGGTAACGCCGACGGCCGTTTCTTCATCGGTGTACTCATGGCGCTGGGCGCGGCCTTTATGTGGGCGATTGCCGCGCTGATTACCAAGCAGCTCAAGGGCACGCCGCCTCACCTCATCGCCTTGATACAAATGTGTGTAGGGACGCTCTTGCTGGCGCCCGTCGGCGATATTTTGCATGCACCCGCAAAGCTCAGCACCTGGGGCCTATTGGTGGTGATTGGGGTTGTCCACACGGGCCTGGTCTATGTTCTGATGTACGGCGCCATCCAAAAGTTATCAACGCATATGCAAGGCGCGCTCTCCTTTATTTACCCGATAGTCGCGATCATCGTGGATGTCGTCGCGTTTGGTCATCGTCTCGCTTTCGCGCAGATAATCGGAGCATCGGTCATCCTGCTCGCAGTTGCCGGCATGCATCGCCATGGCAGCTCGCGAAAAGACGAAAAGCCCTTAGTGCTGACACAAGATTCATCCTGACGAAAAGCAGCAACGCCCCTTCCCCAACTTGCGCGACGAACCCTGTTCAAGGCGTTCGCGTCTTGTACGAAGCTGTTTCCACCACAATGCATGGATACGTGATTCATCATGGAAAAACCTTACCGCGTCTATCAGGTAGACGCCTTCACGCGCGAGCGCTTCCAAGGCAATCCGGCCGGTGTTGTGCCGCATGCTGACGGGCTTAGTGAAGCGCAGATGCAAGCCATGGCACGGGAGCTCAATAATTCCGAGACGGCTTTCATCTTTAAACCGATTGCCGATGATCATGATGTGCACGTTCGCTTCTTCACGCCAACAATCGAGGTTCCCATCTGTGGTCACGCCACCATCGCCGCGCACTACATGCGTGCAGTCGAAGGAGCGGCAACCTCAGGAACCGTACGCCAACTTACGGGCGCTGGCATTCTTGCCGTAGACGTTGATCAACTAGAAGGAGGCGATTTTCGGATATGGATGCATCAGCGCGCGCCAACGTTCGGCCCGGTGTTGTCCGATGCGGATCGAAGCCGCCTGGTCGATGCCTTGGGCATCACAGAAAGTGATCTTGGTATCGGACCGGTGGAAATTGTTTCCACCGGACATTCCAAGGTCATGGTCCCGCTGCGAAGTCGCGATGTCCTCAACGGACTTAAGCCAAACCTTCATGCCCTATCCCTCCTCAGTCGAGATATCGGCTGCAACGGCTTCTATCCCTTCACACTGACTGATCCCGACAAAGGCATCCTTGCGCATGGACGCATGTTTGCTCCCGCCATTGGCATCGCCGAAGACCCCGTCACGGGAAATGCAAACGGTCCGCTGGGCGCTTATCTCGTGCAGCATCGGCTGATTCCATTGGAGGCCTATCGATCCGGATTGTCGTGCTGGATGCGCCAAGGCGAAACCATGGGTCGGCCTGGCCGAATCAAGGTCGAGGTAAGCGTCGACCCTCAACGGTTAACGCCCCTCTCGGTACGCATTGGTGGCGAAGCCGTCTTGGTCTTCGGCACGGAGATACGAGTGTGATGCCCGTATCTAAAAGCCTGTTTGATATCTCTGAGTGGCTTACACCGAAACTGTTTGCGCGCAGGAAATAAGAGCTAATAAGGGACGACGTCGGTACACGACCGAATGACTCCGAGACTCAATGCGTCGAACAATGCGACGGCTGGAACCAGACGGTCTGGGCCGCGTGATCGTAGACGAGCCGATAGCGGCCCATCAGATCGGCGCCTAGCAGCATGGCTGGCTTGCCGCCGAAATCCTGAGCCAACACGGCAAGATCGAGCACCTGAGCCGTAGCATCGGCGAATACTGCGTTGGCGACACGCACCACGCCGATAGGGCCCGTGCGTGGCACCTGCTTGATGATGCTGGTGCCGTAGATGGGCTCGTCGTCGTGGAATGGCGGAAGCGTCGTGTCGATGCCCGCGCCCTTGGCAAAACTCGGCGTGAGGCGCGTGCGCCTCGATCCCGTGTCCAGCACCGCCACCCCGGCAAAGCCGTTCACGCTGACCGGCAGGGTGAGCAGCGTGGTGCCTGGATCGATGCCAGCCTTGATGGGCTGGGCGTCTGGACCCACCACGCTAGCGATATCAACCGGCTTTGGATAAACCTCCACGCGGCGGCACTGGAAATCAAAAGCGACAACCGCCTTGTCCATGAAGTCGTTGCCAAGCACACCAGCCTGGCGTCCGGCGTCGTGGCGGTTTGGAAGGCCAAACGCCTCGACGTCACGGATAGGCAAGCCAGCCAGGGACAAACTATCGACGTGGTACATGGACACCTTCGCCGAGCCGGTCTGTCCGGACAGGTCCTGGTCTTTTCCTTCCAGCTTCGGGAGCTTGGCCTGGTCAGCGAACCATTGGTACACCGCCGATGCGTCCGCACCGCTATCAAGGATGAAGGGATACGGCCCCTGCCCGTTCACGTAAACGGGCACCGTATCGTGGCCGTCGTTAGCAGGTGTCAGGGGCACTTGCGATGCGGCGGTAGCATCGGCAGCTATCGCAGCAGATGCGCACGCTATGGCAAGAAGCAACGTGAAGGGGAATACGGTTATCCGATCACAACGCATGACAACCTTCCTGTAATGAGAGTGTGTGGTGGCACTACCGGTTTCACGACTGGCTTTCGTCGTCGGAGACGTATTCGAGGAGATCGCCGGGCTGGCAATCCAAATGCCTGCAAATGGCTTCCAGCGTTTCAAAGCGCACGCCCTTCACCTTGCCGGACTTCAGCAACGAGAGATTCGCTTCGGTAATGCCCACGGCGCGCGCCAGTTCAGTGGAGCGAATTTTGCGAAGCGCGAGCATCACGTCTAATCGAACGACGATAGCCATCAGACGAAACCCTGGCGGTCTTCATCGATAGCGCAACCGAACGACACGACGCGTGCTAACGCCAACACGATCAGTCCAGCCACGAGCGCATCCAGCTGCCGCACTTCGAGTTTGATGGCTACATCACTCATGCCGGCGACGAACAAACTCGCGTGCGTGATGAGCGGCACGGCCGCATAAGCCACCAAGGCCCAGGCGATGATGCGGATGTGGCGAGTGTTGCGCGCTGTAAATACCTCGCCACGGCCATACATGCCAAACAGGCGCATCAGACTCCACAAGATCACCAGGCCCGGCAGCAGCCGCAGTGTCAGCAGCGCCGCACACAGCAAAGACTGGCCCAGGGTGAAATGATCGATCGGCACAAAAGTCGGGTCTGGAGCCTCGCCCATGCCGAACCACGGCAGATCTACATTAAAGGCGAAGCCGCCATGCATAAGGCCCGCATGATTGAACCGAAAGACCAATGCGCCCACTTCCAACAGGGCGATCGCCAAGGTGACCAGCAGGCATAAGCCCGCCAGCCAGGAGAACACTTTGCCATCGCGGATCAAGCCCGGGCTGGGCGACAGAATGGGTTCGGACGACATCTTCAGGCTCTCCCGTGGATGGAAGGAGCCTAGCACTAAATTATCGTAAAACAATAATTATTAAAAATATATTGATAATTTTTTGGGGCTAACCTCGCCGAAGGGAGGCTAGCGTTGTGCTTACCCGGGCCGCTCTTCGCTCTCGCCATGACTCTCTTTGCGAGTCATTTTCTATCGCCGAAATTCTCAGGCATTTCATTGCTCAGCTTAAATGCACTGGCTCGTTCCTTTTCAATGGGTCGAACCTCGTATGTCAAACCGCAGGCTAGGCAAGGATTTTGCGCAGCAAGCGCCGCGGCTTCGGTCAGGCTTCTAGCTAAAAAGAACCAGTAGCCGCCCACAACCTCCTTGCCTTCGGCAAAGGGGCCATCTAGCACGCCGTGTCTTGAGACAACTTTCCCCTCTCTCGCGAGCCGCTGTCCCGCTTTCATCACCCCTTCGCTGACAAGTCGATCGTGCCAGATATAGAAGTCGTCGATCGCCTGCTGTATTTCCTCGAGCGATCTGTCTCTGTCCCACTGCCCACAGGAGATGACGAGGTACTCCGATAGCGAGGTCGTGTCGGTCATGGATCCTCCCGATGATGCTACTCGTTCGTCTTCAAGGTTCTTGGGGCCTACCGTTTGACATGAGTACCGTGACCAAAGCGTGGCTATGGGCCCGTCCACTCGATGGAAGGGTTAGGCCTCGGGCTTGTGGCAAACCACTTCGATGTTGTGCCCATCAGGGCCAATGACGAAAGCTGCATAGTAGTTCGCGTGGTAGCGCGGGCGCAGACCCGGCGCCCCATTGTCGTTACCGCCCGCATCCAGAGCTGCTCGATAGAAAGCTTCGACTTGGTAGCGACTCTCGGCCACAAATGCCAAGTGAAGATGCGCCGGTTTCTCCCCGGTTTGGAACATGCACAATGAAACCTTACCGTCTGAGCTAAGCTCGATACCGTGCTCTCCCTCCTGGACGACAACGATGCCGAGCGGCTCGAGTGCATTGAGGAAGAACGCTTTGCTTGCTGCATAATCGCTGACTCCGAATACGACGTGGTCAAACATAAGTTCTCCCGAAGTGTGCGAGCCTGCGCGAAGTCTAACGCCTGAATTAAGCCGAGCCGCGGAGTGGAGTTGGCTTGAATGAGTAAAAAGAGACTTCCTCCCCTTACGGCCTCGAGGGCCATGATGGTGTTTCGACACAACCGTCAGCAGAAGAGGAAGTCTCCATGAGCACTATAACCATTGGCGTAGATCTGGCGAA
>JBARCX010000235.1:0-36848 GCA_049794535.1 Rhodanobacter sp.
TGCGAAGAGGTTGCACAAGGGCAGGTGGTCGCGCCGGCTAACTTCAATTCGCCGGGGCAGTTGGTGATTGCCGGCAATGCGGAGGCCGTGGATCGTGCGTTGGCGAAACTCGCAGAGCTTGGCGTGAAGAAGGCGATCAAGTTAGCCGTCTCGGTGCCGTCGCATTGTGCGCTGATGCGTGAGGCTGCGGACAAGCTCGGTGAGCGCATGGTCACGCTGCATTGGCAGTTGCCAGCCATCCCTGTGGTGCAGAACGCCGAGGCGCGCAGTTACGACAACCTGGAAGACATTCGCGGTGCATTGCAGCGGCAGTTGTATCTGCCTGTGCGCTGGACGGAATGCGTGCAGGCGCTTGCTTCCGGTGGTGCCACGCGTATCGCGGAGTGTGGCCCGGGCAAGGTGCTTGCCGGGCTGATCAAGCGCATCGACAAGAGCGTCGAGGCTCGTGCGATCGGCATGCCTGCTGAGTTGGATGCTGCGCGGGCCGAGTGGGTCTGATTCGGCGCAGGCGATTCACGGCCACGTTTAAACGCGGCCAAGCAACACACTTTCAAAAAGTTATTCCGAGTCCCGATTTCAAGGAACCCGATAGATGAGCAAGACATTGCAGGGCGAAGTCGCTTTAGTCACCGGTGCTAGTCGTGGTATCGGCGCAGCCATTGCCGATGAGTTGGCCGTGATGGGCGCCACCGTGATCGGCACTGCTACCAGCGAAAGTGGTGCGGCGGCGATCGGTGAGCGATTGGCGGCTCATGGTGGCCACGGTCGCATGTTGAATGTCACCGATGGCGCAGCGGTCGAGGCGTTGATCGATGGTATCGCTAAGGAGTTTGGTGCTGTCTCGATCCTGGTCAACAACGCGGGTATTACCCGTGACCAGCTCTTGATGCGCATGCGTGACGACGATTGGCAGGCCATCATCGATACCAATCTCACGTCGGTCTACCGCACCTCCAAGGCTGTGATGCGCGGCATGATGAAGGCGCGCAAGGGGCGCATCATCTCGATTGCCTCGGTGATTGGCCTCACCGGTAATCCCGGGCAGTCCAATTACGCGGCGGCCAAGGCCGGCATCATTGCGTTCTCGAAATCACTGGCACGCGAGATCGGTTCGCGTGGCATCACGGTGAACGTGGTTGCGCCGGGCTTCATCGACACTGACATGACCCGCTCGTTGCCCGAAGAATCCAAGCAGGCGCTGCTTGGACAGATCGCTCTGGGGCGCCTCGGAGAAGTCGCTGATATTGCTAAGGCCGTGGGTTTTCTTGCTTCGCCGGCAGCGACTTACATCACCGGTGAGACCTTGCATGTGAATGGCGGTATGTACATGCCGTAAGCCCGTTTGGGCTTCTTATTTGTCGGGTTGTCGCCAGCGAGCGCGTTTTAGGTGACAATTGCTCTTTCGCGCCGGTCCTTTGGGCCTGCGTCTTATATATACCGATGGAGCGTGGCGGCGTTGTCGCTTAGCCACTACAATCCGCCGGTCTTAGCTGGTGACTAGCCAGCACAGCATCCTAAACAAATTCCCCGTGGGAGGTTTGGCAACATGAGCACGATCGAAGAGCGCGTCAAGAAAATCGTCATCGAGCAGCTGGGCGTGAAAGAAGATGAGGTCACGGCGAACGCTTCGTTCGTGGACGATCTGGGCGCGGATTCGCTGGACACGGTCGAACTCGTAATGGCTCTTGAAGAAGAGTTCGAGACCGAGATTCCGGACGAGGACGCAGAGAAGCTCACCACCGTTCAGCAGGCTATCGATTACATCAAGTCCCATAGCAAGGACTGATCGTACGTGTGGCAGGACGGCGCCCATCGCGCTGCTGTCCACGTAGCGATACCGGAAGCTGCGCCGACTTGGCGCAGTTTTCGTTTCTGCCATTTGTAACGTCCGACGCCGTATGGTTTGCAGGGCGGTGGACATGCGCGATTTGCGGGGGATGACGGCCTAACAGTCGCTCTCTCCGAACCACGAAGGAACAAAAGCATGAGCAAACGACGTGTGGTAGTGACCGGTCTCGGCATCATCTCGCCGGTCGGCAACGATGTCGCCACCGCCTGGGAGCGCATTCTCAAGGGCGTCAGCGGCATCGGCCCTGTGACCCACTTCGACGCCACCAACTTTGCCACGCGCATTGCTGGCCAGGTAAGCGGCTTTGATCCGGGGCAATGGATGGCTGCGAAGGACGTGAAGAAGATGGATCCGTTCATCCACTACGGCATCGCTGCGGGCACACAGGCCCTACGCGACTCCGGACTGGAAATAACGGATGCCAACGCACCACGTATTGGCGTTGCCGTCGGTGCTGGCATCGGCGGTCTCAACACCATCGAGGACACCTCGATCGAGCTACATGAGAAGGGCCCGCGCCGCGTGTCGCCGTTCTTCGTGCCTAGCTCGATCATCAACATGGTCTCTGGTCACCTGTCGATCATGTTCGGCCTGAAGGGTCCAAACATTGCGTGCGTTACCGCGTGCACTACGGCCACTCACAACATTGGCCTGGCGGCGCGGATGATTCAGTACGGCGATGCGGACGCGATGATCGCGGGTGGTGCCGAGTTCGCTACTACGGGTACCGCGATGGCCGGCTTCTGCTCGGCCAAAGCCATGTCTACCCGCAACGATGATCCGACCAAGGCGAGTCGTCCGTGGGATAAGGATCGTGATGGCTTCGTGTTGTCTGATGGTGCCGGTGTACTGGTATTGGAAGAATACGAGCACGCCAAGGCACGTGGCGCGAATATCTATGCCGAGCTGGTTGGTTTCGGCATGAGCGGTGACGCGTACCACATCACGGCACCCAGTGTGGGTGGCGAAGGTGCGGCACGTTGCATGGAGAATGCGCTGCGCGACGGTGGTCTGAATCCGTCCGATGTGCAGTACATCAATGCGCACGGTACCTCGACGCCACCGGGCGATCTGGGTGAGGTGCTGGCTGCCAAGCGCGTGTTTGGCGATCACGCCTATAAGCTCGCGATTAGCTCGACCAAGTCGACCACCGGCCATCTGCTCGGTGCAGCGGGTGGTGTGGAGGCGATCTTCAGCATCCTCGCGCTGCGTGACCAAGTGGTGCCGCCGACGATCAACCTTGACGAGCCAAGCGAAGACTGCGATCTCGACTTCGTGCCGCATACCGCACGCGAAGCCAAGCTTGACGTGGTGATCTCCAACTCATTCGGTTTTGGCGGCACCAACGGCACGCTTGCATTCCGTCGCGTTTGAGCGACGAGTGAGCTGTCATCGACGGACCCTGCACGGCCGGCGCGATCTACTTGCGCCGGCCGCTGCATTTCCGGGTCGCTATCCCTGTTTGCTCGAAAGCGTGGTGCGCGGCACGCCGCAATCCCGCTACGACATCCTGTTTGCTTTTCCGCAAGGCAGCTTGACGCTGCGGGCTGATGGTTGTCTTCAGGATGGTGATGGGAATCAGCGATCGGGCCGTTTTCTCGATGCGCTGGATGCTGCATGGCAAGCAGAGCATATATCGCCCTCTGATGACGACAACCTGCCATACCATGGTGGTTGGGTGCTGATGCTGGCCTATGAGCTGGCTGGCGAGATCGAGCCAAAACTACGTCTGCGTCCGCCACAGGGATTGCCCGTAGCCATGGCCTTGCGCTGCCCGGCAGCGGTGATCGTCGATCATGAGCGCGACTGCACCACGTTGATCGCGGAATCCGGCTATGTGCATCTGTTGGATGCATTGGAGGCTGATCTGGCCGCTGAGGCAACCATTCCAGCCTTGGCTGCTGCCGAATCAATAGAGGAAGACGCACCTTCGTTATTCCTCGATGGCGTCGCTCGCATCTATGACCACTTACATGCAGGTGACATCTTCCAGGTGAATCTGTCGCGTGCATGGCGTGCGCGTGACTTGGAGGAACAGCAGCCGGCATCGTTGTATTCAGCGCTGCGCAAGGCTAATCCGGCACCCTTTGCCGGCATGCTGCAGCAGCCGGAGTGGGCCGTGATCAGCTCATCACCGGAGCGATTGGTGGAGGTTCGTGGTGGCGTAGCGCAGACCCGGCCGATAGCGGGTACCCGTCCACGCAGCGCGGGTGATGACGAGGCCGCACGTATCCGCGAGCTTTGTGCGCATCCTAAGGAACGTGCTGAGCACGTCATGCTGGTCGATCTCGAGCGCAACGATCTGGGGCGCGTTTGCCAGCCGGGCACGGTGCAGGTAGATGAGCTGATGACAGTGGAGAGCTATGCACACGTGCACCACATCGTTTCCAACGTGCGTGGGCGTCTGCGTGAAGGTGTCACGCCAGGTCAGGTGATTGCCGCTACTTTCCCGGGGGGCACCATTACGGGTTGTCCCAAGGTGCGTTGCATGGAAATCATTGCCGCGCTGGAAGATGCGCCTCGCGGGGCATATACCGGTGCCATGGGTTACCTCGATCGCAATGGCAATCTGGATCTCAATATTCTGATCCGCACGCTGACGCTCAATGGCGATCAGGTGAGTTTGCGCGCGGGTGCTGGCATCGTTGCTGATTCGGTGGCGGAGAAAGAGTTGGACGAAACCCGCGCAAAGGCTCGTGGCATGCTGCGAGCCTTGGGAGTGGTTGGCGGATGATGCTCATCAATGGGCAGCCGGGCGATAGCATCTCCGCGTTGGATCGTGGCCTGAGCTATGGTGATGGTCTGTTCGAAACGATCCGCTTCGTTGGCGAAGTTGCGCCGCTTTGGTCGCGGCATATGCAACGGCTGCACCTGGGCTGCGAACGATTGCGTTTGCCATTGCCGGATGAGGCATTGCTCTGGCATGAAGCTATGACAGTGACGCATGGGCTGCCGCAATCCGTATTACGCATCACGCTTACTCGTGGTGTGGGCGAGCGCGGTTACGCGTGGTCAGCTGCGCTGCAACCCACGCGTATCGTCGCTGCTTTTCCGATGCCGTTACTGGCTGCTGGTACGTATGCACATGGTGTACGTATGCATCAGTGCGAAACAAAGCTGGCCGAACAGCCGCTGTTGGCTGGGATCAAACATCTCAACCGTCTGGAGCAGGTGCTGGCGCGTGCAGAGTGGAGTGATTCGGCGGCTGCTGAGGGTTTGCTATGCGACGTGTACGGGCGGGTGATTTCAGCCACGGCGGCTAACCTATTCGCAGTGATCGATGGTTCGACGGTGACTCCCTCGCTGGATCGCTGCGGTGTGGCTGGCGTGGCACGCGCCGAACTACTGACTGTACTGCCGCAGGCACAAGTACGTGATCTGTCGCTGAAAGAGTGTCTGCAGGCGTCGGAGCTCTTCCTCAGCTCGAGCATTCGCGGCATCCTGCCGGTTCAGGCCGTCGGCGATAAGGTGTTCGCCCCCGGCCCAGTCGCCCGCATGTTGCAGCAGCATTGGTGCGGGCTTGGCTTTCCGATGGAGCAGGCATGAATCGCAAGGCAAACCGCGGTCGCGCATTCTGGCGCGTGTTGATCTTGGTTGTACTGTTGGCGCTGGCGGCTGCCGTGGTGTGGGGCTGGCGTGATTTTGCGCGTTTCGGCAACTCACCGTTGAATGCGAGCGTACAAAGCAAGAGCATCGATATCGGTCGTGGCGCCAGTTTCAAGGATATCGTTCGGCAGTTGCGTCAAAGTGGACTGAGCACCGCCTCGCCCTTGTATTGGCGGTTACTCGCTGAGCAGATGCATGTGGCTGGGCATCTGCACGCCGGTGAGTACGCCATCAGTACCGGTATGACGCCGCGCCAGTTGCTGGACAACATGGCCAATGGCAAGGTCATGCAGCGTAACTTCACTATTGTCGACGGTTGGACTTTCCACGAGATGCTGCAGGCTTTGGCCAAGGCCGACAAGCTACAGCACGATAGCGACGGACTGGATGACGCGATGATCATGCAGAAGATTGGCGCTTCCGGCGAGATGCCGGAGGGGCGCTTCTTGCCTGAGACCTATGCCTACGTTAAAGGCGATGGCGATCTAGACATTCTCAAGCGTGCCCATGCTGCTATGGTCAAAACGCTCGCCGCGCTGTGGCCGCAGCGTGACAAGGACGTGCCGCTTGCTACTCCGTATGATGCGTTGATCCTTGCATCGATCGTGGAGAAGGAGACCGGTCGTGCCGATGAACGCGAACGGATTGCTGGGGTGTTTGTGCGACGCTTGCAGACTCGCATGTTGCTGCAGACTGACCCCACGGTGATCTACGGCATGGGTGCGAATTACCACGGCAACATCCGCAAGGTCGATCTCACCACCGACACGCCCTATAACACCTATACCCGCCCAGGTTTGCCGCCTACACCGATTGCACTACCAGGTAGGCCAGCGATTGAAGCGGCTTTGCATCCGGCTGCGGGTAACGAGCTTTACTTCGTCGCTCGCGGTGACGGCACACACGTGTTTTCCAGCACGTTGGAAGAACAGAATCACAACGTTGCCTGCTATCAGTTGAAGCGCTGCCAATGACCACATCCTCCATGCCCATGCCGCGAGGCAAGTTCATTAGCCTTGAAGGTGGCGAAGGTGCTGGCAAAAGCACTTTGCTGGCGGGTCTGCGTGAGCACTTCATTGCGCAGGGTATCGATTTGCGGTTGACGCGCGAGCCGGGCGGCACGCCGTTAGGTGAGGCTGTGCGCACGATGGTGCTTAGCCCGACGCATCGTGAAGTATGTGCGGAAAGCGAGCTGCTACTGATGTTTGCTGCACGCGCGCAGTTGGTGCGCGAAGTGATTGAGCCTGCGCTGGCCGCAGGGCAGTGGGTGCTATGTGACCGCTATGTGGATGCCAGTTACGCGTACCAGGGTGGTGGGCGTGGGCAGCCCTCTGAACGTATCGCAGAGCTGGAGCGCTGGGCCTGTGCTGGCTTGAAGCCAGAGCTCACCTTGCTGCTCGATTTGCCGGTAGCCACCGGTCGCGCACGCGCTGCGGGTCGTAGTGAAGCAGATCGTATCGAGGTTGAGGCGGATGCGTTCTTCGAGCGTGTTCGTGCGGTATACCGCCAGCGCGCTGCTACTGATCCAGAGCGCTTTCGTGTGATCGACGCCAGTCAGTCGGCCGTTGCTGTATTACAGGCGGCGGTGGCTGCAGTGGCCCATCTATTCGGAGCGGCAGCATGAGCGCGCCACCCTGGCATGCAGAGCATTGGATGCGTCTGCAGGCACGCAGACGGCGTGAGGCTCTGCCGCACGCGCTACTGCTATGTGGCCCTGCCGGATTGGGCAAGCGCGACTTTCTTCGACGCTTTGTGCGTGGCCTGCTATGTGGGCAGTCGCAGGATGGTGATGCTTGTGGTCGCTGCCGCAGTTGCCTGTTGCTGGATGCGGGTACCCATCCTGACTATGTCGCATTGAGTTATGGCCTGCGCAAGGATGGCGTGCAGCGCAGCGAGATCGTGGTCGACCAGATTCGCGAGTTATCTGCACGGCTGGCTACCTCCAGCCAGTTTGGCGGGTGGCAGATCGCCAGCATCGACCCGGCCGATGCGATGAATACCGCCGCGGCCAATGCCTTGCTCAAGACGCTGGAAGAGCCAGCCAGGCAGACCATGCTGATCCTGCTCGCCGATCAGCCGTGGCGTATGCCGGCAACGATACGCAGCCGCTGCCAGCGTTTGGAATTCCAGCTGCCGCCACGGGACGAGGCCATGGCGTGGTTGCAGGCCGAAGGCGTCAAAGATGCTGACACTGCACTTGTCGCTGCGGGTGGTAATCCGGGGCTGGCCCAGATATGGGCGAAGGATGGTGCACTTCAGCGTCGCCAGGAAGTTCGTAAGGATATGGCTGCGCTGGCTGCTGGTCGTGGCGAGACCATGGAGATAGTGCGCCGATGGTTGGATAGCGAGCCCGCTCAACGCCTGTGGTTTGCCGCGCAAGCGGCTGCGGATGAGACGCGCGCGCAAGCGGCTGCGCGTGCCGGGGCGCTGGTCAGTGCCATGGATAGTGAGGCGTTGATGCATTGGTACGATGCGGCTAACCGTGCTCGCGAGGCTTTGCGAGGCCCTTTGCGCAACGACCTCCTGTTGCTTGAGCTGCTTTCCCGCTGGCGCTGAGATATGTCACTGGATCTGTCCGCCTCCACGCGACTGCTGGTGCTGGCTCCGCATCCTGACGATGAAACCATTGCGACGGGTGGCTTGATCCAGCAAGCGTGCGCGGCTGGTGGAAAGGTGCGTGTCGTCCATCTCACGGATGGCGACAACAATCCCTGGCCACAGCGTTGGCTGGAACGACGGTTGCGGATTGATGCCAGCGCTCGGCAGCGCTGGGGGCGCCGGCGTCGGGAGGAGGCTGGTTTGGCGCTGCGCGAGCTCGGGCTGACTGAGGCGTCATGGCGTGTCATGGGCTGGCCGGATGGCGAGATCACGACTCAACTGGCTGCCAAGAGCAGCGCAATGGTGAATGCCTTGCGGGCCGAGATGGACGACTTTGGTCCCAACTTAGTGGTTATGCCGTCACTCGGCGATCGGCACCCCGATCATGGCAGTGCCCACGTGTTGTTGCGGCTCGCGCTGGCCACGTATCAAGGGGCGCCAAAAGTGCTGGCGTACCTGGTGCATGGCCGTGCGGCTGCAGAGGCAGTATGGCTTGAGGTGCCTCTGTCCATCGGGCAGCAGGCCAATAAGCTAGCTGCGTTGGCCTGCTACCGCACACAAATGGCATTGAGCGGTGGGCGCATGCACGGCATGACCGCTCGGCCTGAGCGTTATGAATGGATAGATCTGGCAGTGCAGGCGTCTGTCGCCGGAGTGCTTCCGTGGCAGCCATCGGCATGGCTAAGGCACCGGCTGCAGTTGACCTTGGTGGATGCCAGCGGAGTGCGTAGTTGGCGGTGGAGCAGGGCCCCCTTGCAGCTGAGCGAAGGGGGTAGTTACCGGTTGCAGTGGCCAGAAGTTGCTGGGCCACGTTTTGCACGCCTGCATCTAGACCTTCCTTCCCCCTGGATTTTCGACCATTGGGGTTGGTGCAGGCTTTAAGACGTCATGCTGTGATTGGGTTGGCTTTGCGCGAGGCCATCGGCGTCGCTACGATGGTGGCTGGCAGATTCGCCGCACTGGCGTTCCACAGGAGCAGGGCATGAACCCCGTCGCGGCCCGTCAGGGCATCATCTCGCTGAAATTCAAAGACACTGCGGCGCTGTATAACGCCTATATGCCCTTTCTCAAGCAAGGCGGCCTGTTTGCGCCGACCGCACAGCGTTACACGCTCGGTGATGAAGTGGTGCTGCTGATCAGCTTGATTGACGAGAGTGAGCGCCTGTCGGTGGCCGGCAAAGTGGCGTGGATTACCCCCGTCGGCGCACAAGGTAATCGCACGGCTGGCATCGGTGTGCAGTTCAACGAATCCTCTGATGGCGAAGTGGCGCGTAGCCGAATCGAGGCGCTGCTGGCGGGTGTACTTGGCTCCGAGCGACCCACTCATACGATGTAACCGGTTTGCCATGATCTAATTCGCATCAGAGAGTGCGGATTTCTTGCTGTCGAATGGCAATCAAGGCTTGTCGTTGCACCCATGCGCGCTGGTACAATGCCGCGGTTCCCGAGTTTGTATCGTGGGAAGTCGGACGCCTGCGGAATGCTTGCAGGTGATCATGGCTGAGAGGCCTGTTTCCCGAATTCCAGACCGTTTACCCCGACGGTCACTGATGCGCCCTATGGCGCGGAGGTAAGTTTCATCGTGCTTGCCGAATATTGGCCCGTTTTACTATTCATCGCAGTTGCCACTGGCCTTGGCCTCGCACTGCTCGCGATCGGCATGCTTGCCGGTCCACGTCGTCCCGAGTCGGACAAGCTCTCGCCCTACGAGTGCGGCTTCGAGGCATTTGAAGATGCCCGCATGCGCTTCGACGTGCGCTACTACCTGCTTGCCATCCTGTTCATCATCTTCGACCTGGAAATTGCGTTTCTGTTTCCGTGGGCGGTGGTGTTTATGAAGATCGGCATCGTCGCGCTGATCGAGATGGCGTTGTTCTTGCTGTTGCTGGTCATTGGCTTTGCCTACGTGTGGAAGAAGGGAGCACTGGAATGGGAGTGATCTCCTCCATCGATCGGGTGATGCATAACCCGCAGCCGTTGAACGTGGTGGACGATATCCTGCGTCCGGCTGGCGACAACCCGATCATCCAGCGTGGCTTTGCCACCACGTCTGTCGACGCACTGATGAACTGGGCACGCACCGGTTCGATGTGGCCGATGACGTTTGGTCTGGCTTGCTGCGCTGTGGAAATGATGCACGCTGGCGCGGCGCGTTTGGACCTTGACCGCTATGGCGTGATCTTCCGTCCCAGTCCGCGTCAATCCGACGTGATGATCGTAGCTGGCACGCTGGTCAATAAAATGGCCCCGGCGTTGCGTAAGGTTTACGACCAGATGCCCGAGCCGAAGTGGGTTATTTCGATGGGCAGCTGCGCGAACGGTGGTGGTTATTACCACTACTCCTATTCCGTGGTGCGCGGCTGTGATCGCATTGTGCCGGTAGACATCTACGTGCCGGGCTGCCCGCCTACGGCCGAGGCGTTGATCCACGGCATTCTGCAGTTGCAGAAGAAAATCCGTCGTACCAGCACTATCGCGCGTTCCTAAAGGCGCAGCCATGATCGATATGCAATCGTCCTCGCTGGCCGAGCGTCTTTCCGCGCGGTTCGGCGATCTGCTGAAAATCACTACTGTCCGCCGCGAGACCACGGTCGAGCTGGCGGCGTCCGACTTACTCGCTGTAGCGACCGCGCTGCGCGATGAACCGGGCTTCCGTTTTAGCGAGCTGGTCGACCTGTGTGGTGTCGACTACCTTGGCTACGGCCAGACTGAGTGGGATACCGAGACCGTTTCCGGCACCGGCTTTTCGCGCGGTGTGGAAGGCGAGGCGCAGGGCCGCTTCACATGGGCCGACCGTCCGCGCAATGTGTCGCAGCCGCGTCGCTTCGCCTCGGTCATTCATCTGTTGTCGATCGAGTACAACCAGCGTCTACGTCTGCGTGTGTTCTGCGAAGACGACAGCCTGCCGGTGGTGCCGTCGGTGATCGGCATCTGGCCGGGCGTGAACTGGTTTGAGCGCGAAGCGTTCGACCTGTACGGCATCATTTTTGATGGTCATCCGGACCTGCGTCGCATCCTTACCGATTACGGTTTTGTCGGCCATCCATTCCGCAAAGACTTCCCGCTGATCGGCAACGTCGAAGTGCGTTACGACCCCGAGCAAAAGCGCGTGGTCTATGAGCCGGTGTCGATTGAGCCGCGTGTACTGGTGCCGCGCGTCATCCGTGATAACGCCGACCTGTTGCAGGCGAAGGCTGAAGCCGCCGACAAGTGGCGGGAGAATTGAGCATGCAGGAAATTCGCAATTACACGATGAACTTCGGCCCGCAGCATCCGGCCGCGCACGGCGTGTTGCGCCTGGTGCTGGAAATGGATGGCGAGACGATTGTTCGTGCTGATCCACACGTGGGTCTGCTCCATCGCGGTACTGAGAAACTGGCTGAGTCCAAGCCGTTCAATCAGTCGATTGGTTACATGGATCGCCTCGACTACGTGTCGATGATGTGCAACGAGCACGCCTACGTGAAGGCGATCGAGACCCTGCTGGGTATCGAAGCGCCCGAGCGCGCGCAGTACATCCGTACGATGTTCGACGAGATCACCCGCATCCTGAATCACCTGATGTGGCTCGGCTCGAACGCACTCGATCTGGGCGCAATGGCGGTGTTCCTGTACGCGTTCCGTGAGCGCGAAGAACTGATGGACGTCTACGAGGCGGTGTCGGGCGCGCGTATGCACGCGACGTACTACCGCCCGGGTGGCGTCTACCGCGATCTGCCGAGTCAGATGTCGCAGTACCGCGAGTCGCCGTGGCATAAGGGCAAGGACCTCAAGCGCCTGAACAGCTGGCGCGAAGGTTCGATGCTCGACTTCCTCGACGCATTCACCGCCGACTTCCCGTCGAAGGTGGATGAGTACGAAGAGCTGCTCACCAATAACCGTATCTGGAAGCAGCGTACCGTTGGCATCGGCGTGATCTCGCCGGAGCTGGCCCAGCAATGGGGTATGACCGGTGCCATGCTGCGTGGTTCGGGGGTTGCGTGGGATCTGCGCAAGAAGCAGCCGTACGCCAAGTACGCCGAGATGGATTTCGACATCCCGGTGGGCGTCAACGGTGATTGCTACGACCGTTACCTCGTTCGTGTCGAAGAGCTGCGTCAGTCCAATCGCATCATCCAGCAGTGCGTGAAGTGGCTGCGCGCCAATCCGGGCCCGGTGATGGTGGAGAACTTCAAGGTCGCGCCGCCCAAGCGCGAGGCCATGAAGGAAGACATGGAAGCGTTGATTCACCACTTTAAGTTGTTCACCGAAGGCTACGGTGTGCCCGCGGGCGAGACCTATGCTGCGGTCGAAGCACCGAAGGGTGAGTTTGGCTGTTATCTCGTTTCCGATGGCGCGAACAAGCCGTTCCGTGTGCATTTGCGCGCGCCGGGCTTTGCCCATCTGTCGTCGATCGACCCCATCGTCAGCGGTCATATGCTGGCCGACGTAGTGGCGATGATCGGTACCTATGACCTCGTGTTCGGCGAAGTCGATCGCTGAGCCCGGAGGATAAGAACCCATGAAAGCCACCGGAAATTACGAGCAGGTCAGGCACGTCGATCCGTTCGTCGTGCTTACCGAGCACACCCGTCATCACATCGATCATTGGCTGGGCAAGTTCCCGCCGGATCGCAAGCGCTCGGCGTTGATCCAGGCGTTGTTTGCCGCACAAGAGCAGAACAACGGTTTCCTCACCGATGAGCTGATCACCGCCGTCGCGAAGTACCTCGACCTACCAGCTGTTTGGGCCTACGAGGTTGCCAGCTTCTACTCAATGCTGGAGACAAAGCCGGTCGGCCGCAATAACGTCGCGATCTGCACCAATGTCTCGTGCTGGCTCAATGGTGGCGAAGACATCGTGCGCCACTGCGAAAAGAAGCTTGGCATCAAGCTCGGCGAGAGCACGGCGGATGGTCGCGTGTATCTGAAGCGTGAAGAAGAATGCATCGCTGCCTGCTCTGCTGCGCCGGCGATGACGGTGAATGGTCACTACCACGAGCGTCTCACGGCCCAAAAGGTCGACGAGATCCTCGACGGTTTGGAGTAACTCATGGCAGTCGGACCCGCACCCCAGGAACATCAGGTTTGCCTGACCACGCTGCATTTTGACAAGCCGTGGGCGATGGACAGCTACACCCAGGTCGGTGGCTACGAAGCGTGGAGAAAGATCCTCGCTGAGAAGCCCGATCCCACCACGCTGATCGACGAGATCAAGAAGAGCAATCTGCGCGGCCGTGGCGGCGCAGGTTTCCCGACGGGTCTGAAGTGGTCCTTCATGCCGAAGGGCAACATGCAGAAGTACATCCTCTGCAACTCGGATGAGTCTGAGCCGGGCACCTGCAAGGATCGCGACATCCTGCGTTACAACCCGCATTCGGTGATCGAAGGCATGGCGATTGCCTGCTATTGCACCGGTTCAACTGCGGCATACAACTACCTGCGTGGCGAATTTCATCATGAGCCCTTCGAGCATTTCGAAGAGGCACTGAAGGAGGCCTACGCGGCCGGTCTGCTGGGCAAGAACATACAGGGTACCGGTATCGATATCGATATCTACGGCGCGCTGGGTGCCGGCGCTTACATCTGCGGCGAAGAAACCGCGCTGATGGAATCGCTCGAAGGCAAGAAGGGCCAGCCGCGCTTCAAACCGCCGTTCCCGGCGAACTTTGGCCTGTACGGCAAGCCCAGCACGATCAACAACACCGAGACCTATGCGTCGGTGCCGACGATCCTGCGCAAGGGCGCCGACTGGTTCCTCGCCCAGAGCAAGACCAAGAACGGTGGCCCGAAGATTTTCTCGGTCTCCGGCTGCGTGCAGAAGGGCGGCAACTTCGAAGTGCCACTCGGCACCACGTTCGACGAGCTGTTGGAAATGGCCGGCGGTCTGCGTCCGGGCCGTACGCTGAAGGGCGCAATCCCGGGTGGTGTGTCGATGCCGGTGCTCACGGCTGAACAGCTCAAGGGTCTTCCTTTTGACTACGACACCTTGCGCGATCTCAAAACGGGCCTCGGCTCGGGCGCCATCGTGGTGCTCGATGACACTGTCTGCACGGTGCGTTTCACCCGTCGCATTTCGCAGTTCTTCCATAAGGAATCCTGCGGTCAGTGCACACCGTGCCGCGAAGGTACCGGCTGGATGCATCGTGTGCTGACACGCATCGTGGAAGGGCAGGGCACGATGGACGATCTACATCGCCTGAAGGCGATTGCCGGTCAGATCGAAGGCCACACCATCTGCGCATTCGGTGAAGCCGCCGCATGGCCGGTGCAGGGTTTCCTGCGCCAGTTCTGGCATGAATTTGAGTACTACATCGTCAACGGTCGTTCCATCGTCGACGACAAGCTTGGAGTTGCTGCATGAGTGCGCAGCCGAATAGCAACACCGCCCTTGATCTGCTGAACATCGAGATCGATGGCAAGCCCACGCAGATCCGCAAGGGCGCGATGATCATCGAGGCTGCCGACGCGATCGGCGTCGCGATTCCGCGTTTCTGCTATCACCGCAAACTGCCGATCGCCGCGAACTGCCGCGTGTGTCTGGTCGAGGTGGAAATGGGTGGCAAGCCCATGCCGAAGCCGCAGCCGGCATGCGCCACGCCGGTGGCTGAGGGCATGAAGGTCACCACACGGACTGATAAGGCGCTGCAATACCAGCGCGACGTGATGGAGTTCCTGCTGATCAATCATCCGCTCGACTGCCCGATCTGCGATCAGGGTGGCGAGTGCGAATTGCAAGACATTGCGCTTGGCTATGGCCGCAGCGTGTCTCGCTACACCGAGCGCAAGCGCACCATCGCCGATGAAAACATCGGGCCGCTGGTTGCTACCGAAATGACCCGCTGCATCCAGTGCACGCGTTGTGTGCGCTTCACCAGCGAGATCGCCGGCACCCATGAACTGGGTGGTATGAGCCGCGGTGACAATCTGCAGATCGGGACTTACATCGGTAAGACGATCGAGACCGAGCTGTCGGGCAACATCATTGACGTCTGCCCGGTCGGCGCGCTTACCAACAAGCCATTCCAGTTCCAGGCGCGCGCCTGGGAGTTGATCGCCAAGCCGTCGATTGGTTATCACGACGCGCTCGGTTCCAACCTGTGGCTGCATACCCGTCGTGGCGAAGTGCTGCGCACGGTGCCGCGCGACAACGAGACGATCAATGAGTGCTGGCTGTCCGACCGTGACCGTTACAGCCATCAAGGCATGTATGCGGCTGATCGCATCAGCGCCCCGGAAGTGAAGCGCAACGGCCAGTGGCAAGTGACCACCTGGGAAGATGCGCTGAACGCTGCTGCCGAATCGTTAAAGGCTGTGCCGGGTAGTGAGCTTGGCGTGCTGATGCATCCGGCCACCTCAAACGAAGAGGGCGATCTGCTGATGCGCCTGGCACGTGGCCTCGGCAGTGCGCACATCGATCACCGCCTGCGTCAGCTCGATTTCGCGGACAACGCCGTAGCCACAAGCTTCGGCCTACCGGTAGCTGAGGTGGAGCAGGTCAAGGCAGCGTTGCTGGTCGGTTCCGATCTGCGCCGCGAAATGCCGCTGCTCAACCATCGCCTGCATCAAGCGGTGAAGAAGGGCGCGAAGGTTTTCGCGGTCAATCCGGCTGATTTCGAGTTCAATTACAAGCTGGCTGCGACGGCCATCGTGGCGCCGCAGGCGCTGGTCGATGCGCTGCTGTCGCTGGCTAAGGCCGCTGTGGCTGCCGGATCTAGCGCGCCGGCCGCGTTGGCGGAGGCGATTCAAACGGCAACCAGTGACCAGGGCGACAGCGATGCAATCGCCGCGCTCAAGGCTGGCAAGGCGGTAGTGATTCTCGGCGAGGCGGCGGTAACCCATCCGCAGGCGTCGTGGCTGCGCGCGATTGCCCGCTTCATCGCGGATGCTACCGGTGCTGGCTACAACGAACTGCCGGTGGGTGCCAATGCGATCGGCCTCGCCCAGCTTGGCGCCGTGCCGGGCAATGGTGGGTTGGATGCTCAGGCCATGCTGGCTCAGCCGCGTAAGGGTTACGTGTTGTATGGCGTTGAGCCGCCGCATGATTTCGCTGATGGTGCTGCCACGCTGAAAGCACTGCAAGGCGCACAGCAGGTCGTCGCGTTCAGCGCTTTTGCCAGCCCTGCGTTGCGTGAAGTCGCCAACGTGATCTTGCCGATCGCATTGCTGCCGGAAGTCGACGCCACGCTGGTGAACGTCGATGGTCTCGCACAGGGTGTTGAAGCTGGCGCCAAGGCTCCCGGCCAAACGCGTGCTGGTTGGAAGGTGCTGCGTGCACTCGGCGGCCAGATGCAGTTTGCCGGTTTTGAGTTCGACGATCTCGCCGGTCTGCGTACTGGGATTGCCTCCCGTGCGGTTGCTCTGCGCGCGAGCCTGTCGGCACGTCCGTCGATCAGCTTGAGCCGTCTCGCGACCTGGCCAATCTATCGCACCGACGCGGTACTGCGACGCGCGAGTGCGTTGAATGCACACCCGCTCAACCGTGCACCGGCGGTGCGTATCAATGCTGCCGAAGCGCAGCGTCAGGGCTTGGCTGATGGCACTTCGGTGCGCATCGCTGATGCCGTACTGCCGTTGGCTATCGACTCGTCAGTGCCGGATGGCGCCGCATGGATCGAAGCTGCACACGACGTCACCGCCACGCTGCCGCCGTACGGCACAGCCATCACCCTGAGCAAGGCATAAGCACATGGGCGAACAGTTACTCAATCAGCTCGTCTGGCCGGTCGTCTACATCATATGCATCGTGCTGCCGGTCATTATCGCGGTAGCGATGTTCGTGTACTGGGAACGCAAGGTCATTGGCTGGATGCACGTGCGCATGGGGCCGAACAAAATCGGTCCGCTAGGCCTGCTTCAAGCTTTTGCCGACGTGGTCAAGCTGTTGCTCAAGGAAGTGATTCTTCCGACCAAGGCGAACAAGTTCCTGTACTACCTCGCACCGCTGCTGACGCTGATCCCGGCGTTAGCGGCATGGGCGGTGATCCCGTTCGGCGAAAAGCTGGTCTTGTCTAACGCCAATGCAGGTCTGTTGTATCTGCTGGCGATGACCTCGCTTGGCGTGTACGGCATCATCCTCGCAGGTTGGGCATCGAACTCGCGCTACGCGCTGCTCGGTGCCATGCGTTCGGCTGCCCAGGTAATCTCCTACGAACTGGCGATGGGCCTGTGCCTGGTTTGCGTGTTGGTGCTCGCAGGTTCATTGAATCTGACGGACATCGTGCATGCGCAGACGGGTCACAAAGGCATCTTCGACTGGTTCATGTGGCCGCTGCTGCCGGTATTCGTGATCTATTTCATCTCCGGTGTGGCCGAGACCAACCGCGCACCGTTCGACGTGGCTGAAGGTGAATCGGAAATCGTCGCGGGCTTCCATGTCGAGTATTCCGGTTCGGCGTTCGCGATCTTCTTCCTCGCCGAATACGCGAACATGATCTTGGTGAGCTTCCTCGCCGCGGTGCTGTTCCTCGGTGGCTGGCTGAGTCCGTTCCCGGAGTCGTGGGGCTTTATCGGTCACGGCGGCTTCATCTGGCTTTTCATCAAAGCCTTCATTTTTTCCTTCATGTTCCTGTGGTTCCGTGCCAGTTTTCCGCGCTATCGCTATGACCAGATCATGCGGCTCGGCTGGAAGGTGTTCATCCCCATCGCCATCGTTTGGGTTCTCGTGGCCGGCTGCATGAAGTACTACGGCTTGGTCAGCATCGGCACGGGGGGTTAAAGAAAGTTATGTCCCGCATTACCCATTACTTTAAAAGCCTGCTGCTGATTGAACTGTTCAAGGGCATGGGTTTGACCATGCGCTACATGTTCAGTCCGAAGTACACGATGCGCTACCCGATGGAGCACATCCCCAAGTCGAATCGCTTTCGCGGCCTGCATGCACTGCGCCGTTATGCGAACGGCGAGGAACGCTGCATCGCGTGCAAGCTGTGCGAGGCCGTGTGCCCAGCACTGGCGATCACTATCGATTCCGCGCCGCGCGAGAGCGACGGGCAGCGTCGTACCACGCGTTATGATATCGACCTGTTCAAGTGCATCTTCTGCGGTTTCTGCGAAGAGAGCTGCCCGGTCGATTCGATCGTGGAGACGCACATCCACGAATACCATTTCGAGCATCGCGGCGAGAACGTGGTGACCAAGCCGCAGCTGCTCGCCATTGGCGATCGCTTCGAGGCGGACATCGCCGCGGCTCGTGCGCAAGACGCAGCGTACCGCTGAGGCAGGGACATCATGATCAATCTTCAATTGTTCCAGCTTGTTTGTTTCTACGCTTTCGCCGTAGTCACGGTGAGCGCCGCACTGGCGGTGATCACTCTGCGCAACTCGGTGCATGCCGTGTTGGCCCTGGTGCTGACCTTCTTCAGCACGGCCTGCATCTGGATGCTGGCCGAAGCCGAGTTTCTCGCCATCGCGCTGATCGTGGTCTACGTGGGCGCAGTGATGGTGCTGTTCCTGTTCGTAGTGATGATGCTCGACATCGACCAAGAGAAACTGCGCGAGGGTTTCGTGAAGTTCCTGCCGGTGGGCCTCGTTGTGGCGGTGGTGATGTTGGCGGAGATGATTGCGCTGATCGGTGTGCGTGTGATGCATGCACAGACGATGGGTGTTAACCCGGCCACTGCAGCAGGCATGTCCAATACCGAATGGTTGGGTACAGCGCTTTACACGCAGTATCTGCTGCCATTCGAAATTGCTGCGTTGATCCTCACCGTGGGTGTGGTGGCAGCCGTCGCGCTCACCTTGCGTCAACGTAGTGGCGTGCGGCACCAGACCGCCAGTCAGCAGGTTTACGTCAATGCGCGCGATCGTGTCCGCATCGTAAAGATGGCGGCTGAGCGTCCCATCGAATCGCAGCCGGCCCCGGGCCAGGAGTCCAAGCCATGATTACGCTTTCGCACTTCATCGTGCTCGGCGCGATTCTGTTCTGCATTTCCGTCGCCGGCTTGTTCATCAATCGAAAGAACGTGATCGTGCTGCTGATGGCGATCGAGTTGATGCTGCTTGCGGTGAACATGAACTTCGTTGCCTTCTCGCGCTTCAATCATGATGTGGCGGGACAGGTGTTCGTGTTCTTCATTCTTACCGTGGCCGCGGCGGAATCCGCCATTGGCCTGGCGATCCTGGTGCTGCTGTTCCGCAATCGCAGCACGGTCAATGTCGCCGAAATCGACAGCATGAAGGGTTGAACCGATGCAGCTTTCCCTCTCAATCCTGCTAACCATTGCGCTCGCACCGCTGATTGGTTGTCTGTTGGCCGGCTTCCTCGGCAAGCAGATTGGCCGCGTGGGTGCGCACAGCGTGACCATCCTCGGCCTACTGATTTCCTGCGGTCTGTCGTTCTACGTGCTCTACCAGATCACGCTGGGCGGCGCGCCGGTCTACAACCACAACATCTACACCTGGTTCGAGATTGGCAAGTTCAGCGGCAGCGTTGGCTTTCTGATCGATCGTCTCACCGCAATGATGATGGTGGTGGTGACCTTCGTGTCGTTGCTGGTGCACGTGTACACCATCGGCTACATGGCTGACGACGACGGCTACCAGCGCTTCTTCAGCTATATCTCGCTGTTCACCTTCTCGATGTTGATGCTCGTGATGAGCAACAATTTCCTCCAGCTGTTCTTTGGCTGGGAAGCGGTAGGCTTGGTGTCGTACCTGCTGATTGGCTTTTGGTACAAGCGGCCGACGGCGATCTTCGCCAACCTCAAGGCATTCCTGGTCAACCGCGTGGGTGACTTTGGTTTCCTGTTAGGTATTGCGGCGATTCTGTACTTCCTCGGCACGCTGGATTACGCGACGGCATTCGCCGGTGCACCCAGCTTGATCGGCAAGACGCTGGCAATCACCCAGAACGTGCACTGGGATGCCGCTACGGTGATCTGCATCCTGTTGTTCATCGGTGCGATGGGTAAGTCGGCCCAGGTGCCGTTGCATGTGTGGTTGCCCGACTCGATGGAAGGTCCGACGCCCATTTCCGCACTGATCCATGCGGCGACGATGGTAACGGCCGGCATCTTCATGGTTGCGCGCATGTCGCCGATCTTCGAGCTGTCGCAGACCGCACTTAGCTTCGTGCTGGTGATCGGCGCTACCGGCGCTTTGTTTACCGGCTTGATCGGTATCGTGCAGAACGACATCAAGCGAGTGGTGGCGTACTCCACGCTGTCGCAGCTGGGTTACATGACGGTGGCGTTGGGTGTGTCTGCCTATGCCGGCGCAGTGTTTCATCTGATGACTCACGCGTTCTTCAAGGCGCTGCTGTTCCTTGGTGCTGGTTCGGTGATCATCGCGATGCATCACGAGCAGGACATGCGCTTCATGGGCGGCCTGCGTAAGTACATGCCGATCACCTGGATCACCATGTGGATCGGTTCGCTGGCGCTTTGCGGAGTGCCGTTCTTTGCGGGCTTCTATTCGAAGGACGCGATCATCGAGGCGGTCGGCGAATCGCATCGCTGGGGTGCGAACTACGCGTACTTCTGCGTGATGGCGGGTGCGTTTGTCACTGCGACCTACACGTTCCGTCAGATGTACCTGACGTTCCACGGTAAGGAACGCTTCAAGGTCGTCGAGCATCACGGCCATGGCCATGGCCATGGCCATCACGACGAGCATCATGACGATCACGATCATCATGAGCAGGGCGTACTGCATCACCCGCCGCAGGAATCGCCGTGGGTGGTAACTCTGCCGCTGGTGCTGTTGGCGATCCCATCGTTGCTGGTCGGCTTCTTCACGGTCCAGCCGGTGTTGTTCGGTGATTGGTTTGGTGGTGCGATCCATGTGAACGAGGCGAACAATGTGCTCGGTGAGATGGGGCAGGAATTCCACGGTGCGCTTGAGATGGCACTCCATGGCTTCATGCAGCTGCCGTTCTTGTTGATCCTCATCGCGTTCGTTATCACGACCTATATCTATCTGTTCAACCTGCCGTTGGCCGACAAGATCAAGAGCGCGCTGAAGCCGTTGTGGATCATCCTCGATCGCAAGTACTGGGTCGACGACGTTTACTTCGCGGTGTTCGCGAAGGGCGGCGTGAAACTGGGCCGCTTGTTCTGGAAGGGCGGTGATGCCGCAGTGATCGATGGCGTGTTGATCGATGGCTCGACGAGTGTGGTGCAGCGTATTGCCTTGGGCATGCGCCGCCTGCAGTCCGGCTATCTCTATCACTACGCCTTCGCAATGATTATTGGTCTGATCCTGCTACTTGGCGGGTATTGGCTGACTGGGCAATAAGGGAAGCAAGCACACATGTTCAATCACTTGCTCAGCCTGCTGATCTGGCTACCCATCCTAGGTGCCGTGCCGGTGCTATTGGCCGGCTCTAGCCGTCCCAATACAGCACGTTGGCTCGCCTTGCTGATGGCCATTCTCACCTTCGCGGTGAGCCTGTTCCTGTTGCCGCAATACAATGCGGCTTCCGGTGGTATGCAGTTGGCTGAAAGCCATCTGTGGATCTCCGCGCTCAACGTGCACTACGGTCTGGCCGTGGACGGCATCTCGGTGGCGCTGATCTTGCTCACCACGTTTGTCGGCATTCTGGTGATCGTTGGTGCCTGGGAAGTCATCCAGGACAAGCCGCACCAGTACATGGCCGCCATGCTGGTGCTCGAAGGCCTGATGATCGGTGTTTTCTGTGCCACGGACGCGTTACTGTTCTACGTGTTCTTCGAGGCGATGCTGATCCCGATGTTCATCCTGATCGGCATCTGGGGTGGTCCACGTCGCGTCTATGCCACGCTGAAGTTCTTCATCTACACCTTCCTTGGCTCGATCTTCATGCTGATCGGGTTGATCTATCTGTACCTGAAGGCGGGCACGTTCGACCTGCACACGCTGGCGGCGTTGCCGTTGACGATGCAGGAGCAGAGCTGGTTGTTCTTCGCGTTCTTGATTGCTTTCGCGGTGAAGGTACCGATGGTGCCGGTGCACACTTGGTTGCCGGATGCCCACGTGGAGGCGCCGACTGGCGGTTCCGTGGTGCTGGCAGCGGTGATGCTGAAGATCGGCGGATACGGTTTCCTTCGCTTCACGTTGCCGATCGTGCCGGATGCCGCCGAGCATTTCGCGTGGCTGATCGTGCTGCTCAGCCTGATCGCCGTGGTCTACATCGGCTATGTCGCGCTGGTGCAGGAGGACATGAAGAAGCTGGTGGCATATTCGTCAGTCGCTCACATGGGCTTCGTCACGCTGGGTATTTTCATCGCATTCTTGCTGGCACGTCAGCTCGGTAATGTCGATGCAGCGCGATTGGGCATGCAGGGCGCGATGGTGCAGATGATTTCGCACGGCTTCATCTCCGGCGCGATGTTTACCTGCATTGGCGTGATGTACGACCGCCTGCACACCCGCATGATCAAAGACTACGGCGGCGTGATCAACGTCATGCCGTGGTTCGGTTTCTTCTACGTGCTGTTTGCCATGGCTAACTGCGGTCTGCCGGGTACCAGCGGCTTCGTTGGCGAGTTCATGGTGATCCTGGCCAGCTTTAGTGCCAATCCGTGGATTGCGCTGTTTGCCGCTTTCACGCTGATCATCGGCGCGGCTTACACGCTGTGGATGGTCAAACGCGTGTTGTGGGGTGATATCACCAACCCGCACGTGGCTGAAATGAAGGACATCAATGGCCGCGAGACCTTCGTGCTGGCAGCCTTCGCTGCGCTGGTGCTGATCGTTGGCGTGTGGCCTGAACCGTTGGTACGCCTGATGGACAGCTCGGTGACGCAGCTGGTGCAGCAGTTGGCCATCCATAAGATCTGATCGAGAGCGACCATGCCGACTCTGAATGACATCCTTGTCCTGCTACCGGAGTTCTATCTGGTAGCGGTGGCGTGCTTACTGCTGCTGATGGACGCTTTCATGAAGCCCGAGCAGCGCGGCTTGCTGCACTGGATATCCATCGTCGTGTTGCTGGTGGCGATTTACTTGGTGGTTGCCGGCCAGCCGGCTACTCCAGTCACTGCTTTCAATGGCATGTTTGTGCGCGACGGGGTGTCTGAAATCCTCAAAGTCTTCGCGCTGCTGTGCACGGTGCTGGTGTTCATTTATGGCCGCCCTTATTTGACCGACCGTAAGTTGTTCATCGGTGAGTTCTATACGCTGATGATCTTTGCTGTTATCGGCGTGATGCTGCTGGTTTCGGCCGGCAACCTGATCATGGTGTACCTGGGACTCGAGTTGCTGACGCTGTCCTCATATGCACTGGTCGCGTTAAATCGCGATTCGCGCCTGTCTTCCGAAGCGGCCATTAAGTACTTCGTGCTGGGTGCGCTGGCGTCGGGCATGCTGTTGTATGGCATGTCGATGGTCTACGGCGCTACTGGCACGCTGAGCCTTGCTCAGTTGCATGGCGCTGCGCTGCACAGCTCGATGCCACACCTGTTGCTGTTCGGCATGATCTTCATGATCGTGGGCATTGCGTTCAAGCTTGGCGCAGCGCCGTTCCACATGTGGATTCCGGACGTTTACCAAGGTGCACCGACAGCGGTAACCGCCTTTGTTGGTTCGGCACCCAAGCTGGCCGCGTTTGGTATGGCTTATCGTCTGCTCGAAACGGGTATGGGCGACCTGTCGCAGCACTGGCAGATGATGCTGGCCGTGCTCGCAGTGCTGTCGCTGGCGATTGGTAATCTTGTAGCGATCGTGCAGAGCAACCTCAAGCGCTTGTTGGCCTATTCGACCATTTCGCACATGGGCTACTTACTGCTTGGCCTGGTCAATGCCGGTCCGGAAGGTTATGCCGCAGCGATGTTCTACGCGATCAGCTATGCGCTGATGAGTACGGCAGCTTTCGGTGTCATCCTGGCGCTGGCGCGCTCTGGTTTTGAGTGCGAAGAGATCGACGATTTCAAGGGCCTCAATCAGCGCTCGCCGTGGATGGCGTTCCTGATGATGCTTGCTATGTTTTCGCTGGCCGGCGTGCCGCCGATGTTCGGCTTCTTCGCTAAGTTGTTGGTGCTACAGGCTGCCATCCACGCCGGCATGATGTGGCTGGCGATTGTCGGCGCGGTGTTTGCGATCATCGGCCTGTATTACTACTTGCGCGTGGTCAAAGTGATGTATTTCGACAAGCCTGTCGACGGCACTGAGGTGAAAGTGCAGGCCGACGCCACGTTGCGTGTGGTGTTGTCGCTCAATGCTTTGATGCTCCTTGCATTGGGTCTGTACTGGGGCCCGCTATTGAATTGGTGCAAGCAGGCGTTTGTCGGTTGTGTTACTGCATCGTCATGTCATGACGATGCACAAAAGTTGGACGAATTGGTCGGAAATGCTTGCAAGAAACCGGCCATCTCGTTATGCTTTGCGGACTCTGATGCGGGGTGGAGCAGTCTGGCAGCTCGTCGGGCTCATAACCCGAAGGTCGCAGGTTCGAATCCTGCCCCCGCTACCAGGACTTTCTTGGACAAGAAAGCCTCCTCGTGAGGCTTTTTTGTTGGGCGCAAGGATGCGTTGTGCTACGTCTCGTGTTGCCTTGGCGATACGATGACGGCACCGGAAAGGGCCTGGAAGGGTCGGGACATCGGCGAGATAAGGGAATGGGCCGCTTGAGCCCATTTTTTGTTTCTGGCGACGGTAGAAGAACATGGATACGCAGGCACTGGCACTACGTTTTACTGAGGTTCTGGCCGATCTTAGGCTGGAGTGTCTCGGTGTGGAGTTCACCCCGTCGCATGGGCAGAGTACCCTGCGGGTTTATCTGGACATTCCAGATAAAGGTGAAGAGAGGCGTGAGGTTAACGTTGAAGATTGCGAGTCGGCCAGCCGCGAGTTGTCGGCGCTACTCGACGTTGAAGATCCGGTTCCAGGGCATTACGTACTGGAAGTTTCTTCGCCCGGAATTGATCGGCCATTGTTCACGGCCGAGCAGTTTGCAAAAGTTTCGGGGCAGGAAGTGAAAGTGCTGTTGAAGGCGCCGATCGAGGGACGTCGTCGTCTGCGCGGCAAAGTAGCAGCAGTGGATGGCGAGCGTATTTCGCTGGAAGCTGAAGGTAAGACTTTCGAGTTCGATCACGTGGCAGTGGAAAGCGCACGTGTAGTGCCGGATTGGGCAGCGCTCGGCTATGTGCCGCAGCCCAAGCGCGGTAGTGGCAAAGCCGGGACGACGGGCAAGAAGGCCCCGAAATAATCAATCTAGCGATGGGGCGCCGGCTGGCGTCTACGGAGTGGTTGCAAATGAGCAAAGAACTTCTGCTGGTGGTCGATGCGGTAGCCAACGAGAAAGGCGTGCCGCGCGATGTGATCTTCCTGGCGATGGAGGCCGCGCTGGCCTCAGCCGCGAAGAAGCGTTATCCGGACGAAGATCCGGAAGTCCGCGTGTCGATTGACCGTCAGACCGGTGACTACGAGACCTTTCGTCGCTGGGAAATTATCGCCGACGATGGTGAGATGGAATCGCCTTTCTTCCAGCTGCGCCTGATGGATGCGCTGGATGAGCGCGAAGACGCACAGATCGGTGAGTTCATTGAAACGCAGGTCGAGAACGCTGAGTTTGGCCGTATCGCCGCGCAGGCCGCCAAGCAGGTGATCGTGCAGCGCGTGCGCGAAGCCGAACGCCAGCAGGTGGTCGATGCGTTCAAGGATCGCGTCGGCGAACTGGTTACCGGTATCGTCAAGCGCGTTGAGCGTGGCAACGTCTATTTGGACCTGGGCAGCAATGCCGAGGCCTTTATCCCGCGCGACAAGACGATTCCTCGCGAATCGGCCCGCGTTGGCGACCGCGTCCGCGGCTACCTTTTCGAAGTACGTTCCGAAGTACGTGGCCCGCAGCTGTTCGTGTCGCGTGCTGCACCGGAGTTCATGATCGAATTGTTCAAGCTCGAAGTGCCGGAAGTTGGCCAGGGTTTGGTCGAGATCAAGGGCTGTGCTCGTGATCCAGGCGATCGCGCGAAGATTGCCGTGGTCGCACACGACAGTCGCACGGATCCCATCGGCGCCTGCATCGGTATGCGCGGTTCGCGTGTACAGGCTGTGTCGAACGAGCTCAACGGTGAGCGCGTCGACATTATCCTGTGGCACGAAAACCAGGCCCAGTACGTCATCAATGCGATGGCGCCAGCGGAGGTGCAGTCCATCATCATGGACGAAGAAAAGCACTCGATGGATATCGCCGTGGCAGAGGACAAACTGTCCCAGGCCATCGGTCGTGGCGGCCAGAATGTGCGCCTCGCCAGCAAGCTTACCGGCTGGCAGCTCAATGTGATGACCCAGGATCAGGTCACCGCCAAGAGCGAAGCCGAGCAGGAGTCCGCGCGTCAGCTGTTCATGGACAAGCTGGAAGTGGACCAGGAAATCGCCAACATTCTCGTGCAGGAAGGTTTCTCCAGCGTCGAGGAAATCGCCTACGTGCCCAGTGCTGAGCTGCTCGCCGTGGAAGGCTTCGACGAGGACATCGTTGAAGAGCTTCGCGCACGTGCCCGTGATGCCTTGCTCACCGAGGCGTTGGCCGTGGAAGAGAACATTGACGAGCACCAGCCCTCTGAAGAGCTGCTGGGGCTTGGTGGTATGGATGAAGCAACCGCTTTCGCGCTGGCTGCACGCGGCGTGAGTACGGTGGATGATCTGGCCGACCTCGCGGTGGACGACCTGATCGACATTGATGGCATGGACGAAGAGCGTGCTGCGGCGCTGATCATGGCTGCGCGTGCGCCGATGATCGCTCGCCTGGAGAAGGGCGGCTAACCGCGAGAACGGCCGCGCCCTGGATGGGCGCGCCGAGGGAGGCTCTGTGGAGTCTTCCACCATGGATGGAGGTTGCCGTGCTGGTTAGGCCGCACGGACGATAAGCGCGGGAACGGCGGAGAAAGAACACGATGTCGGACGTCACGATCAAACAACTTGCCCAGGTTCTGGGTATGCCGGTCGACAAGCTGCTTGGACAGCTTGGCGAAGCAGGCATGAAATTCTCCGATCCGGAGCAGGTCATCAGCAGCACCGAGAAGGTGAAGCTGCTTGGCTTCCTGCGTCGCACCCACGGCAAAGGCGAGGCACTCGCCGAGGTCGAGGACAGCTCGCCGCGGCAGATCACGCTCAAGCGTCGCACAGTGGGTGAGCTAAAGGTTTCCACCCCAGGCGGTCGCGGTGCAGCTAGCAGCGCCAAGACGGTGAACGTGGAAGTGCGCGCCAAGCGCACCTACGTCAAACGCAGCGTGATTGCGGAAGAAGCTAACGCTGAACCCGAGCGCGAAGATGCCGTACGCAAGCTGGCCGAATCGCAGCAGCAGCGTGAGCATGAAGAGCACGAGCGCAGCGCGGCTGACCATCGTCGCCACGAAGAATCCGCGCGTCGCGAAGAAGAGCAGCAGCGCCAGGCGGAAGCCGAGCAACAGCGCATCGCGGCAGAGGCTGCTGCTGAGGCAGCGCTTGCTCATGCCCATGCCGCTGCTGAAGAAGTTGAAGTCGAGGAACCCGTAGTGGATGTAGCTGAACCGATGGTTATGCCGGAGCCGGTTGCTTCGCCGGGTAAAGTCGTGGCTGAGCCGCAGCCAATACAGCGCATCGATCAGAACTCGCTGGGTATGATCCTGCCGCGCATCCATGAGCCGCGTAAACGCGAGAAGAAGGTGGTCATCGTACCTGCCGCTCCTGTCGCAAAGCCGGTCCAAACGCCTGCGCCGGCACCAACGCCTGCACCAGCAGCTGCCGCTGGCACAAGCGCAGCAGCGCCGAGCGGCGATGCTAACCGTAACGCCAACAAGCCGCGGCATGGGCGTGATCGTGACGAAGGCCCCGGCGGCAAGCGTTTTGCCGGTGGTGAGCTGCATCTGAGTGACGCCGATCGCGCGCGACGTTCCAGTAAGCGTGGCAAGCCGGGTAAGGGCGGTGGCCGCGATACATTCCGCAGTGCCAGTAGTAGTTCGGCTTCAAGTGGCCCGCACGGGTTTACCCGTCCGACCGCTGCCGTGGTGCGCGAGGTCGTGGTAGGCGACGCTAACGTCGTTGCCGAGCTCGCGCAGAAGATGGCCGTCAAGGGTTCGGAGGTCGTCAAGGCATTGTTCAAGATGGGCGTCATGGCGACCATCAACCAGACGATCGATCACGATACCGCCGTGCTGGTGGTGGAAGAGCTCGGCCATACGCCGGTTGCCGCTGATCAGAACAATGCCGAGGCGACGCTGGCCGCGCATACCCAGAATGCTGAGCTGGAAGGCGAGAAGACCTCACGCCCGCCGGTGGTCACCATCATGGGCCATGTCGACCACGGCAAGACCTCATTGCTGGATTACATCCGTCGCACCAAGGTCGCCTCTGGCGAAGCCGGCGGCATTACCCAGCACATCGGTGCTTATCATGTGGAAACGCCGAAGGGCGTGATCACCTTCCTCGACACCCCAGGCCACGCCGCATTCACCTCGATGCGTGCCCGCGGTGCGCAGTCCACGGATATCGTGGTGTTGGTGGTGGCCGCCGATGACGGTGTGATGCCGCAGACTGCCGAAGCCGTGCAGCATGCGCGCGCCGCCAAGGTGCCGCTGATCGTCGCGGTCAACAAGATGGACAAGTCGGACGCGAATCCTGACCACGTCAAACAGGGACTGGGCATTCTCGAAGTCATCCCGGAAGAATGGGGTGGTGACACGCCGTTCGTGGCGGTGTCGGCCAAGACCGGTATGGGTATCGATGATCTGCTCGATGCGATCTCGGTTCAGGCCGAGGTGATGGAGCTGACGGCTGTCGTAGACGGTCCGGCCTCCGGTGTCGTGATCGAGTCGAGCCTCGACCGTGGTCGTGGCCCGGTTGCCACCGTACTGGTGCAGCAGGGCACGCTGAAGCGCGGCGACTTCGTGGTGTGCGGTATCGAATACGGCCGCATGCGTGCACTCGTCGACGAAACCGGTAAGACCGTGCAGGAAGCTGGTCCGTCGATTCCGGTTCAGGTGCTCGGTTTGTCTGGTGTGCCTGAGTCGGGTGATGATTTCGTGGTGGTGGCCGACGAACGGCTGGCACGCGAAGTGGCCGCCGAGCGTCAGTTGAAGCGCCGCGAGACGCGCATGGTCAGCAAGGCTAATCGTCTTGAGGACATCATCGCGCAGATGGGTCAGGGCGCCGATTTGCAGACGCTCAACATTCTGGTCAAGGCCGATGTGCAGGGCTCCGTGCAGGCATTGCGCGAGTCGCTCAGCCAGATCGGCAACGAGAATGTGAAGGTGAATGTGATTGCGGCCGGCGTCGGTGGCATCACCGAGTCCGACGCTACCTTGGCAGTGGCTTCCAAGGCACTCGTTATCGGCTTCAACGTGCGTGCTGACGCTTCGGCGCGCAAGGTGATCGATACCGCTGGCCTCGACGTACGCTACTTCTCGATCATTTACGACGTCATCGATCAGGTGAAGCAGGCTGCTTCGGGTCTGCTCGGTGTCGAGATCCGCGAAGAGATCATTGGTGTCGCACAGGTGCGCGAAGTGTTCCGTAGCTCCAAGTTCGGTGCGGTGGCGGGCTGTATGGTCATCGAGGGCAACGTCAAGCGCAGCAAGCCCATCCGCGTATTGCGCGACAATACGGTGGTCTTCGAGGGTGAGCTGGAGTCGCTGCGTCGCTTCAAGGATCTTGTCGATGAAGTGCGCAACGGCATGGAATGCGGTATCGCCGTGAAGCAGTACAACGACGTCAAGGCCGGCGATCAGATCGAGTGCTTCGAGCGTATCGAGGTTGCACGTACACTGTAAAAGTGGCGTGTTGCTGTTCAACAGCGCAGTCGTTGCAACAGCGAGCGGTGTGGCAAACCCACATCGCTCGCTGTGTTTCAGGGCTGGCGAGTGCCGGCCGCCATTGTTCATCAGGAGTGCGTCATGCCTTCACGCGATTTCAAACGTACCGACCGTGTAGGCGCTGAATTGCGCCGCGAAATAGGTTTGTTGGTTCATGCTGCCGTGCGCGATCACGGGCTGCCGTCGGTAAGCGTGTCGGACGTGGAGGTTTCCCGCGACCTGGATTGGGCGAAGGTTTGGGTCACTGCGCTACAGCCGGAGCGTTCTGCTGAGGCCATGAAGGCACTCAAGGAGCTGGCCTTCGAGTTTCGTCGTGAACTCTCGCGCAGCATGCGCCTGCGTCGCGTGCCCGAATTGAGCTTCAAGTACGACGACTCGGTAGACAAGGGCGAGCGGATCGACGCGCTGCTGCGGGAAAATGCCCCCGGCCCTGCCTCTGATGATGAAGACGCTGGCTGAGTTCTTGTACTTTTTGCTGCTCTATCTATGAGCCAATACCGCCACCGCATTCGTTTTCGCGATCTGCACGGTATTCTGCTGCTCGACAAGCCACTGGGACTAAGCTCCAGCCAGGCATTGCAGGCCGCTCGACGCTTACTGCGTGCCGCCAAAGGTGGCCATACCGGTGCGTTAGATCCGTTAGCTACAGGTCTCCTCCCTCTGTGTTTCGGTGAAGGCACCAAGCTTGCTGGCAACCTGCTGGGCTCGCGTAAGGCCTATGTCGCTGAATGTCAGCTCGGGGTCACCACCACCACGGCGGATCGAGAGGGTGAAGTTGTCGCCCAGCGGCTGGTGCCCGAGCTAGACGTGGCGGTTATCGATGCTGCCCTGAGCAAGTTGCGCGGTCGTATTGTGCAGGTGCCCCCGGTGTATTCGGCGCTGAAACAGGACGGCGAGCCGCTGTACCTCAAGGCTCGGCGTGGCGAAGCGGTTGAGGTGCCTGCGCGTGAAGTCGAGGTCTACCGGCTCGATTTGCTTGATCACACAGGCGATACGTTACGCCTCTACGTCGAATGCGGTTCTGGCACGTATGTGCGCAGCCTGGCTGTGGATCTGGGCGAGGACTTGGGCTGTGGTGCGCACCTGACGGCACTGCGACGGTTGTGGGTCGAGCCATTCCGTGAGCCGGTCATGGTGACGCTCGAGCAATTGCAGCAGGCAGCAGGGCAGGGCGACAAGGTACTGGAATCCCTGGTATTGCCACTGTCCGCTGGAGTTGCTGACTTGCCGGCGTTGCATTTGGACGCGGAGCAAAGCTTTGCCGTCTCACAGGGGCGCCAGATTCCGTGGCCGGGTAAGCCGGGCCAGGGGCGTTGTGCTGCCTACACCGATGACGGGCGTTTACAGGCCTTGATTGAGCCTGATGCGGAGGGGCGTTTACGCATCCTGCGTGGTTTCAATTTACCTAAAGTCTGACCTGGGACGCCTTCACACTTGTTGTAGAGCGCCCTGGCTCGCTACAATACGCCGCTTGTTCCAGTGTTTTCATTCAACTCAAGCGGAGCTTGCGCAACGCCATCGTGCGGTGATGTTGCTCAAGTTCCGCATCCGCTTTTAAGGAAGAGATACTCATGTCCCTCACCGTAGAACAGACCAGCAAGATCATTGCTGATTTCGGCCGCGTGCCGAACGACACCGGCTCGCCGGAAGTCCAGGTTGCCCTGCTGTCGGCCCGTATTGACCACCTCACAGGTCATTTCAAGGATCATAAGCAGGATCATCATTCCCGCCGAGGCCTGCTGCAGTTGGTAAACCGCCGCAAGAGCTTGCTCGCGTATCTCAAGGATCGCGATCTCGCTCGCTACCAGACCCTGATCGAACGCCTCGGCCTACGTCGTTAATCGCACCAAGGACATCAACGTGGCGAAAGTAACCAAGTCATTCCAGTACGGTAATCACGAAGTCACACTGGAGACGGGCGAAATTGCCCGCCAGGCGTCTGGTGCCGTTGTCGTCAGCATGGGCGGCACCGTGGTGCTGGTCACCGCTGTTGCCGCTGCCAAGCCGCGCGAAGGGCAGGATTTCTTCCCGCTCACCGTCGACTACGTAGAGAAGTTCTATTCCGCCGGCCGCATTCCGGGCGGTTTCTTCAAGCGCGAAGGTCGCCCGACCGAGAAAGAGACGCTGACCTCGCGTCTGATCGATCGCCCGGTGCGCCCGCTGTTTCCGGAAGAGTTCAAGAACGAAGTGCAGGTCATCGCGCAGGTGTTGTCGCTCAACCCTGAGGTTGATGGCGATATCCCGGCGTTGCTCGGCGCGTCCGCCGCGCTGAGCCTGGCTGGCATCCCGTTCAAGGGCCCGATCGGCGCCGCTCGTGTTGGCTATGCCAATGGCCAGTATCTGTTGAACCCGTCGACCACCGAGCTGAAGACCTCTGCTCTGGATCTGGTCGTCGCCGGTACCTCGGGTGCGGTGTTGATGGTGGAGTCCGAAGCGCAGCTGCTGTCCGAGGATGTGATGCTCGGCGCCGTGATGTTCGGTCACCAGCAGATGCAGGTCGCCATCCGTGCGATCGCCGAACTGGCCGCTGAAGCTGCCAAGCCGTCGTGGGACTGGCAGGCACCGGCTCGTAACGAGTCGCTGGTTGCGGGCCTCAAGGGTGCCGTCGGTAGCAAGCTGGAAGAAGCTTTCCAGGTGCGTGACAAGCTGCAGCGCCGCGATGCGATCTCCGCGATCAAGTCCGACGTGCTGGAGTCGCTCAAGGCCCAGGCCGAAACGAATGGCTGGTCATCAGCCGATCTGGGGAAAGAGTTCGCCGAACTCGAATACCACACCATGCGCGACAGCGTGTTGAAGACCAAGGTGCGCATCGACGGCCGTCAGCTCGACGACGTGCGTCCGATCACCGTACGCGTGGGCGTGCTGCCACGTACCCACGGCTCGGCACTGTTCACCCGTGGTGAAACGCAGGCGCTGGTGGTGGCTACCCTCGGTACCGCACGCGATTCGCAGATCATCGACGCGCCGGAAGGCGAATCGAAGGATCCGTTCCTGTTCCATTACAACTTCCCTCCGTTCTCGGTGGGTGAGGCCGGTCGCTTTGGTGCGCCGAAGCGTCGCGAAATCGGCCACGGTCGTCTCGCCAAGCGCGGCGTGCAGGCCGTCAAGCCGGGCATGGATACGTTCCCGTACGTGGTGCGCGTGGTCTCGGAAATTACCGAGTCGAACGGCTCCTCCTCGATGGCGTCGGTGTGCGGTTCCTCGCTGGCCATGATGGACGCCGGCGTGCCACTGAAGGCACCGGTGGCGGGTATTGCTATGGGCCTGGTGAAGGAAGGCAACGACTTCGTCGTGCTGTCCGACATCCTTGGTGACGAAGATCACCTCGGCGACATGGACTTCAAGGTGGCCGGTAGTGCCGATGGCATTTCCGCGCTGCAGATGGACATCAAGATCGACGGCATCACCGAAGAGATCATGAAGGTGGCCCTGGCTCAGGCTCAGCGCGGTCGTCTGCACATCCTCGGCGAGATGGCCAAGGTGATCAGCACGTCGCGTACGGAGATGAGCGAGTACGCCCCGCGCCTGCTCACCATCAAGATCCACCCGGACAAGATCCGCGAAGTGATCGGCAAGGGTGGTTCCACCATCCGTTCGATCACCGAGGAAACCGGTGCCACCATTGACATCAGCGACGACGGCACCGTGGTTATCGCCTCGGTCAACCGCGAAGCTGCCGATGCCGCGAAGAAGCGTATCGAGCAGATCGTCTCCGACGTCGAGCCGGGCCGCATCTACGAGGGTAAGGTCGCCAAGCTGATGGATTTCGGTGCATTCGTCACGATCATGCCGGGTAAGGATGGTCTGGTGCACGTGTCGCAGATTTCCAGTGAGCGCGTGGAGAAGGTCTCCGACAAGCTCAAGGAAGGCGATATCGTCAAGGTCAAGGTGCTGGAAGTGGACAAGCAGGGCCGTATCCGCCTGTCCATGAAGGCCGTGACGGAAGACGAAGGCACCGGTGCCTAAGTTGTTCAGTATGTAGTTCATACAAGGCCCGGCAGCGATGTCGGGCCTTGTGCTTTATGCATTGGTCATTCCGCGCAGCACCCATTTGCTACGATGCAATGAGACGATGCATATGGAGTTTGTGATGGCTGACCCGATCAAGGATTACCAGACGTTTGCCCAGCAATCCTGGGACACGTGGATGCGCCAATTTCAACAGGCGGGAGGTGGTGCCACCCCCCCGTCGATGTTCGCTGCGCCTCCGCGGTCACCGGCTGACGATCTGCTCGCGCGTAGCACGGCTGGTCTGAAAGGGTTTCTCGACTGGATGCAAGGTGCCGTCGTCGGCCCGGCGGCAACGACACCGGACTGGCAACAACAGCTGCAGCAATTATTTGGCAGTGGAGCGCAGCCATTCGCGAACGCATTCGCTGGTATCGACCAACGAGGAGCACAAGGATTTGCCCAGCAATGGCAGCAATGGTTGCAGGCAGCACAGCAAGGCGGATTTGCCGATCTGCACGGGTCTGGAGCCATGGCTCCATTGGGTTTCACCCGTGAGCAGCAGTTGCAGCAACAAGCCCTGTCCAAAGCCATGCTCGAATATTTGGAAACCTCAGCGCGCTATCAGGCGTTGATCCAGCGAGCTAACGCCCAAGGTGTCGAGCGCATGCAGGCGAAGCTCGCCTATCGCAGTGAGCATGGTCAGCCGATCGAATCGCTCAAGGCTCTTTACGATGTGTGGGTAGATGCCGCAGAAGAGGCATATGCCGAGATCGCGTTGTCGGATGAGTTTCGCGAAGCCTATGGCGCAATGGTTAATGCGCAAATGCATGTGCGCCATCTGCAGCAGCAAGAAACCGAGCGGTTTTGTCGTGAACTTGGTATGCCGACGCGTAGCGAAGTAGCGAGTCTTGGCCAGCGCATGCAGGAATTGCGGCGTGAAGTGGCGGAACTCAAGCGGAAGCGAAATGCAGCTGTTGTTACGCCCCTAAAGGCAGCAGCTGCAAAGGCGCCTGCTGCAAAAGCACCCGTAGCGAAGGCAGCTCCATCGAAAAGCGGGACATCGACCAAGAGCTCCGCCAAGCCGACAGTAGCGGCTACCAAGTCGCGAAATCGCTCTGCTAGCCGAGCCACCGCGCGGACACGGAAGTAAGGAGACACCATGCAAACGCCATTGCACATCGACCCCCTGAAGGCGCTGGAGGAGATCAAGACTTTCCAGCGCAAGCTTGTTGCAGGCATGACCCATCTGCGTGACCTGGACGAGCCGGAATACGCCAACACGTCGCGCGAGAAGGTATATAGCGAGGACAAGCTCACCGTCTGGCATATGAAGGGTGATCGCAAGCCAACAGCGAAAACACCGACATTGATTATCTACGCGCTGGTCAACACCGTGTGGATGACTGATCTACAGCCTGATCGCTCATTAGTGCGCAATCTGCTTGCACAAGGTGAGGACGTCTATTTGATCGACTGGGGCTATCCCGACGGAGCAGATCGTTGGTTGACCCTTGACGATTACCTCAACGGTTATTTGGACCGTTGCGTGGATGCTGTGCGCGAATATAACGAGACAGATGCGATCAACCTGCTTGGCATCTGCCAGGGCGGCACGTTCTCGTTGTGTTATGCCGCGATGCATCCTGAGAAAGTGAAGAACCTGATCACGATGGTCACGCCGGTGGATTTTCAGACACCGGACAACATGCTTTCGCACTGGGTGCAGAATCTCGACGCAGATTTGTTCGTCGATACGCTGGGCAATATCCCAGCAGACTTGTTGAACTGGGTATACCTCACGCTAAAGCCGGTGCGTCTGAATCAGCAAAAATACATCGGTCTGGTCGACATCCTCGACAATCCGAATGAGCTTAAGAACTTTCTTCGCATGGAGCGCTGGATTTTCGATTCGCCCGATCAAGCAGGTGAGACGTTCCGCGAGTTCATCAAGAATTTTTACCAACGCAACAAACTCGTAAAGGGCGGCTTGGAGATCGGTGGCAAACCCGTGGATCTGGGTATGGTTATCCAACCGGTATTGAACATCTTTGCCGAGCAGGATCATCTGGTGCCACCCGATGCTTCACGTGCACTCGGCTACCATGTAGGTACTACCGATTACACTGAAGTTGCGTTCAAGGGTGGCCACATCGGCATCTACGTATCTGGGCGTGCACAGCGTGAAGTAGCGCCGGCTATCCATCAATGGCTGAGTGCGAGAGACTGATATATCCCCTTCGGAGGCGTTGTTATGGACAAGCGTTTGTATCGTTCTCGCAGCGACCGCACGTTGGCCGGTGTCTGCGGAGGGATTGCCGAATACCTGGGCTGGGATCCAACGTTGGTACGCGTCGGCTGGATCATCCTGACTCTGCTAGGCGGGTCCGGCATCCTGATCTACCTGATCATGTGGCTGGTCATGCCCGAAGCGCCGTGAGTATTCGGCGCGGCCTCGGTTTGAATCCAGTTCTGTACACGCTTGTTTGATTAAATAACTAAAGACATACGCATGGATTACGACCGCTACGACCGCATCCGCGCCGTGCAATGGCAGGGCCATTCTCTAAAACTGTTGGATCAGCGTTTACTGCCCCGCGAGGAGCGGTGGATCGAATGCCATGACGCAGCCCAGGTAACACAGGCGATCAAGGATCTCGCGGTACGCGGGGCTCCTGCTATCGGCATCGCCGCTGCGTGGGGTGTGGCTCTGACGGCAAAGCAGGGGGGCTCGTTGGATGGCACGTTGGCGCAATTGCGCGCAGCGCGGCCCACTGCCGTCAATTTGATGTGGGCACTCGATCGCATGAAAGCGCGCATCGCCACGGGTGCTGATGCCTCAGCCCTGGAGCGTGAGGCGCAGGCCATCCAGGACGAGGATCTGGCTGCCAACCGACATATGGGGAATTTGGGAGCTTCATTAATTGCCCCGAATTCAGGTGTGCTGACTCACTGCAACACCGGTTCGCTAGCTACCGCAGGTTTCGGTACGGCGCTAGGCGTGATTCGTGCGGGTGTTGCCAGCGGAAAGATCCAACAGGTTTTTGCCGGTGAGACACGGCCCTGGCAACAGGGGGCGCGACTTACCATGTGGGAATTGGTGCGTGATGGTATTCCCGCGAAGTTGATTGCAGATTCGGCAGCTGCGCATTTGATGCTTTCGG
>JBARCX010000236.1:0-7063 GCA_049794535.1 Rhodanobacter sp.
CAGCTAATGGTGATCGTTAACCTGATCGCTATCCGGGGACTTACGGTACTTTCCGCAGCGCTGCCCGTGTGGCTGGTTTTTCGTCTGCTGCGCAAGCGTGAGGTACCAGCGCTCCATCCGGTTGAGCTTCGTTGGCGCGCATTGCTGATCCTCACCTTGTTTGTCTGGTCATGGGTCTTGGTTATCACGCAGCTGGCGCTACCTGCTGTCGTCGTGTATTTGGCGGTCTACGGCAACGACGCGGGGCTTTTGACGTTGAGCATTTACGCAGGCTCCATCGGGCTGATAGTGCCTGCCTTCCTTGGAGCGCTACTGGGTCTCCCCGGCACCATGTCTGCGACCCGGCCTCCGCGCCTTCTGCTCACGAGTGTGGTGGTGACGTTAGCTAGCGCGCTGGCCATGGTTGCTGTGACCTATGCCATGGTCCACATAGGCAGCATCTTCGATGGCTTCAATCCCGGGCACGCTTTCACCGCGTTCGTGGCGCTGGTCTGGTTTGTTGCGTCAACGCTGCTTTGCTGGCTACTAGTGAAGGCGCTCACGCGGAAGCAACATTCATCAATGAAGCCTGCGCTTGAAGCCAGTGTTTGACGACGATATCCCCCATGCATTCGTAATATCGTCACGCCATGCCACCTAACGCCCCTTCCCTCAAACCCCGAGGATTCGCGCGAATCTTCAGCTGGCGACGGCTGCGCTTCACGCTTTGTGCGTGCCTGCTGCTGAGTTTGTTGCTCCTCCCGGGCTGGACAGCGTCGTACGCCGTATTGATCGGGCGCCTGACGTTCGTTGGGATGCTCGCCTTGCTGGCATTCGGGATTTTCGAGCGATGGCCGGCGCGCCTGCCGCGTTGGCTGGCGCATTGGCCGCTGCAGGTGCTGGCGGTGGCCATCGTGATACCGCCCGGTGTGATTGGGTCCTACCTGGTGACGACCGCGGGTGATTCGGTGCCGTTCTGGGAGAGCTCAGCGCGTATGTCCGGCGTCAGTAGCATGATCTTTCTCGGCCTGCTGCTCGCGCCGTGGATCGCAGTGTCTGCACTGGTACGCCAGATCAACGGCGAGGCACGCAGCCAGGCGCTGGCTTTCGAGTTGGAACGCAGTGAACTCGAGCGTAAGGCGCTCAATGCGCGCCTACGATTACTGCAAGCGCAGGTCGAGCCGCATTTTCTGTTCAACACATTAGCCAATGTGCGAGAGCTGGTGGACTCTGGCTCGGCACAGGCGTCGAACGTGCTGGGCAGCCTGATCGCCTATTTGCGTGCTGCCGTACCCAGGCTGCATGAGCCGGCTACTACCCTGGGCCAAGAATTCGACCTGGTGCGGGCGTACCTTGAGGTAATGCACATGCGCATGCCCGATCGATTGCAGTACGTACTGCACGCCGATGAAACAGCCTTGACACTGCACTGCCCACCGATGACGTTGCTAACGCTTGTTGAAAACGCCGTACGTCATGGCATCGATCCAAGTGAGGATGGTGGTCGGATCGAGGTCCGTGCCGTAGTACGGAATGATCGATGCTTTGCGCAAGTTATCGACACTGGTGTGGGACTACAGCGTGCCGGTGATGGGCTGGGCACTGGCCTGTCGACCTTGCGTGAACGCCTGCAACTGGTCTTTGGCGACGAGGCGCAATTGCGGCTCAACGAACTTGCACCGCACGGCGTATGCGCAGAAATGGAATTCCCTGCTCGCCGAGTTTCGACATGATTGAGTTCAACATGATGAGGGCGACATGACAAACCGACGCCCAACCGCATTGATTGCCGATGACGAGCCGCTATTGCGCAAGGCGCTAACGCGCATGTTGGCGCAAGCGTGGCCCGAGTTGAACGTGGTTGCCCAGGCACGCAATGGTCGCGAGGCGATAGAGCATTTCGAAGCACAGCAGCCCGACATGTGCTTTCTCGATGTGCATATGCCGGGGCTGTCAGGTGTGGAAGCCGCGAGCTACATCGGCCGCCGTGCTCACCTGGTGTTTGTTACGGCCTTCGACCAATACGCGTTACAGGCTTTCGAGCATGGGGCACTCGACTATCTCGTGAAACCCATAGAGCCTGCGCGCCTGGCCGACACGGTGGCGCGCCTGCAAGATCGGTTGCGCGCTGCACAGCCCGCGCCCGATACCGAGGCACTACTTGAGCAGTTAACGGCGCGCCTTCGCAAAGACGGTACTCCCTCACTGCTGCGATGGATTCGCGCATCGGTCGGACAAACGGTACGTATGATCTCGGTGGACGAAATCGACTTCCTGCGTTCTGACGAGAAATACACACTGATTGCCTGGCGTGGCGATCAAGGCAAGCCGGGTGAGGCATTGATCCGCATGCCATTGAAAGAACTGCTTGCCCAGCTCGATCCCACACACTTCGTGCAGGTCCATCGCGCAGTCGTAGCGAACCTTCGCTCGATCAGCCACGTGACACGCAATCTCAACGAGACGGCGAACATCCATTTAAGGGATCGCACCGAGGTGTTACCTGTGAGCCGTAACTATCTACATCTGTTTCGCCAGATGTGATGAGTCATTAGTTTGAAGTCATGGGTTGCGTCTCACCCACCCTCTTCTGCAAACTCATTCGTTAGCTGTTATACGGTCGGCTCATCGCGGGTGGACGCAACGTCTGTTCTCTGCGGTGGGCCGAATGCTTTGGCTTGGAGCCACTTACGGATAGGTTCATCGTAGAGCTTCAGACACGCGTACGCCAAAGCAACGGCGCCAACAAAAACCAAAGCACCCATGCCCTTGGTGAGAGCGGCCGATGCATCGTGTCTGCTGACCCACTCAGTGTAGATGTAGATCAAGCCGTAGTGCGTAATGTAAAGAGGATAAGAGATATCACCTAGCCACTTCGCCACACGCGTTGCCGAATGTGTGACGAGCGAGCCACCCGCGCCGATGGCCACGATCAGTGGAAATATGATGACGATACAGAGCGACTCATAGAGTCCGTTGAGCCATAGGTGATCGGCGCCTCCCATCCGAGGAACTGCCAGGGCGACGATGAGAAGAACGCTGCTTACGGCAAAAGCGTTTTTGACTTGCAGGCTCTTTCCAAGGCGCATTAACAACATCCCCGCCAGGAAAGGGAACAGCAAACGGGCGAAACCAATATGCAGTTGCTCGGGGTCAATCGACCACCCGCCAATCAGGTCGCCGCGTTTCCCAAAGATGGCAAGCTGCATCAGGAACAGAGCCGCAAGTACGGTCAATATTCCCAGCACGCGATTGGATACCTTGCGGAGACCAAGAGCGTAGAGAATGTTAGCGACGTATTCGAAGAACAACGACCAAGCTGGGCCATTCAGCGGATGCATTTCCCCCCACCCCCGGATGTCGAGCGCAGGAGGGAGCGGAAGCAGTGTGTAGCCCACCAGCATAACGAGGGCTACTTGCCACGCAGGCGTGGATTGGATGAGAGGAAATGCGGCGCCCGCTTGAAAGGGAAAGAACAAGGCACCCAACGTCATTCCCATCACGACCATCGGTTGAAGACGGATCAGGCGTCGCTTGAAAAAGCCAACCATGCTCATGGATTTCCATCGATCATCGTAGGCGTAGGCGACCACGAAACCCGACAGCAAAAAGAAGAAATCCACGGCCAGATAGCCATGATTGATGATTTGGGTCAGGGGGTGATCGGGGCTATATGCCTCGCAGATATGGAACAGCACCACCATGAGTGCGGCCACGCCTCGAAGTCCGTCTAAAATCAGGTAGTGCTGCTTAGGCACAACGCCGTTCGAAGCCGGCTCTTCCTTGGTCTTCAGTCTACTGAGAAGCATATTGTTTCCGTGGCGTCTGCATTGGCTGCACCTTCGCAAAGGCCTTCGTAAGGCGTGAGTACTCGGCCCTCAAGCGCAGACCCATTAAATGATTTACCGGTAAACCTCATGCGTCGATCAGGTATGGAAAAACCTTACCCACTACTCAGTTCGGAGTCATGGGTTGCGCTTCACTCGCCCTCTTCTGCAACAACAACAGATAGCTGGCGGCAGACCAGCTGAAATTAGGCGACTGATAGCCTTGGCCGGTCAACGGGTCGTAGTTTTCATACATAGGTGCTTGCCAGGTTAGACCCTTGGCGTTGAGCACCAATCGACGAGCCATGTCGTTAGCCTGCTGGTCGTAGCCGTAGCGCCTCAGGGCCTCAACGCCGAAATACGCCTGATCGAGCCAGACAGGACCGCGCCAATAACCTTTGATCGGCGAGAATCGCGGATCGTCTTTCGCGAGCGTCGGAAATGGCATGACGGTGGCGAACTTGTTTGGATCAAGCATCACGCGGGTCACGGCCTTGGCCTGTTCGGGGCTCGCCACGCCAGCCCAAAGCGGAGCCCAGCCCTCCGAACCATAAACACGCACCAGCTCGTTGCTACCCAGTTTGGCGTCGAAGAAATAACCCAGCGTTTTGTCGAACATGCGCGCTTGCACAGCGACCTTCGCCGCCGCCGCTTCTTTCAGCCATTGCTCGCGATCCTGGGTTTTACCGAGAACCTCTGCGATCTGCGCCAGGTCGACGGCTTCTTTATAAAGATATGCATTGAGGTCGACAGACTCCTGGTTGATGGACCAGGCGTGCTCACTGTTCTTGAGCATGCTGACAGCGTCGAAGCGAACGGCGTTGTCCATGCCGCTTTCCCAGGCAGCAGCAATCCTGGTTCCATCGGTCGAGCCATACTCGGCCAAACCATTGTGATCGTGATCGCGCGCTTTGAACCACCAGCGGTGATAGAGCGCGAGCTTGTCGTACATCTCTGCAAGAAAGGCCTTGTCGCCGGTTGCGCGATAAATCTTCAGCACTGCCCAAACAGCCAACGGTGGCTTGGTATCCCGCCAATTATTGTTCGCTTTATCGAGGTAGATGCAGTCAGGCACCATGCCGTCGACGGCTTGGTAGTCGAACATGGCACGCATCTGATCACGTGCAAGTTCTGGCGCAAACTGAGCTAGCGCAGCGGTATGCTTCCACGAGTCCCAAGCCCAGAATCCGTTGAAATCGGGATTGGAGTACGAGGGAATGACACCGTCGTGATGCAGATCGCCGCGTGCTGCACGCCAGTTTCCCAGCAAGGTCAGCATGGCTTTGACGGAAACCCTTTGCGCTATCGCGTCAGATAAACCGGGAAGCTGGCTCGATTTGACACCTTCCAGATAGCCAGCCCAACGCGCACGATTTTGGGCCCAGGCATGGGCGTAATCGACAGATAGCGGTGTTTCCGCACGCGCGTCATATACCAACGATTGATCGACATAGAGCGTCGTCGCTTGGTTCGGTTTCAGATGCAGCGGCTGGCTCAGCTCGATGCGATAGTCCACGCCCGATAAAGTGATTCGATCGGAAGTAACGCCATCTACGTGAAGTTGTGTGGTGAGGTTTGAGTTCGACTTGGCGAAGGTTTGTTCTATCGCATCACCGACCTTGGTCAGCCCCGCTTTCGCGGTAGGCATCACACGTCCTTCGACGGCAAGATCGATGTCTTGCGCCTTGGTCGACGTCAGCTCGATCCGAACGAGTGCATGCCATGAATTGGCAAAGAACAAGGTCTGGCGCACCGTCAAGCCGGGCGCGGAAAAATTGCGCACCAGATAACCCGGAGCAGCATGACTATCAACAGGGACTAAAGCGATGCTCTGGTGACTCGCCGCGTTCTGCAATGCCAACTGGGCAAAGCGCGCACCGATCCATTGCCCATCGCCCAGGCTGTGCACGAACGGACCGGAAAAGCCCGTCTTCGCATCATTGGCTATAGGCAAGCTGTAGCCATGCCATGAGCCCGCGTCGAAAAAGATATTGAAGCTGCGATCCATGGGTGTCTTCGGCGCGCCATGCATGTCGAGTACATCGACATACTGTTTACCGTCGTCGACCTGTTGCGCTGTCGAATTGGCGAGCACAACGTTGCCACTCAGAGCGAGGGTGATGACAGTCGCAGCGATGATTAGTGGCTTGATGGATGGGTACATGAATTACGTTCCGTGAAGCAGACTGCGAGTATGGGGCGAGTTTCAACAATTCCCTTCGGGTCACGGTGGATGAGGGTACGACGAAGCCATAACGTTACGCGCTGGTCGCACCCTCATCCGTTGCGCCCAAAGGAAGTCCCTGTGGGACCGGCACCCTCTCCCTGAGGGAGAGGGGTACGTTTGCTGAAACTCAACAAGGACGTAATTTACCGGGTGAAGATACCTTCATTACCCAACGCTTCAGAACTTGTACTTGACCTGGAAGTTGACCTCACGTCCCTCGATCGAGCGCGCGAGAATCACGCCACCGCCGCTGGCAAAGCCGAACAAGCGGGCGTTGCCTTCGGTGATGCCGATCTGGTTGGTCATGTTGGTGCCACGAAGGGTCAACATCCAGTCCTTGCCGATATTGGCGATGGCGCCAATGCTGAGGTCGTAATAGCTTCCCAGTGGTTGTTGCTCAAGCTGATCACCGAAACGATCACCGATGTGCTCGTAGGTGAACCAGAACTTCATGCTGCCCCAACTGGTGGGGATCTCATAGGCGGGGGTCACGCGATACTGGATTTTCGGCTGACGGTCCAGAGTCATGCCATTGATGCTGGTGCACTCGTTGTTGCCGTTCTGAGCGACATAGGGCACGCAGCTGTCGTAACCCGAGTAATGGCCGTCCATGTAATTGCCACTCAAAGCGATCGAGAAATGCTCGAAGGGCGTGACCGTCACTTGCGCGTTGAGGCCCTTGGTCACGGAGCCATAAACAAGGTTGATCTGTCCAGTGTCGAGCGTGATCGAGTACGGAATACCGTAGAACAATCGGCGATACGCACTGATGTCGGCAAACAGCCACGAAGACTGGTACTTGAAGCCGAGTTCCATGTTGTGGATTTTCTCCACCGGCGTGCTCGGGAGGTTCACGATATCGTCGAAGCCGGGGAAGAACACGCCGTCATTGACGCGTCCATAAACGCTCATGTTGTCGCTCAGCGCGTAGTTAGCACCGAGGGTCCACGATGGCGCGGTCTTCGAATACGACGGGCGCTGGAAGCTATTGATCAAATACTCCGCGTTGTTGTTGTACACGGTGTATGGG
>JBARCX010000237.1:0-6517 GCA_049794535.1 Rhodanobacter sp.
GGCCACTGGATTCCGGCCTGCGCCGGAATGACGAGCGTGAGGCGTGCCATCTGTATCACGCGCACTTAGATGCTTCACCTAGGCTTTGAACAAGCGCTAAAGCCATATTGTTACACCTGAGTTGGCAACGACTCAGGTGTCAATCACGTACTCACTTTGAACCAACCCACTCGGGTACTGCCGTGTTGCTACATGGCGCAGCCGTACGTCACGCGGCAAGGTGCCGAACAGAGGCACGCCGCTACCAATAAGCACGGGCACACGCGTAATGATGAGGCGCTTGATAAGCCCCGCGCGCAGAAAGCGTTGAATGGTGATGCCGCCGTCGACGTAAAGGTGGTCGATACCACGAGCAGCAAGCTTCGTAACGATTTCTGCGGGTGGCCCCGACAGTTGTTCGACGACACCGTCTTTGACCATGGATAGGTCGAGAGAGTGACTACTCAGCACAACAACCCGCTTGTCGCCATACGGCCATACATCGAAGCCAAGCACTGTTTCGAAGGTGTTGCGACCTATGACGATGGCATCGACGCTAGCGATAAATTCGTTATAGCCATGAGGTTCGCCACCGCCTTCCGGCAACCAATCGAGACCCCCGTTGGTTCGCGCAATGAAGCCATCGACACTGGTGCCGATAAAGACAGATGCGGTCATCGTAGCCTCCTAGCAAATGGCCACCCAGACGAATGGGGTTTCAGACATTACTCGCTACGAGCTTCTAACGCTGTTATGACAATGAAAGCCTATGGGAGAACTTGAGGCGTTCGGCGAAGCGCTACGATTCCTGCACGAGAGGCTTCAATGCTGGGATTCGCAAGCTCATCCCAGCCTACATTCTGTGTGATGTGCCGCGCGCTTCAATCTGTATTGATCACATACGGAGCCAACGTCTCCGCCATCCACGCCATAAAAAGCTGCACACGTTTTGACAGATTGCGGCGATGGGCATAAAGCAACGACACCGGCATAGGCTCGCTTCGATACTGCGGTAACACTTCCACCAAGCGTCCCTCCTCGATGTGCTCCCGCATACCAACGGCGGGCGTCTGGATCAAGCCTAGCCCGGCAAGACATGCGGCTGTGTATGCTTCCGAATTATTTACCGTTACGGCACCTGCCATAGCCATGCTGCTGTAGCCGGTTCGGTCGGGGTACTCCCATCCGGTCGATTTGGTGCCTAGCGTGGGTACGTAATGGATCAACTTGTGACGCGCCAGATCATCCAATGTCTGTGGCGTGCCGTAGCGACGTAGGTACCCCGGGCTGGCGCAGTTAATACAGAGAAAGTGCCCGAGCCGACGAGCCACCAGATTCGCATCGCCCAGCTCGCCCACGCGCAGCACGCAATCGAAACCTTCGCGGACCAAGTCGACACGACGATCGGTACAGCTCAGCTCTACCTCAAGCTGTGGATGAGCATCGAGGAAAGCGGGAAGCCGTGGAATGATGAAGCTGCGCGCGGCACCACTCGGCATGTCCACGCGAATGCGCCCCCGCAGAGACTGCGTGCCCTGCTGGAACATGGACTGCAATTCGTCCATATCTGCCAGTAAATCCTTGCAGCGCTCGTAGAACGCCCGTCCATCCTGAGTCAATTCCACGCGTCGAGTGGTTCGGTGCAGTAGGCGCGCACCGAGTGTGGCTTCCAGTTGCTGCACGGCGGTGGATGCACTCGCCTTGGGAATCCCTAGGCTGTCCGCGGCGCGGGTAAAGCTGGTGAGCTCGGCCACCCGGGTGAACACCTGCATCGCCTCTAGCTGATTCATGGGGCCTCCAGACACTTAATTGTTCGTATTTTTCGAACAGATAAATCTAATTTAGCCAATTTATCACGCCTATAGCCATCAATAGAGTAGCCCCTGTCGTAGCACAACACACCCATTCCACGCCTTTGAAGGAGAGCACCATGAGCAACTCGACCCCCATCGCCTTGATCACCGGCGGTAACCGCGGCTTGGGTAAAAATGCCGCCCTGCATCTCGCCCGCCAGGGTACGGACGTCATCCTTACCTATCGCAGCAATCGCGCCGAGGCCGAAGCCGTGATCGCGGAAATTGAAAAGCTCGGCCGTCGCACCGTCGCACTGCCTTTGGATGCGAGCGTGAGCAGCAGCTTCAGTGCTTTCGCTGACCAAGTACGCGATGTACTGGCACGTCACTGGCAGCGCGACCGCTTCAATTACCTGGTCAACAACGCCGGTATTAGCGGCCATGCGACCATCGATCAGACGTCCGAAGCGCAATTCGACGAACTGATGAACGTCCATTTCAAAGGCGTGTTTTTCCTTACGCAGAAGTTGCTTCCGCTGATCGCGGACCACGGGCGCATCGTGAACGTGTCGACCGGTCTCACGCGCTTTGCCCTGCCCGGCTACGCTGCCTATGCGTCGATGAAGGGCGCCATCGAAGTGCTGACCAAGTACATGGCCAAGGAACTAGGTCCACGTGGCATTGCGGTAAACGCGATCGCCCCGGGTGCTATCGAAACGGATTTCAGTGGCGGCGCGGTACGCGACAATCCTGACCTTAATGCCTTCATTGCCTCACAAACCGCACTGGGTCGCACCGGTCTTCCCGACGATATCGGTGGCGTGATCGCCTCGCTGCTATCTCCGGCCAATGCGTGGGTCAATGCACAGCGGATCGAAGCATCCGGTGGCATGTTCATCTGAGACAAAGCGTCGCCACAGCTGGTCAATGACGAGTTGGTGCGTTGTCACCCAACGCACCTACCTCGGTAAAAGACTTTCAACAGACCCTAACAACCTCGGTGAGAACCGGGTCGGTTGAATGACATTTTTGTCATTTAAGGATCGCATGAAGATCACGAAATAAGCGCGTACCGCGCGGCGGCGTGCTCCATGCAACCGCCTGCGATGTCCGTTCTTGCAGCACTCCGACAAGTGACCTAAGTTAGAGCTTGCTACTTGAACATAGGCCTTGCTTGACCATGCGAGTACTCATAGCCGAGGACGAGGCGAAAACGCGGCGCTACTTGGCGCAAGGGCTGCTTGAGCAAGGCTTCACTGTGGATGCGGTGGAAGATGGAAATGCCGCACTTACCCTGCTGCGTGAGCATGTTTTCGATGTAGCGGTGATGGATGTGATGATGCCCGGACGCGATGGCTGGGCCGTGGTGAAGACTCTGCGAAGTGAGTCTATTCGTACCCCGATACTGTTCCTCACGGCGCGTGATCATGTGGAAGATCGCGTGCGTGGCTTCGAGCTGGGTGGCGACGATTACCTGATCAAGCCATTTGCGTTCGCCGAATTGGTAGCACGCTTAAGAAACCTATCGCGTCGTGCCGAGCCATCAACCGAAGTCAACATGCTCAATATCGGCGACCTGACTTTCGACTTACTTCGGCATCGCGTTGAACGTGCCGGACACTCACTTCAATTGACGCCCAAGGAATATGCGCTGTTGCTGCTCTTGGCACGCCACCCTGGCCGCGTGCTCGCACGTACGTTGATTGCTGAAAGCGTCTGGGGCATCTATTTCGAAACGCAAACCAATGTCGTCGATGTCATGATTCGTCGATTGCGTACCAAGCTCGACACCCCCTTCTCTGCGCCCTTACTCCACACGGTACGCGGTGTTGGCTACATGCTCGATGCGCCTGCAAACTAAAGTGTTCGGCCGAACCTTTTCAATCAGCGCACGCCTGACGATGCTCTACACGTTGGTGACGTTGGCCGTGATCATGTCGCTGGCAACGATCCTCTACTTGAAGATATCCGACCGCTTTGACTCGAATCACCTGCGCTTTCTACAAGCCAAGATAGCCGAACAACAAACCGATCTCCGCGATGGTCAGGGGCGGCCCGAAGTATTGCTGGATGAAATATCCAAGGAAACCGGCGAAAGCCACCCGCGCCAGTATTTGGCACGCCTTCTTTCCGCCGATGGCCACGTGTTGGGAGAGACGCCTGGCTTGCAGGGACGACTACCTGTTTCAGCATTTCCCCCAGCGGCTAGCGAACCACTCACGATGAAGAATGTTCGTCGCGTGGAGATCAATGATGACGGCGATCCTGATGTATTCGCGCTAGTGACAGTGCGCATGAACCCTGTCGCCAATTCACCTCCCTTACGCATGCAACTTGCGGCAGGGATTACCGGCGACGATAAGTTGCTCTCCTACTTTCGCCGCCTTATGTGGCTGGCGCTAGCCCTGCTGACACCGATATTGATCCTTGCTGGGCGCTGGATAGCCACGCGCGGCTTGACACCGTTGATGCGTATTGTCAGCGCCGCCAAGGAAGTCACGCCAGATCGGTTGTCCGCACGCATCCCCACCACGGCGCCATGGCCCCATGAACTTGGCGAACTGGTGCAGGTGTTCAACGACATGCTGACGCGGCTTGAAGAGGCGTTCAATCGGCTCTCCCGCTTCTCCAGCGACCTCGCGCACGAACTGCGCACACCCTTGAGCAACATGAGTGGTGAACTCGAGGTATGCCTGATGGCTGAGCGCAGCGGGCTGGACTATCGCGTCGTACTCGAATCAAACCTCGAGGAATGTCGCCGCCTGAGTGTGCTGGTCGAAAATCTGCTTTTCGTGGCGCGTGCAGAGCATGCCGGCCTTGGGCTTCGCCGGGAGACATTTGATGCCGGTGAAGCCTGCACCTGGGTTCTGGATCAACTGACGCCAGGCGCCACAGCTAACGGCATTCGTCTGTTGGTTGATGGACACGCAACGCTCAAGGCTGACCCGATCCTTTTCAGGCAAGCGTTGGTCAACTTGCTGGCCAACGCCTTGCGATATTCCCATGCTGGCGGCCAGGTTCTGGTTGGCTTGCAAAGCGATAAAGATGGCAGCACCACCGTACGCGTCAGTGACCATGGCATGGGCATCGATGCAGAACACCTACCGAAACTCTTTGACCGTTTTTATCAGGTCAGTTCATCGCGAACGCGCAACGCTGGACAAGGTACGGGGCTGGGTCTTTCCATCGTGAAGGCCATCGTCGACATGCACGGTGGATCTGTCCACCTGGATAGCGCGCCAGGTGTCGGCACCACCGTGACCATGCACTTTCCGCAGTAACCCGATACCCAAAGTATGCTGGATTACTACAGCCGCTAGCCACGCTTTGTCAGTAGCGCTAAGTGACATGAATGTCATCTCGCTGAGCGGCTTCCACCATCTCCCCACGACTAACCTTTTTCCCGAGCAGCCCTGCTACTCGGCGGGCACGGTATTGCGCTCGTCAACGCCGTGCGGCCTGCGCGTGCGCATTCGGCCACGACATCACCCAGGGATGGCATCCCTATCGATCAATCGAGAATTTCCTTCATGGGTATGGATGGCGTTGCTCAACCTGGCGCAGAGCACGCAACCTGGAGCGAGCGCTTACGCCTCGGCAGGCTCGGCGCACTTAGCTTTGGCATCGCATGGCTTGCCGTGTGGTTTTGCGGCCTGGCTGACCGTTCCCTTGGTGAACCCGATGAAGGGCGATACGCCGAAGTGGCGCGCGAGATGTTGGTCGGTCATGACTGGATCACACCGCGCTTAAACGGTATCCACTTCTTCGACAAACCACCGCTGCATTACTGGGCAACCGCTAGCGCTTACATGGTGTTTGGTATCAACCCATGGAGCGCACGTTTATGGTGTGCGCTAACTGGCTTACTGGCCATGGCGGCGATGGGTTGGGCGGGCGCGCGACTATTTGGTCGCGAAGCGGGTGGCTATGCCATGGTGATCCTGGGGAGCAGCTTACTGTTCGCCCTGGGCTCGCATATCAACACCCTGGACGTAGGGGTAACAGCATTTCTCACGGTGGGTGTCGCGTGTTTTCTGGTATCGCAATTCGACCCTGTCGCGGCACACAACCGTACCTGGCTGAATGTGTGGATGTGGTTTGCGTTGGCGCTGGCCGTGCTTTCAAAAGGACTGATCGGAGTCGTTCTGCCAGGCATGGCATTGGTTGTGTACATGGTTTGGCAGCGTGATTTTTCCGTGCTTCGTCGGCTGTCGCTATTCACGGGGGCGGTGATTCTTCTGGTGACGTGTGCCCCGTGGTTCATCGCCATCTGCCATCGGCATCCCGACTTCTTCGACTACTTTTTCATCAAGGAACACTTCACGCGTTTTCTCAGCACTGTCGACCACCGGGACAAGCCATGGTGGTTCTTCGTTCCTGTGGTAATCGTTGGTCTGTTTCCGTGGGCCGTGTTCTTGCCTTGGAACAGATCCGACTGGCGCACGATCGGCGCCGATGAACCGGCGCAACTTTTTCTCCTGGCATGGATCGGCGTTGTCTTCGTGTTTTTTTCAGCCTCCCATTCCAAGCTGCCTTTCTACATTCTGCCGTTATTCCCTGTAGTCGCCCTATGGCTTGGGCATCTCGTGACGGTGTTGTCCCACGATGCTTTGAAGCGGCGACTATGGATACTTGCCGCACTTACCTTGATGGGTGCCTGCACTAGCCTGATCGTTGCAGCGTCCAAGCATGGGCAAGGCTCTGACGACGTGCTGCGTCATGAATTACGTGGAGTGTTCTGGCCC
>JBARCX010000238.1:0-4174 GCA_049794535.1 Rhodanobacter sp.
GAACCGCATAGGTGAACCATCCATCCTTCAACATTCTTCCATGAGATAATTTTATTTTAAAAATAAATGTAACCGAATCACCATTATCCACCAAGCCCACGTCGTAATTGTCTATAGATTTAGAAAAATTACTTAGCTCAGTGTCATACGCCTTCTGTTCGGTCAATGTACTCTTGAATGCCTCATATGCAATTCCGCCAGCCTTAAGATCAGCTGACGGAAGCGACCCAAGCTCAGCACTAGAATTTTTACCACAAGAGCAAGCTGCGACCAAAAGCATCGGTGAAATCAATAAAATTTTTAGAAATTTAAACAACTTATTTTTCATGGAGAAATACCCTTTTGAAGAGTTGTAACAGTTCCGAGCCATGGATCACCGCCTGGATTTGGATCATATCGCTTGATAGCAAGAAGGGGGGTACCTAAAAACCCGGGCTCACCTTTTGCATTGTTCGAATTGATATCCTGATCAGAAAAACACTCAGCCAAACCACCCTCATCATCTCCACTGTGAGTGTGGTAATCAGCAACTTCCTTATGAAACAGAGGTGCATCACCCGTGTCTGAATTATTTTCAGTACCAGGATTCGGAGCTGTGTAGGAATAAGTCCCATCCCAATTTTGGTAGACCACCCCCGCATATTCCTGATTATTTATAATTGAAGCACCAAGAATATCGGTCACCGCAGCGACACCTGCCTCATTGATCGTCGCGTATTCGTCGCCCACAGCCAATCCCAGCGGATCCATGCTGCTCAACGGATTCCCATTTACGTAGGCATAGGTACTCGCCTGCCCACCATTGAGCCCCCTCGGATCACTCTGCAAATACCTTCCCGTGCCAGAGTCAAAGTCACGGTGCATGTTGTAGTACAGCCCGCTCTCCGCATCGTAGTACTGGCCGGGGAAGCCCAGATTGAGCACATACCCCGTCGTAGACGTCGGCGGTTGCTGCCCAAACGGATTACCCGCATAGGCTGATTGCCAGACCACGGTGCCCGCGCTGTTAGTCACCGCACGTGGCGTGCCTAGCCCATCCACATGCACGTAGTTCGTCGTTGCTGTCGTGGTGGTCCCGACGGTCGTGTTATCGACCGTGGCGACAAGCAGACTCCCCAGCCACACGTAATCACGATTCGTCGTGCCGTACTCGCCAAGCAAATGGCTGCCTTGGCCGTAGTCATAACGTTCCGTGACAGCGGCTGGCACCGAAGCAACCTTGCCGATGCGCTGCCCGAGGGCGTTGTACGTATACGTGCCCACCGTGGTGCCACTGCTCTGCACCACCGTCAGGCGATTGCGGGCGTTGTAGCCAAAGCCCAACGTGTTGCTGCCCGATGCGCTGCTGGTGGTGTTGCCATTGGCATCGGCGGTACGGACGGTGCTGCCCACGCCGATCAGTTGATGGGCGCCGCTGGTATAGCTATAGGCGCCTGTACCCGGCTCAGTGATCGAGGCGGTCTTGCTCAGTCGATCGCCGGTCGGATTGTAGGTGTAACTCTCCAGGACGGTGCCACCGGCTTCGGTGACATTGCTGAGTCGGTAGAGCGGATCGTAGGCGTAGCTTTCCGTCGCTGGATTGGCGCCCGATGCGTTGCCGAGGGCCGTGATATCTCCCATCGCATCGTGTGCGAAGTGAAGCGCCATCGCCGAGCTCGTTACATCCGTGAACCGGTAGTTGGCATCGTAACTACGCGTCACGGTTTGACCGTTACCCAGGGTGTAACTGGCCACTGGACCAAACGGCAGGTAGCTAACGCTGCTCACCGCCGCGCTGGCCGTGCCGTTGACCGGGGTCAGGCTTACGCTCTGGATACGGCCATCGCCATCGCGGCTATAGGCGACTTGGCTACCGCTGGGATAGGTGATACCGCTGAGGCGGTTGGCTGTTGTGTAGGTGTAGGCCGTGGTGTCGGTGCCGGCGCTGGTGATCTGCTGTTTCTGGATCACGTTGCCACGCGCGTCGTAGCAGTACACGCTGGTGACGCTGTTCTCGACGAGGCGGGTCAGGCGTCCGATCGGGTTGGAGCTGGCGCAGCCGGTGACGCTGTTCGCTTCGTCGTAGGTGAGCGTGAGGTTCTGGGTGGTGTCGGGGTAGCTGACACTGATCCGACGATCAAGCGCGTCGTAGGTGGTAACGGCGGTGATGCCTTTGGCATCGGTGCTCGTCAGTACGTTGCCAGCGGCATCGACGGTGCGGGTAGTGCTGCCGGTGTCGGGGCTGGTTTGGCCGATGGCATCGGACAGGCCGTTGTACTGATACGTGGTGGCGAGGTTGCTGGGGTCGGTCACCTGGGTGAGTCGATCCAGGCTGTCGTAGCCGTAACCGGTGGTGGTGTTCTGGGTGGCGGTATCGCTGCCGTTGTAGTTGGCGATGGTGCTAGCCAGACGGTTCAGTGCGTCATAGCCGAGCTTGCGCTGGAAGCCTAAGGCATCGGCGCTGTGCACCAGGTTGCCGTTGGCGTCGTAGCTGTCGCTGTAGCCGGCGTTGAACACGGTGTTACTGAGGCCATCCACCGTGGCGGTGAGTTGGCCGAGTGTGTTGTAGCTGCGGCTGAGGCTTTTATGCAGCGTGCCGGTGCTGTCGTAGACCTGTTCGGCGGTTTTGTCGCCGGCGGCATCGAGGGTGTACTGAACGTAGTTGCCCAGTGCATCGGTGATCTTGGTCAGGCGATGGGCGGCATCGTAGCCATAGGTGGTGATCACGCCATCGGGATCGGTGACGGTGGCTACCGCGCCGTACGGGGTGTAGCCGAAGCTCGTCGTCGCCCCACCCACGCTGCGCGTGGCCAGCCAGCCACGCGGGGTATAGGTGAGATCGGTGTTGACGCCGTTGGCGTCGGTCGTGCGTGTGATGCGGCCATCGGCATCGTAGGAGACGAGGGTGGTGACGTGACCCAGCGCATCGGTGACCTGATACAGATCGCCCACCTGATGGCAGGCTGCACCCGGTGTGCCGCAGCTGGTCGCGCTGCTGCTCAGGTAATAGCTGTACGTGGTGGTCTGGGTGAGATCGGTGCGTGGGCCGGTGACGCTGAGTAGCAGACCGACCAACGGGCACTGCACGGTGTCGACGGCGGTGCAGTAGGTGTACGTCCAGCGGCGTACGCCAGTGGGCACGGTGCCAGTGGCAGCGCAGGTGTAGCTTGCGGCCTGGGTGGGATCGATCTCGCAGCGGGCCAAGGTTTGGCCGGTGGTGTTGTAGGTCCACCCCGTTTGCGTCACCGCTGTGCCGCTGGCGTTGAGTACGGTGCGCAAGAGCGGCACGCGCAGCGTGGTGTTCCAGGTGGTGTTGGTGGTGCGTTGGGTGGGCTGGCCTTGGGCGTCGATTTGTTGGGTTAGCAGGTTGACGCTGTTGTAGGTGGTGGCGGTGGTGTTGCCGTTGAAGTCCGTCGACGACAGTGGGTTGCCGTTGGCGTCGTAGGTGCGGGTTTTCCACGGTTGATCGCACTGCGGACCACAGGGCTGATTCATGCTCGCCACTCGGGTCAAGCCACTGATCGTGGCGAACCCCATGATCACGCTGGTACCCAGCGGGTACTGAATCGTAGCTGTGCCATTGCTGTTGTAGGTGATCTGCGTCGCATTCGCCCCACCGACAAGACTTGAGAGGATCGCTTGGCCGTTACCGTTATAGGTCGTGCTCTCATAGCGCGCACTGGCCTCGTCAATACGTCCAGTCAAAGCGCTTGGCAGACTCGCGCCACTATTGAGAGAGGATTCGTTGTAGACGTACTGGCGTGTCTTGCCGTCCGCGTACTGCACTGAGAGCAGATTGCCGTAACTGCTTTCGTGGGTATAAATCAGCGTACCGCCATCAGGCAAGGTGATCTGGTTGACACGACTAAAGGCGTCATAGGTGAAATGTAGCTGGCGACCTTCCGGGTCGGTTACCGTCAATAGCAAGCCCGGAGCAACTGCTACGCTGGAAGGGGTCGAGGCAGTGCTATAGGTCAGCGTAATGCCTTGACCGGATGCATCGGTGACCGTTTGTAGCACCCCTGTCGCGCTGTAAGTCTCGAACTGCCGCAGCGCTGCAATGAAAACGGTATAGCTCGTCGCCACACCTTGTGCGTTGTCGGCTTCAGTAAGGACATCTGTGATGTCCGGATCGGCGACCCATGTGCCGTTTGTGCTGGTGAACGTTTCTTGCTTGCCATCCGGACGGCCCAAG
>JBARCX010000239.1:0-11909 GCA_049794535.1 Rhodanobacter sp.
CAGGCTCGTATCCCACATATCGCTATGAGCTTATAAGGCCATTTCTTTGGGTTACGTTTCTTTGGGCCAGCAAAGAAAGGTGACTCGGACCCCGGCAGGGGTTCGAAAGCCCGCCGTCCCACGGGGACTCCCTTCGGTCGCAGCGAACCCACTAGCGATAACGCGACAATCAGGCGACAACGCCACTGGGCCCCTGCCTACGCAGGGACGACGAGCACAAAGAGCTGGCAAGGACTGGCCTTAAGAGCCTGTATGCAGCCTGGAGTGATGCACTAGTTCTTCAGTTGCAGCAAATCCCACGCATTCCCATAGAGATCTTCGAACACGGCAACCGTGCCGTAGGCTTCCTCCCGCGGCGACTCGCGAAAGTGCACGCCCTCAGCGCGCATACGCTGCCAGTCACGCTGAAAATCATCCGTATTCAGCAGAAGAAAGACGCGTCCACCGGTTTGATTTCCCACACGCGAAGCCTGCTCATCGCCTTTGGCTTTCGCCAACAGCAAGCGCGTTTCGCGCGCCCCCGGTGGAGCCAGCAGCACCCAACGTTTGCCCTCGCCCATATCGGTGTCTTCGACCAATTCGAAACCCAATGCTCGCGTGTACCAGGCAATCGCCTCGTCGTAATCGGCTACCAGCAGCGCAAGCGCGCCCAGATGTTGTTTCACTTTGTATTCGCCTTAATCGCTGGAAGCGGCCCTAGTTCGGCCTGAAGTTTTTTGGTCAATTTCGCACGCACCAACGCGTATGAGTCATGGATAAATGCGTGTAGCCCAGCCGTGCTGAAACGCTTCGGTTCGGCGATCAATACCCAACGCGCCCGCGCCAAGTAGGGGGCTGATGTGATGCCAGGCTGATCGGTAAGTTCGAGAAAGCGATCGTCCGGCACTTTGAAGGCAAGCCGCCCACCCTCGCTGCCGTCGGCCGGTGTCACGACGAACATCTTGCCGCAGACACTTAAGACCAGATCGTTACCCCATTTGATGTCGCGGGTGACGCCAGGCCAGTGGCCGCATAGCGATTCCAACTGGGTGGCGCTAAGACCGGTTGCCGCTCTGCTCATGCCCATATCGCCTGGAAAGTGCCAGCCGGCATTGTGAATTGCCGGGCCAAAACTGTCTTCTGCCGCGGTCATGGGAGGATGTCGCATGGCGTCATTTATGCCGAAGAACAGCAGCTTCACCCAGCTTTAATATCGATAAGAAGCTAAATCTTGAACGCTTTCTGCCGCCATCCATTCATGTTGCAGTGCAAACAATACGCTAAAGTATGGAGACATTCAGCGCTATCACCACACCCATGATTCCTGCCATCAACCTAGCCGCCTTCTCCAAGTCCGCGCCGCTGCCACCGCGTAGTCGCGAACGTTTTGCCCAACCGCGCCATGTGTCGTCGGCCCCGGGCGAAACCGTGTGCACTCGCGACGGGCGCGAGCTGGTGCTGCGCATGATCGAACCTGGCGATGTGGCCGCCATGCAGCGCTGCTTCGCCCGGTTGTCACCGCAAGACATCCGTCGCCGCTTTCTGCACGCCATGTCCGAATTGCCCATCCCGATGGCGCAACGGTTATGCCGTATCGACCCGGCACTCGAGACCGCCTACGTATTGATGGATGAGTCGGTGACGCCCGCCGAAATGCGCGGCGTCGGCCGCATTTATGTGGACGAAGCGGCCGACAGCGCCGAGTTCTCGGTCCTGGTGGAGCAAGACTGGACCCGCATCGGCCTCGGCGCGCTGCTGATGGAGCGTCTGGTCGACGATAGTCGCCGTCGTGGCATCTCCGAGCTGTGGGGTTATGTGCTGCTGGAGAACCGCCCGATGCTCGAGCTGTGCAAAGAGCTTGGCTTCACCCAGCGACTGATTCCCGACGAGCCTGGTACTGCGCAGATCACGCTTCGACTCTAAAAGCTCCTCCCACAGCCCCGGTCCGCCGGGGCTGTCGCGTTACACTTGCCCGCTTTCCCCAGCGCGGCACGAATGCTGCGCACTGAGCACAGCGTTCCTATGCCCAAGCCGATCTCGCATCCGCCCCTGCCAACCACGCCGAAACAGCGCCGTTTCTGGACGCCACCGCATGGCTCCTCCCGTGCGCTGCTTATCACCGAAGCCGCTCGTTCGCACGATGGCCTACTGGTCGCGGTAACGCGCGATACCCAGCGCGCCTCTGCGCTGGAAGACGAGCTGCGCATCTTCGCCGGCGGCCTGCCGGTGCTGCATTTCCCGGATTGGGAAACTCTGCCCTACGACGTGTTCAGCCCGCACCCGGAGATCGTCTCGCAGCGTATTTCTACGCTGTACCAGTTGCCGAATGTAAAGCGCGGTGTGTTGGTGGTACCGGTGGCTACGTTGATGCAACGCATCGCGCCACGCTCGCACATCACCGGTGCCGGTTTGGTATTGAACAAGGGGCAGAAATTCGACCTGGCGGCTGAACAACGCCGGCTGGAAGCAGCGGGTTATCGCAACGTACCGCAGGTGGCCGAGCCGGGTGACTTCGCCGTGCGCGGTGCGCTGATCGACATCTTCCCGATGGGTACGGCAGAGCCCTATCGCATCGAGCTGTTCGACGACGAAGTGGAATCGATCCGCAGCTTCGATCCTGAGACCCAGCGCTCGCAGCAGCAAGTAGAGAAGATCGACCTGCTACCCGCGCGCGAATTCCCGCTCACCGAAAATGCCGCCAAGGATTTCCGCGCCAACCTGCGTGAGCGCTTCCCCATCGACGTGCGCCGCTGTCCGCTCTACCAGGACATGAAGGAAGGCGTGACCCCGGGCGGCATCGAGTACTACCTGCCGCTGTTCTTTCCGCAAACCGCCACGCTGTTCGACTACCTCGCAAACGACGCACTGTTCGTACTCGGAGAAGGTGCCGGCGAATCGTCCGATCAGTTCTGGGTGCAGACGGCCGAGCGCTACGACCAACGCGCGCACGATATCGAACGCCCAGTACTGCCACCGGCCGAGCTGTATCTATCGCCCGAACAGTTGCGCGAACAACTCAACAAACGCCTGCGCGTGGAAGTGGTCGACTCCGGCCACGAGCATGCCGTTGCCGCAGGCACCCAGCCCGCGCCGGAACTGCCGCTCAATCGCAAAGGCGAAGAGCCGGGAACATCGCTCAGGCATTTCATCTCAAGCTACCCCGGGCGCGTGTTGATTGCCGCCGACTCGGCCGGCCGCCGCGAAGCCTTGATCGAAACCCTGGCCACCGCCGGTATGAAGCCGGCGACGATCGAGGGCTGGTCCACCTTTATCGATGATGATGCGCAGCGCTTCGCCATCACCATCGCTTCGCTGGAACAAGGCTTCGCACTCACCAAGCCGGCACTGACCGTACTCACCGAACGCGAACTCTATGGCGAGCGCGTGCGCACCGAGCGTCGCCGTCGACGTGGCGCGACGCGTGATCCCGATGCGATCATCCGCGATCTTACCGAGCTGACCATCGGCGCGCCGATTGTGCATGTCGACCACGGCGTGGGTCGCTACCAGGGCCTCGTGTCGATGGAGCTGGGCGGCATGGAGGGTGAGTTCCTCACCATCGAGTACGCCAAGGGCGACAAGCTCTATGTACCCGTCGCGCAGCTTGGATTGGTCAGCCGCTACTCCGGCACTGCGCCGGAGCTTGCGCCGCTGCATTCACTCGGTGGCGATGCATGGGAACGCGCACGCAAGAAAGCCGCAGAGAAAGTCCGCGACGTGGCTGCCGAATTGCTGGGCATCTATGCCCAACGCGAAGCACGCGGTGGTGAATCGCTAACGATCGATCGCCAGCTGGTCGAGGAATTCGGCGCCAGCTTCCCGTTCGAGGAAACCCCCGATCAGGAGCAAGCCATCGAGGCGGTATTACGCGATCTCGCCGCGCCACGCGCGATGGATCGCGTGATCTGCGGTGACGTCGGTTTCGGCAAAACCGAAGTAGCGCTGCGCGCCGCGTTCGCCGCCGCTACCGCAGGCAAACAGGTGGCTGTGCTGGTGCCGACCACCCTGCTCGCCCAGCAGCATTACCGCAACTTTGCCGATCGCTTCGCCGACTGGCCGGTGAAGGTCGATGTGCTCTCGCGCTTCAAATCCACCAAGGAAGTGAACGACGCGCTCAAGCGCCTCGCCGATGGCCAGATCGACGTCATTGTCGGCACGCACAAATTGCTGCAACCCGACATCAAGTTCAAAAGTCTTGGCCTCGTCGTAGTGGATGAGGAACAACGCTTCGGTGTGCGCCAGAAAGAGCAGCTGAAGAAGCTGCGTGCGGAAGTGGATCTGCTGACCATGACCGCCACGCCGATTCCACGCACCTTGAATATGGCGATGGCTGGCTTGCGCGATCTGTCGCTGATCACCACTCCACCGGCACATCGCATGGCCGTGCGCACCTTTATCTCGGCGTGGGACCCGGCCACCATCCGCGAAGCGTTCCAGCGCGAGTTGCAGCGCGGCGGTCAGGTGTTTTTCCTGCACAACGAAGTGGAGAGCATCGAACGCACGGCGCGCGAGCTGCAGGAGCTGGTCCCCGACGCGCGCATCAGCATCGCCCACGGCCAGATGCCCGAACGCGAGCTGGAAAGCGTCATGGCGGATTTCCATCGCCAACGTTTCAACGTACTGGTGTGCACCACGATTATCGAAACCGGCATCGATATCCCGACTGCCAACACCATCATCATCAACCGTGCGGATCGCTTCGGCCTCGCCCAGCTGCATCAGCTACGTGGCCGTGTAGGTCGTTCGCACCATCGCGCCTATGCCTACCTGGTGGTGCCTGATCGCAAGTCGATCACCGCCGATGCGGAAAAGCGTCTCGAAGCACTGGCCTCGCTGGAAGAACTCGGCGCCGGCTTTACCCTCGCCACGCACGATCTGGAAATTCGCGGAGCCGGCGAGCTGCTGGGTGATGAGCAATCCGGCCAGATCCAGGAGATCGGCTTCGGCCTCTACACCGAGCTACTCGATCGCGCCGTGCGCGCGCTGAAATCCGGCAAAGTGCCCGACTTCGATCTCAGCTCCGAGCATGAGACCGAAGTTGAACTACACCTTCCCGCACTGATCCCCGACGACTACCTTCCGGACGTCCATACGCGACTGACGCTGTACAAGCGCATCGCCAGTGCACGCAATGACGATCACCTGCGCGACCTGCAAGTGGAGATGATCGACAGATTCGGCTTGCTACCCGATGCCACCAAGCAGCTGTTCGCCATCGCCGGCCTCAAGCTGATGGCCACCCCGCTCGGCATCCGCAAACTCGACTTCGGCCCCAACGGCGGCCGCATCCTGTTCCGCGACCAGCCCGAAGTCGACCCCATGGCCATCATCAAACTGATCCAAAGCCTGCCACGCGTCTACAAACTCGACGGCCAGGACAAGCTAAAGATCACCCTGGAACTGCCCGGCGCTACCGAGCGTATTCGCAGTGCGCAGGAAGTGTTGATCTTGCTTGGGGCACGGCGGCCAGGGTAACGATTGCCTATTTCACAATTCGCTCAATCCGATGCGCTAACCGCGTACTGCTTCATGCCAGCGTTAGGCAGCACGTCGATGCAGAAAACGTTTCACTCAGGGGGACTTTCATGAATATCCATGAATATGGCTCATCAGATGGGATGCCTCTTGTGCTCTTCTTCGGCACGCCACAACGGGGGCGTGACATGGCGCTTAACCTTGCCCCCTTCAGTCACTGGGATGCTGCGCAATAAAGCCGAGCAGCGCCGGCGTGCTCTACGTTAGGTGCATGGGTATTTACCTACATCAAACATTGGAGGGTCTGTGAAACCGTTCGCCAGTGATGCCGTTGCGCAGGTCTTCAAGGCTTATCCGCCAAACATTCGGCGCAAGCTGCTGATGCTGCGTAGTCTGATCTTTAAAACCGCTGAATCTATTGCCGGCGTTGGCAAGCTTGAGGAAACGCTCAAGTGGGGTGAACCGGCCTACGTCACATCTGAAAGCAAGAGTGGCAGCACCGTTCGAATCGACTGGAAGAAATCAGAACCCAGCAAATACGCGATGTACTTCCACTGCCAAACCAATTTGATCGAAACATTCAGAACGCTCTTCCCACGAGAATTTGAATTCGATGGCAGTCGGGCCATCGTGTTTGATGAGGCCGATGCCGTGCCAATGGACGCACTGGCTTTTTGTATCGCTGCATCGCTCACCTATCACCTCAGCAAAAAAAAGCAGCAAGCCAAGTAGCAAATCAAAATGCTCCTGACATCCCCTTTGAGCAGAGTCGCTACGCGGGCCGCTCAAGTCAGGCGTTAGCGAACAGCACCGCACATTGCTGACAGGGGCTGTCAGCAATAACGATCGTGAGACGTGCCCGTATGATGCGTTTCGTCTGCATCTGCAGGCATCATGGACGAACTGCTCTCCCACCCTGGCTGCGCCCATGTCATCACGCTCTACCGTTGCTCCGCTCGCACTCGCGATCGGCGCGCTGTTGATCAGCATGGTCTCGTACCAATGCGGTGCGTCGCTGGCCAAGCACCTATTTCCGCAAGTTGGCGCGCAGGGTGCTACCGCCTATCGACTGGGACTCAGCGCGCTGATGTTGCTGCTGTGGCGGCGGCCGTGGCGCCGATCGGGCCCTAAGCGTGACTGGCGCGCAATATGGGGCTATGGCCTTTCGATGGGTGCAATGAACCTGGTGTTCTATATGTCGTTGCGCACGATCCCACTGGGCATCGCTGTCGCACTGGAATTTACCGGGCCGCTGGCATTGGCGCTGTTCGGCTCGCGCCGGCTGATTGATTTCATCTGGATCGCGCTAATCGTGGCCGGGCTGGCACTGTTGCTGCCTCTGCGCGAGCACATGCAGCCGCTCGATCCCGTTGGCGTGATGTATGCGCTGGCCGCCGGCGTAGGCTGGGCGCTGTATATCGTGCTGGGGAAGAAGGCGGGAGCCGCCTATGGCGCGGACGCGGTGACACTGGGTACCTCGATCGGTGCGTTGCTAGCCATTCCGTTCGGTGTCGCACATGCAGGCAGCGCACTGCTATCTCCGACGTTGTTGCCGTATGCGCTGGGTGTGGCTGTGCTCAGCTCAGCCCTGCCGTATTCATTGGAGATGGTCGCACTAACCCGGCTCCCGGCACGCACGTTCAGCACTCTGTTGAGCTTGGAACCAGCCGTCGCGGCGATGGCCGGCATTGCGTTTCTTGGCGAACGACTTAGCCTGCTGCAGTGGCTAGCCATCGTGGCGATCATCGTGGCGGCGGCAGGCACCGCATTGAGCGTCAGTCGACCCACGCTGACTGAGCCGCTGGCGAACTGAGAGCCCCAACTAAGCGACGCCGCAGCAGAGTGCAATCGGCACCCCCAAAGGTGTTCCCGCGCACACCGGTTCCTGAGCGCCGTCCACGCTCATCGCCACCGACCCATTGCACCATTCGCATGTAAGGTTTCACTGCTTGACGCTGCTCGCAGCGAACCGAGATATCCGTGCACATGCCCGACTCGGGGTTTACTAGGCGTTGGGTTTCCACAAGAGCCCATGGAAAATAATGTCTAACACTCAAAGTCCAAAACGTAGCGGCTATCTCTTTATAGCTAGCGGCTGTTTGTTTTTTGCTGTCGCTCTGTTTGGTCAACACCCAGCCACCTATGGCTTCTTTGGTGTCGGAATCGCCTTCATTGCCATCGGCACATCGACTTTGCGTAAGGCAAAGCGTGAATAGGTGCAGTGATTTGGATACAAAGGGCTCCATGTCTAACAACTTGTCCAAGCTGACGCGTGTACCGCGCGCCGCCTAACTCAAGCGTTAACGCCTACGAGACTCTTTAGCCAATGAACCTTGCTCTGTTTGACTTCGATGGAACAATCACTGCTCGGGAGACCATGCCGAACTTCATGCGCGCGGCTGTTCGACCGTATCGTAAGTATCTCGGCGGCATGTTCCTCCTTCCCCTATTACTCGGTTACAAGGCCAAACTCGCCTCCGGCACCGTGATCCGAGCGGCCATCTGCTACGTTGGATTCAGGCGCATACCCACCCATGAGCTGGAGGCACACGGCCGTCAGTTCGCGCGAGATTTCCTGCCCACGAGGTTACGCCCAGAAGCCATGGCACGGATCGCATGGCACAAGAGCCGGGGCGATACCGTTGTGGTGGTTTCGGGCGGCTTGGACCTTTACCTCAGCCATTGGTGCGAAGAGCACGGCGTCGAGCTGCTGTGCTCGGTACTCGAGCAACGCGGGGGTAGATTCACCGGCCGTTATCGTGGCCGACAGTGCGTCAAAGATGAGAAGGCACGCCTAGTTCAAGGGCGCTTCTCACTTTCCGAGTTCTCGCGCGTGTTTGCCTACGGTGACACCCCAGAGGATCGTGAGCTACTGGCCATGGCCCATGAGCCTTATTACCGTTGGCAGCCGGCATCCGCAGCTCAGTTGAGCGGGCGCTAATAACTTTTAAGTGGCCGCGGCGACGCGTGCCGCTTAACTTAAGGCGTTAAAGGGCATATTCAACATGAAGATCATTGGCTTGGATCATGTGCAACTTGCCATGCCACCCGGAGGCGAAGAGGCTGCGCGATCTTTTTACCATCAGGCATTGGGATTGACCGAGCTTGAGAAGCCGCCGCAACTCGCAGCCCGAGGCGGAGTCTGGTTTGCATGCGGCAGCTTACAACTTCATCTTGGCGTTGAAGATGAGTTCCGCCCAGCAAAAAAAGCCCATCCCGCACTTATTGTGAAACAACTGGACTCGCTGCTCGCTCAACTCCGTGAAGCCGGCTTTGAAGCACTTGATGACGTGTCCATTCCGGGAGTTCGACGTGCATTCACCGCCGACCCATTCGGCAACCGCATCGAATTGATCGAAGCAGCAAACGATCTCTGATCATTCGTTCAGGCCGATGCCGCTAACTACTCGCCCAAGCGTTAACCAGTAAGATGAGTCCTGCTGCGCGGTCATACTCGAGAGGCTCGAAAAGATGCATTCCGACAACAAGACGGCAAGACTGGCTGGCTTTCTGTACTTGGCTGACATTGTCACTGGCATCTTCAGTCTCATGTACGTTCCATCCCGGATCAACGCGCATGGCGACGCAGCCGCGACCGTAAAAAACATTCTGGCATCCGAGTCATTGTTTCGGCTTGGTACCGCAGTGGGTCTGATAAGCGATGTAGTCTTCCTGCTACTGCCACTCGTTTTGTACAAGCTGCTTAGTCAGGTGAACAAAAGCGTTGCTGTCCTCATGGTGGCGTTTGCCGTGGTCTACGTCCCGATAGGCTTCGTTGCGGTAGCCCATCAACTCGACATCATGTCGCTCTTGGATGGAGACAAGTACCAGCAGGTATTTCCCGCTGACAAGTTGCATGCCAGGGTGATGTTGTTACTCGATGCTTACGACAATCAGATTCTCGTCTCCGAAATCTTCTGGGGACTCTGGCTACTGCCGTTCGGATATCTCGTTTTCAAGTCCGGCTTTCTTCCCAGGGTTCTCGGCATCCTGCTGATAATGGGTTGCTTCAGTTACTTGATCAGCTTCTTCGCACAGATACTTTTCCCTCAGTACACCGTTCCTGGCTTCGTCATGTGGCCAGCCAGCCTTGGTGAAATCGGCATCTGCTTGTGGCTTCTGATTGTGGGTGTGCGTAAACCAGCGCATAGTGCCACCTAATTTTACCCAGGCAGAGACCAACACCACACGCCGCTTGGTTCAGGCGTTGGATCTAGAAATGGAGAAGCAAATGAAGCATTACTTAGTTCTTGCTGCGCTGCTTATTTCTGCACTTGGCTGCTACATCGCTGGCAGTGCCGGCGGCGGCATCGCATTCATCTGCCTCGGTGTTCTGCTTGAGTTGAGCTTTTGGTTCCGCCTGTTCCAAAGACACCGCAATAGATCACAGCCTGTTTGATAGTTCGGCCATGCGCAGTATCGGTGCGCGGTCCAGCGGGCGAACCGTAAACGAGCTACGTATTAATCAGGTGTGCTTCCGGGACTGGTGCTTCAGTCACCTTGGCCACAACTGCACTCGTGTATTTCTTCACCTTTAGCTGAGGTCTCATGGGCGTTGTGCTTGAGTCGAACGTAGACACTTCCATGGCCGAGGCATACGAGGCGGCGCTCGTTCCGGGACTGATAGCACCCTGGGCCGAGGTGATCGCTTCTGAGGCACAAATCGAAGCAGGCATGAGGGTTATCGACGTTGCTTGTGGGAGCGGCGTTGCAACGCGATATGCAGCACGCCTATGCGGCATGAGTGGCAAAGCGACAGGGGTCGATATCGATCTCGGAATGATCGAAGTCGCGAGAACGGTTGCCACCAGCGATAACTTGCCCACCGAATATCACTACGGCTCCGCGAGTGAGCTTCCGTTTGATTCCGAATCTTTCGATGCGGCCTTGTGCCTGCAGGGTCTTCAATACTTTCCGGATCAACCGAAGGCGATGGCCGAGCTGCATCGGGTCATGCAGCCAAACTCAAGGCTAGTTGTCATCACCTGGAGCGAGATGCAGAGCTGCAAGGGCTATTGGGCGATGATTAGCGCCCTCGAGCGACGCAACATCGACGCTACCGCTATGCGAAAGCCGTTTGCCCTATCTGACCCAGTCGCCATGCGAGCGCTTGCTGAGGATGCCGGATTCAAACGCGTCGCTATTCGTACCGAGCAGCGCCCGGCCCGCTTCCCATCCGCAAGGTGCTTCGTCGATGCGATGGCGCAAGGCGCCCCTTCGTCTCGTCATGCGCTAGCGCATGTGCCTACGGCCGAGTGGTCCAACTTTCTGTCTGAAGTCGAGGATGCGCTTGCGCCCTGGCAACGCGACACTTGCGTTGAGTTTCCAATGGAGTGCAACGTACTTGAGGCACACCACTAGGCACTAGCCCGCAGGGCTGCCCGAGTGGCGGTACAAGATGGCCCGGCCAGACAGGCTGCGCCGTAAAGTCCTCCGCAGTTTGTCCTGATTCGTCAGGAGCCCACCCTAACTGCAGCGCACGTCTTACCCTTTTCATTTGTTAGCACTTAGCAAGCGGGCGAGAACATCACCTTTGCGGTGTGGGCTGGTTTGCTCGGCGGTACCGTGGCCGCCGCGGCCGGGCTGATGGATTTCCAGCGGCAGGCGTTTGCTGCGGATTCCGGTGATGGCTGAACGGCCTTCTGGTCCGGTCTGAACAACGTGCTGGTGTCGGTCACCTTGCTGCTGTTGCCTAACTTGGCCTCCCAAATGGTCCGCTATGAGTGGCGGATACTGGGTTGTTCTCTACATGATGTGAAGCTCTTCGAGATTTACTCATAGCGACGCCCCACCAGCGTTTCCGTCATGCGAACTGTTTCCCTGAGATCTGAAACAAGCCCGCGCGCACCCATCAAATAATTTTAGGCAACTGCCAGTTAAAACGAACCGCCGCTATTCGCAACGTGAAGCACACGACGCCACCAAGCGACGCAGCCACGAGCGGAGGGCACCCGAGCCGTCGACCAACGACGACCACTGCCGCGCCAAGTAGGGCGGCGCTTGCATAGATGTTCGCGACCAGCACAATCGGCACTCGTGTGAGTAGCATGTCGCGCATGACACCTCCACCACAGCCGGTTATCGTTCCCATCAGCGTCGCGATGAACGGGTTGATCCCGAGGTCAAGTGCTTTCTCCGCGCCGGCTACCGCAAATAGCGCGAGACCGGCGGCATCCAGAGTCGTCAGGAGCAGCGCGGGAACCGTCTCGATCTGTGTATGAAGCAGGAATGTGGCCAGCCCGGCGACAAACGCGAGTGCCGGATAGCGCCAGTCACATATGGCGCTGGGCGGAGTGGCGCCAATCAGCAAGTCGCGGATGATGCCGCCGCCAAGCGCGACAATGAATGACAGTACCAACACACCGAGCAGGTCCAGCTCGGTATGGATCGCCGTGTTGGCCCCCTCGATCGCAAACACCACTGTGCTCGGCGACATCGCCCAGGGCACCACGCCA
>JBARCX010000240.1:0-7199 GCA_049794535.1 Rhodanobacter sp.
CTGCTGCAGGTGCAGCAGCAGCGGCGCTACCCGCAGGTGCGGCGGCGGCCTTTGTTGCAGCGGTGCTGGCAGCAGCAACGGTCGATGCCGACTTGGCAGCTGCAGCCGCAGCAGCAACTAAAGGCGCTGCCACATTGCTGGCCGTATTTGCAGGCGCAGCGGACGGGCTTGCTGCTGGCTCGGTCGGCAAGCCAGCTGTCTTACGTGCAGTGGCCAGCTTCTGCTGAAGCTCGGCGATCTCATTGTCCTTCAGCGACAGCAAGCGTTCGTTCTTGCCGTTGATGTCTTCCAGATCCTTGAGCCGCGACTTCAGATCAGCGCCCTGCTGCTGCAGGCTGGTGAGCGTCTCCTGGCTGCGCTGCAGCTCCTGACGAATACCTGCGGCAGATTTGTCACTGCCGGAGCCAGCCTCACCCTGTGCGCCCTCTTTCGCCGGCACCAGTGCCAGCCGATCACCGGAGTTGTCGCGACTGGTCGGTGCGGTTGAGGCACCCGACCGGGTGCCCGCGTCAGCCACCGACGTCGCCGAACGGGCGGCGCCGCTGCGCCAGTCACCATTCTGTTGACGCACAGCGGCAGCGGCGGCAGCAATCGCCACCGTCTGCGCATCTTCACGCGAAGGCACGCGCAATACGGCGCCAGCCTTCAGTGCGTTGATGTTGTCGCGATAGAACGCATCCGGATTGGCCGCCTTGAGCGCCAACATCATCTGGTTGGTATCGACACCTTCCGGTGCTGTGGCGCGAGCCACCACCGACAGATTCTGTCCCTGCGTGACCGGGCCGTACTCGCCGTTTTTGACGGCCGCTTGCGCGGGCGCCGGCCGAGGGGTGGAGGCCACACTGGCTCTGCGCGGCGTAGCGGCGGTCGTGGTTGAAGCCGCCGGCATGCTACTGCGGCTGGCACGACGCGTTGTCGGTGCACTGCTCACTGGGGCCTGCGCCAGACCATTGCTCGGCGGATCGAGCAGGATTGTGAATTCGCGGACGCTCGAGCCGGCACTGCTACTCACTTCAACCAGCAGGTCGAGATAGGGGTTGTTCACCGCCTCGCTGCTGGTGATGCGAATCACCTTGTGGCCGTTCTCATCCGCAATGCTGAATTGCAGGGGGATGTTCGGGCGACCATCGGTGATACCGGCACGCGTGAACTCGTCGTTCGAGGCCAGCCTAGCGCTTAGATTCTGCAGTTCTGCGGGGTTTGCCGGTGTTACCGGAATTTCCGCCAGCAGTGGCTGCCCCAGCGCCGACTTGATCTGGATTTGGCCTAAGTCCAGCGCCACTGCCTGGCTAGTGCCTAGCGCAAGAGCCAGCCATATCGACAGCTTCAACGAACGATTCATCGCGTGCTCCCCCGAACTACCCGTGACGTTATTCTTAAATCACCGCAAGTTGCGATGACTTCCTGAAATGTGACGTCACTTTAGTTAGATAAATATGAATCAACAATAGCCGCCGTCCGGTGATGTGCCGCGCGGCGGTTGGCTTGCATTATGACAACGACTTTAATGACTACGGTTTTAGTGCCCGCTCACCGGCGGGTTTGATCCCGCGTGCAGCGCCTGAAGCTGCTGTTGCAGCTGGGCAATGGTCTGATCCTGCTGCTGTTGGCGCGCCGCCGTCGCTTTGCCACGCGACTCCTGCTGCGCAACTTCTTGCTGTAGCTGCTGTAGCTCAGCGCGATGCTGCTCCAACTGCTGCTCCGTGCGGTGCAGACTAGCCGCACTGGCGGCAGGTGCCTTGGCTACCGGCGTCGCCGTTGAGGTGCCAGCCGGCGTACTGTCTGACGTACCGGCTTGAACACCAGCCGAGGCCAGCATCAACCCGCAGACTCCCAGCAGCGGCATCAGGTTTTTCGTCACAGATAGTCCTCAATCAGCAATTCCGCGATCTGTACTGCGTTCAGCGCAGCGCCCTTGCGGATGTTGTCGGCAACGACCCACAGGTCCAGGCCGTGTTCGTGTGAAATGTCTTCGCGAATGCGGCCGACGAACACGGGGTCCTTACCGGCAGCATCCCCAACCGGCGTGGGATAACCGCCCGCTTTGCGCTCGTCCTGCACCACTACGCCCTCAGCCCGCTCCAGCAGTTCACGCGCCTCCTCGGCCGTGATCTTGTCGCGAGTCTCGATATGCAATGCCTCGGCGTGGCCGTAGAACACCGGCACACGCACAGCGGTGGGGTTCACCGCGATGGAGTCATCCTCCAGGATCTTGCGCGTCTCCCACACCATCTTCATTTCTTCTTTGGTGTAGCCGTTGGCCTGGAACTCATCGATATGCGGGATCACGTTGAACGCGATCTGCTTGGGGAACTTGCCCTGCTCCACTTCCTGGAAGCTGAGCAAGGCAGCGGTCTGCTTGCCCAGTTCCTCCATGCCCGAGCGGCCTGCACCGGACACTGATTGGTAGGTCGCTACGTTGATGCGCTCGATGCCCACTGCACGATGGATCGGCGCGAGCGCCACCAGCATCTGCATGGTCGAGCAGTTCGGGTTGGCGATGATGCCGCGGGTCGTGTACTGCGCGATCGCGTGCGGGTTCACCTCGCTGATCACCAGCGGGATGTCGTCCTGGTAACGGAACTCGGAGGTGTTATCGATCACCACCGCACCGGCAGCAGCCGCACGCGGCGCATGCACCTTACTGACCGAGCCACCGGCCGAGAAGAACGCGATGTCGACACCGGCAAAATCGTAGTCGGCAAGGTTTTTCACGGTGATCTGTTTGCCGTCGAAGGTGATTTTCTCACCTGCCGAACGCTCGCTGGCCAGCGGCACCAGCTCGCTGATCGGAAACGCGCGCTCAGCCAGGATGGCCAGCAGGGTTTCACCCACGGCGCCCGTCGCGCCCACCATTGCCACCTTGTAACTACTCTTCTTGCTCATGCCTGGTCACTTTTCAGGGAATCGGAGAATCGCCGCCTGGGCACCGATATCCGCACTTGCGGAAATCTAGCCGGGACGGCACGTAAACCATATGCCGGCGCTTTGCCTACGTGAGGCACATCACGTTTCAACCTTTACCGCGCTGTCGCACCACCTCAGGGTTGAGTATGGCCGGCGACTGTCCGGTCGTCGTGCCGTAGCCCAGCACCGCCAATACATTGTCCGCCGCCCGCTGCGCCATCGCACGGCGAGTTTCGGCGCTGGCGCTGGCGATATGCGGGCTGAGCACCACGTTGTCGAGCGCGAGCAGGTCCGGATGCACCACCGGTTCGCCCTCGAATACATCCAACCCGGCGGCAGCCAGCCGGCCCTCTCGCAATGCCGTGGCAAGCGCCACATCATCGACGATACCGCCTCGGGCGATGTTCACCATCACGGCGGTCGACTTCATCTGCGCCAGCTCAGCCGCACCGATGGCGTGATGGTTGGCCGCGGTATACGGCAACACCAATACCAGATGATCGACTTGTCGCAACAGCTGTGCCTTTTCCACCCAGGTTGCGCGGCATTCGCGCTCGATGGGCTCGGGCAGGCGCGAACGGTTGTGGTAAAGCACTCGCATATCGAAGCCGGCAGCCCGTCGAGCAACGGCTTGGCCGATACGGCCCATGCCAAGCACACCGAGCGTTTTGCCATGCAGATCCACACCCAGCCAATCGTCAAAACGCATCCCCGACGGCCATTGCCCTGCACGCAACCAGCGCTCGGCTGCACCGACTCGCCGCGCAGCCGCCATCAGCAAGGCCCAGGCGTAATCGGCAGTCGTCTCGTTGAGCACATCGGGCGTATTGCAGGTGATCACGCCGGCACGCGTAAGCGCTGGCACATCGAGGTTGTTGTAGCCCACGCCGAGATTGGAGACCACTTGCAGACGCTGGTTGCCCGCCAGTACATCCGCATCGACGCGCGCATTGAGACCAAGCACCGCACCATCGACCTCGGCCAGCTGTCTCTTCAGCTCCGCCGCCGTGAACTTACGCTCGACCGCCTCGGCAAGCACTTCAACGTGCTCATCCAGGCGCGCCAGCACCTCGGGGAACAGCGGGCGCGAAACCCATACCTTGTGTGACTTGCTCATATTGCTGTCGACTGCGTTGAAAACTACTGCTGAACTTGAGGCTTGGTTAACCTGCCACCCCTGCGCACCGAATTAGGCGATGCGCGGTTTTATCTCGCCCACGTCGCCGCATTGAGCACGATGACGCAGCGCGTGATCCATCAGCACCAGCGCCATCATCGCCTCGGCGATGGGTGTAGCCCGGATACCCACGCAAGGGTCATGGCGGCCCTTGGTCACCACCTCTACCGACTCACCAGCCAGGTTCACGCTCTGGCCGGGAATCAGGATGCTTGAGGTGGGCTTAAGAACGATCGAGGCGGTTACGGCCTGCCCCGTGCTAATGCCGCCGAGAATGCCACCGGCATGATTGGACGTAAAGCCGTCCATATGCATTTCATCGCGATGCTGGCTTCCACGCTGCGTCACAGCCGCAAAGCCATCGCCAATCTCAACACCCTTCACTGCGTTGATCGACATCAGCGCACTGGCCAGGTCACCATCCAGCTTGCCGTAGATGGGCTCGCCCCAACCCGGTGGCACACCCTCAGCCACTACGTTGACGCGCGCACCGACGGAATCACCGGACTTGCGCAGCGCGTCCATGGTCTTCTCCAGCTCCGGCACCTGTGCCGCATCTGGCCAGAAAAAGGGGTTCTCCTCGACAGCGGCCCACTCAAAGCCATTCGGCGCGACATCGCCCAGCTGCGCCAGATAACCGCGCACACGTACACCGTAGCGCTCGGCCAACCACTTCTTGGCAATGACCGCTGCCGCCACGCGCATGGTGGTTTCGCGCGCTGACGAACGCCCGCCACCGCGAGGGTCGCGAATGCCGTACTTGTGCCAATAGGTGTAGTCAGCGTGCCCCGGGCGGAACGTGCTGGCGATATCGCCGTAGTCCTTGCTGCGCTGGTCGGTATTGCGGATCAGCAGCGCAATCGGAGTACCCGTGGTACGCCCTTCATATACGCCTGACAGAATCTCCACCTCGTCCGCCTCGCGTCGCTGAGAGGTATGCCGACTCTTGCCGGTGGCACGACGATCCAGGTCCTGCCGAAACTCCTCTTCGCTGATCGGCAACCCTGGCGGACAACCGTCGATCACACAGCCGATGGCTGGCCCATGGCTTTCGCCGAAGGTGGTAACAGTGAAGAGCTTGCCGAAGGAGTTGCTGGACACGGGCGTCTGGACGTCTGGGGAAACCACCACAGCTTAACCGCGATGGCGTTCCTATGCTTCAGACTCCGCTCTCATAAACCTGCTCATAAGCTCTCGCGAGTGAGCCACTCGCGCTCGAGCATGGCGAAAATCACATCATCGACCCATGTATCTCCGGATCGATAGCTTTCGCGAAAATGCGCCTCTTTGCGCATCCCGATGCTTTCCAGGAGCTTCATGCAGGCCTGATTGCGTGGGTCGACTGAGCCAATTACGCGATGCTTTTGCAAGTCGCCGAAAACAAACCCGAGCACAGCTTGCAGCGCCTCGGCGGCCAAGCCCTGCCCCTGATGCGAGGGAGCAAGGCTGATACCCAACTCAACCGTCGCATCGTCGCCCGCCAAGAAATGCAGGCCGAGGTCGCCTACCAACTCACCTGAATCACCCCGCCGAATTGCACGCTGAAACCACGTGCCCGGCATATCCAGCGTCATGCCCTGCTGTGCATCGATAAAGCCAAGCGCCTCGTTTACAGACGCAGGGCACCATCCTTGATACGCACTGACAGCGGGATCACCGCGATACCGAAACAGCGCCTCGGCATCCTTATGACTCAATGCATCAAGCCTCAATCGCTGGGTATGTATGTGCATGGTCATCGTCCCTAACGATTGAAGGCCCGCGCTAATGCTCGCGTTTCAGTGTGCGCGCCTGGCAGCTGCGGCCTTGCGAATCACTGCAGCATGCTCGACCAGATCGCGCCTTTCCAACGCGAACACGCCCATCGGCCCGACCTTGAACTCGATCCAGATAAAGGGCACTTCGGGCAGCAACGCAGCTAACGCGTGCTCACTCTCGCCCACTTCGACGATCAGCAAACCGCCATCCGTAAGGTAGTCAGCCGCTTCATCGAGCATGCGCAGGCAGATATCCAGGCCATCCACGCCAGAGGTCAGGCCAAGCTTGGGCTCGTGAATGTACTCACCCGGCAGGGCGGCGTACTCGTCTTCGGTGACATAGGGAGGGTTGGAAACGATCAGGTCGTAACGACGCCCCTTCACCCCGCCAAACAGATCCGACTTGATCGCTTCGACGCGACCTTCGACGTGCTGGAACACGATGTTCTCGCGCGCCAGCGAAAGCGCCTCGTCGCTGATATCGACGATGTCGACCTGCCATTCCGGGTTGTACTCGGCCATCGCGATACCGATGCAACCAGAGCCGGTGCACAGATCCAATGCACGTTCGATGTGGCGCTCATCCAGCCATGGCGCAAAGCCCGACTCGATCAATTCGGCAATCGGCGAACGCGGCACCAATGCACGGCGATCGCTCTTGAACTTCAACCCAGCAAACCAGGTTTCGCCCACCAGGTAGGCCACCGGCAGACGCTCGTTGACGCGACGCTCGATCAACGCCAATACGTGCTCGCGCTCCTCGGCGGTGAGCTTGCCCGCACCGTAGGCCGGCGGAATATCCGGTGGCAGATGCAGGCTGGCCAACACCAGGTGCGTGGCCTCGTCGATAGGGTTGTCGTGGCTATGCCCGAACGTAAGCCCGGCAGCCGAAAAGCGGCTGGCGCCGTAGCGGATGAAATCGATGATGGAGGCGAGTTCGGCGGTCACGGTGGCATCTGGGCGTCGAGGGGTCGCAAAGTATAACTGGAGTGGAGGTGTGGGCCGGGGTGGTCCGATGAAGGTCCGGGCCTTGTGCTTGTTAGTTGAGTAAAGGTTGGGATAAAGGGGGCTTGCGATAACGCGACCATTCAGTGGTGTCGCCAGTGTGCCGCTTACGCAGCGGGCGTTTCGGCTGCCTGTCGATCGACGCTTGCGCTCGTCGTCCCTGCGCAGGCAGGGACCCAGTGGCGATAACGCTCGGTAGTTGCGTTATCGCCAGGTTGTTCGCCTGCCGCGGGCTTTCGAACCCCTGCCGGGGCCCGAGTCACCTTTCTTTGCTGGCCCAAAGAAACGTAACCCAAAGAAATGGCCTTATAAGCTCATAGCGATATGTGGGATACGAGCCTGTAGGGCGGCGC
>JBARCX010000241.1:0-2021 GCA_049794535.1 Rhodanobacter sp.
AGGTTTGACCGTTCCGGCAGTGGGGTTTCGCCCCATCTTGCTTTTGGGCTAACAAATCGTTGCCATTGACGGTCCACTCGAATCATGTATACAGTGTATACATGAGGGTGCTTTTCGCCTCAGGAAAATCTTGTACGCCGCACATGAGCGGTTTGAGCGCGAGGGTATCTTTGCGGTCAGCGTGCGTTGTGCTGATGAAGCCGTGTGCATTAAGACGAAACGCATACCGAACCTTCTGCATGCAATCGCTGAGAGGAGTGATCGATGGTATTGAGCGCTAACCGTAAGTGGATAGTCAGCAGCCTGGCCGCAACGGCACTCTCCACCGTGCTTTACTGGTTCGGTATCGGCCTGCAACCTCATGCCTGGCTGACGTGGCTGGCGCCATTGCCGATTCTGTTGCTCGCGCCCTATATACGGGCGCCCTGGCTCGCGCTTGCTGCATGCGTTGCGGGGGCCTTAGGCGGGCTCAGTCAATGGCACTACTTGCACCATGTGATCGTGCTTCCTCTCGGAGTGATCTTGCTGATCATCATCACGCCGGGTGTTGTGCTTGCGTTGTGCGTGCTTCTTTTCCAAAAGCTGCTGCGTGCTGGCCATGGTCTAGCTGCGACTCTGGCGATGCCGGTGTTATGGGTTGCCATCGACTATGCAAGTTCACTGCTTTCGCCTCACGGGACATTTGGCAACATCGGCTATACGCAGATGAATGCGCTGCCTGTGATCCAGATTGCCGCGGTGACTGGCCTGTGGGGCATTGGTTTTTTGCTGTTGCTGGTACCGGCAGCGATCGCGGTGGTACTCGGGCGAGGTACAGGTATCTCGTCACGCACGCGTCTCTATGTGGGAGGCATCGCGTTGCTATCGCTAGGTCTTAGCCTTGGCTACGGTTACTGGCGATTGCAGGCAAGCGCCATCGATACATTGCGCGTGGGATTGGTATCACTGGAGAAACCGATCCGCCCCGCATTGAACGATCCCTCGGGGCAAGCGCTTATGCTGCGTTACACGACGGCGATCGATCGGCTTGCCGCCGCCGGAGCACGCGCTGTCGTGATTCCAGAAACATCTTTCGCAACAGCCGATGCGACGATTCCTGGCTTTGCTGACAGTGCACGGCGTAATGGCCTGACCATGGTGGCAGGTATCGATTTCCAAGGTGTGCCGCAGAGCGAGCGCAACATGGTGATGGTGTTTCGTCCGAATCTCATGTCGCCAGCGATCTACAGCAAACATCACCTGATTCCTGGGTACGAAGACCAGTACAAACCCGGTACCGATTACACCATGCTCGATGGCACGTCACGCATCGGTCTGGCGATCTGCAAGGATATGGATTTCCACGATATCGGCCAGGCTTATGCGGCGCGCGACGCACAGTTGCTATTCGTGCCTGCGTGGGATTTTGGTGCCGATGGTTGGCTGCACAGTCGCATGGCAGTCATGCGTGGCGTGGAAAGTGGTTTCGCGATAGCCCGCGTTGCACGCACCGGGCGCCTCACATTGAGCGATGATCGTGGCCGCGTCGTAGCGGAAGCCTCCAGTGAAGGTTCGGATGCTGAATTGGTCGGCGATTTACCGCTACGCGATACGCACACGCTCTATGCACGTTGGGGTGATTGGTTCGCCTGGTTGGATCTGGTTCTGTTGATTGCGCTGCTGGCATGGGCGGTGGTTCCGTCGCGACGCTGAGGTCAGTTTCGATTACTTATGGGAGCCGCTGTCTGCAGCGGAGGTCCGCTTGGGTCGGCGCACGGCTCTCAACTTTCCGCTGCCGCCGCCACCGCAGAAGAACTGATCACCGCCATCGGATTCAAGCCCTGATACGCCCATCCCAGGCGGCATCTCAAGCTGCTCCAGTACCTTTCCTGATTGAGGATTGATTCGCCTCACTTCGCTCTCGTCACCTTCCCAGGTGCCGTGCCAGAGCTCGCCGTCGACCCAGGTGACTCCGGTGACGAAGCGGTTGGATTCGATGGAGCGAAGAATCGCTCCTGTTTCAGGATCGATTTGATGGATCT
>JBARCX010000242.1:0-3337 GCA_049794535.1 Rhodanobacter sp.
GTTCAGGTGCAGGCTCGCTGGTCGCCTGGGTGCTGAAGATTACCGATCTGGATCCGCTGCAGTTTGAACTGCTGTTCGAGCGATTCCTCAATCCCGAACGCGTGTCGATGCCCGACTTCGACATCGACTTCTGCATGGATCGCCGCGACGAGGTGATCGACTACGTTGCGCGGAAGTACGGTCGTGACCATGTCAGCCAGATCATCACCTACGGTTCGATGGCGGCGAAGGCCGTGCTGCGCGACTCCGGTCGCGTGCTTGGCATGGGTTACAACCAGGTCGATCGCATCGCGAAGCTGATCCCGCCGCGTCCGCTCGATCTCACGCTGTCAGACGCGCTCGGCCGCTCGGAGAAATCGAAGAAAGAGACCGATCGCGTCGTCAAGGAATTCTGCGATCTGTACGAGCAGGACGAGGACGCCAAAGCACTCGTCGATCTCGCACTGAAACTGGAAAGCCTCACCCGTAACGCCGGCAAGCACGCCGGTGGCGTGGTGATTGCGCCGACGCCACTCACGGATTTCGCCCCGCTCTATTGCGAAGCTGGCGGCGGTGGTGTGGTGACGCAATACGACAAGGACGATGTGGAAGCCGTCGGCTTGGTGAAGTTCGACTTCCTCGGCCTGCGCACGCTCACCATCATCGATTGGGCGGTGAAGGCGATCAATGCGCGCCGCGAGAAAACCGGTGAGGAACTGCTGGATATCTCGCAGTTGCCGCTGGATGACCCGGCGCCGTATGAGTTACTGAAGAAAGCGCAGACGGTAGCGGTGTTCCAGCTCGAATCCTCCGGCATGCAACGCATGTTGAAGGATGCCAAGCCTGACCGCTTCGAGGACATCATCGCGCTGGTGGCGTTGTACCGCCCCGGCCCGATGGACCTGATCCCCAGCTTCGTTGCGCGTAAGCACGGCCGTGAAGAGGTGGAATACCCCGACCCGCGCGTCGAGCCGATCCTGAAAGAGACCTACGGCATCATGGTCTATCAGGAGCAGGTGATGCAGATGGCGCAGATCGTCGGCGGTTACTCGCTCGGCGGCGCCGACTTGCTGCGTCGCGCGATGGGTAAGAAGAAACTCGAGGAAATGGCGAAGGAGCGCGCCAAGTTCCGCGAAGGTGCCGCCAAAGACGGCCTCACCGGCGACAAGGCCGATTCCATCTTCGACTTGATGGAGAAGTTCGCCGGTTACGGCTTCAACAAATCGCACGCGGCAGCCTATGCACTGGTCTCGTATCAAACCGCATGGCTGAAGGCGCACTACCCAGCGGAATTCATGGCCGCGACGATCTCGTCGGACATGGACAACACCGACAAGGCGGTGACCTTCCTCGACGAATCGCGTGCGATCGGCCTGACGGTTCTACCGCCGGACGTGAATGCCTCGGACTATATGTTCGTCGCAGTCGAGCCCAAGGTCATTCGCTATGGCCTCGGCGCGATCAAGGGTGTCGGCCAGGGTGTTTGCGAGTCGATCGTCGCCGAACGCGCGAATGGTAAGTACACGGATCTGGCTGACTTCTGTCGCCGTGTCGATCCGACCAAGCTCAACCGCCGTGTGCTGGAGGCCTTGATCCTCTCCGGCTCGCTGGATGCGCTGGCGCCTACCCGCGCCAGCCTGATGCTGCAGCTGCCTAACTCCATCAAGGCTGCCGATCAGCACCTGCGCGACAAACAATCGGGCCAGAACGACATGTTCGGCGCGGCGATGGGTGCCGTCACCCCGGTAGTGAAGATCGACCTGCCGACGGCACCGGAATGGCCGCTCGAGCAAAAGCTCCAGGGCGAACGCGACACGCTCGGCCATTACCTGTCCGGCCACCCCACTGACCCGTGGCGGGATGAGCTAGCCCAGCTGTCTACCTGCCCGCTGGGTGAAATCGCAGAACGCTACCAACCACCCAAGCCACGCCGAAACGACAACGACGACGGCAACCGCTTCCGCCGTGGTCCAGATACGCCCTGGACAGTGGCCGGCATGGTCACCGGGGTACGCAAACGTGGTGAAAGCGACGCGTTTGTGCGGTTGGAAGACGGCAGCGGCATCATCGAAGTGAGCTTTTTCGGTGAGCTGTACCAGCAGGTCGCTCCGCTGCTCATTCGCGACGAAATACTCGTGGTCGAAGGCGGCCTGCGCATCGACGACTTCTCTGGCGGCGGCTTCCAGCTGCGCGCCAAAGCCGCCTACACGATGGGCGATGCCTGCCGCCGTTTTGCGCGCCTGCTGCAATTGAAATTGAATGGCGTTGGCCCCGGTTTCATCGAACAGCTGCAACAGACGCTGGCGGGTTACCGCGGTGGTCGCGCCACCGTGCTATTGCACGGCTATCACAACCTAACCGCGCAGACCGACCTGGAGCTTGGCGAAGGCTGGCGAGTCGAAGCCATTCCCGAACTGCTGCGTGCCGTACGCAGCCTACCCGGCGTGCAAGCGGCCAAGCTTCGTATTGTGAAGAGCCAGCCCGAATCCAGAGGCGACTAAAACGAGCGCCCCCACCGGCAGCGCTCTAATTTCTCACTCCTCATTTACTATTTCCTCGCTTCTAGCCCCATACGGCGCCGTTCCCGCCTTTTCCGCCAGCCCGCTATACTGCCCCGCTTCTGTGTCATGAACTGCAGCGAATGAACCCTAATTTCCTCGATTTCGAACAACCCATTGCCGAACTGGAAGCGAAGATCGAAGAGCTTCGCCACGCCAGCCACGGACAGGCGTTCAATATCGAAGATGAAGTCGCTCGCCTGCGCGAGAAGCTGAAGATCAAGACCGCTGACATCTTCCGCAATCTCACCTCATGGCAAGTCAGCCAGCTTTCGCGCCATCCCGCACGGCCTTACACGCTCGACTACATCGGCGTGATCTGTGATGAATTCCACGAGTTGGCCGGCGACCGAGCGTTCTCCGACGATGCCGCCATTGTCGGTGGCATCGGCCGTATCAATGGTCGCCAAGTGGTGATCATTGGTCATCAGAAAGCACGCGATACCAAAGGCAAGGTACGCCGCAACTTCGGCATGCCGCGCCCCGAGGGCTACCGTAAGGCACTGCGCCTGATGAAGCTGGCCGAGCGCTTCAAGTTGCCGCTATTTACCCTCATCGATACCCCTGGCGCCTACCCCGGCGTGGGAGCCGAGGAGCGTGGCCAGAGCGAAGCCATCGCGCGCAATTTGCTGGAGATGGCCGATCTCAAGACGCCCATTATCAGCACCGTTATCGGTGAAGGTGGCTCGGGTGGTGCGCTGGCCATTGGCGTGGGTGACCGTACGGTGATGCTGCAGTACTCGACCTACTCAGTGATCTCGCCGGAAGGTTGCGCCTCGATCCTGTGGAAGAGCCAAGAC
>JBARCX010000243.1:0-5649 GCA_049794535.1 Rhodanobacter sp.
GTGTGGATCTGATCGCGATCGGCAACGGCACTGCTTCGCGCGAAACCGACAAACTTGCCGGCGAACTGATCAAGAAACTGCCCGACACGAAGATGTCGAAAATCGTGGTGAGTGAAGCGGGCGCGTCGGTGTATTCCGCCTCCGAAACAGCAGCCAAGGAATTCCCCGATCTCGATGTCAGCTTGCGCGGCGCGGTTTCCATTGCGCGCCGTTTACAGGATCCGCTGGCCGAACTGGTAAAGATCGAACCGAAGGCGATTGGCGTCGGTCAGTACCAGCACGATGTGAACCAAGTGAAGCTGGCACGTGCATTGGATGCGAAGGTGGAAGACTGCGTGAACGCCGTGGGCGTGGACGTGAACACTGCTTCTGCTGCGCTGCTTTCACGTGTTGCCGGCCTGTCGGCCTCTGTCGCCGAGAACGTGGTGAAGCATCGTGATGCAAACGGCCCGTTTGCGAACCGTAAGGCGTTACTGAAAGTGCCGCGCCTGGGTGACAAGGCGTTCGAGCAATGCGCCGGCTTCTTGCGCGTGCCGAACGGCGACAACCCGCTGGACTCCAGCGCGGTGCATCCAGAGACCTACCCCGTGGTCGAGCGGATCATCGCGCAGTGTGGTCGCGAGGTGCGCCATATCATCGGCGATACCGCTTTCCTGCGTGGACTCAAGCCGGAGCAATTCACCGACGAACATTTCGGTGTACCAACCGTACGCGACATCCTCAAGGAGCTGGAGAAGCCCGGCCGCGATCCACGTCCGGAGTTCGTTGCACCGAGCTTTGCCGAAGGCGTGGAGGACGTGAAGGACCTGCGCCCAGGCATGATCCTCGAAGGCCGTGTCACCAACGTCGCTGCGTTCGGCGCGTTCGTCGACATCGGCGTGCATCAGGATGGCCTGGTCCACGTCTCGGCGTTGTCGCATACCTTCGTGAAGGACCCTCGCGACGCGGTGAAGGCCGGCGACATCGTCAAGGTCAAAGTGATGGAGGTCGACTTGCCGCGCAAGCGTATCGGCCTGTCGATGCGTCTGGACGACGAGCCTGGCCAGATGCGCGGCGGACGTCCCGCTGGCGACAACGACAACCGTAGCGGCCCACGCGATAACCGCAGCCCGCGCCCGAGCGGCAAGGCTCCGCAAGCGAAACCCGCTGCCGTACCAGCCAATAGCGCCTTCGCGGATGCGATGTCGCGTGCGCTAAAGCGCTAATCGCTGTCGCCCCTCAAGCCCTGCCGGCCTAGCCGGCAGGGCTTTTGTTTGTCCAGAGCCTGTCCCTCTAAAGCAACCCAATACCAACCCATAGGACGGGCTATGTGCTCACCCCCTGCTCACCCGGCTTGCGCTCCTATCGCCTTACCGCGACGCAGCGCAGCATGCGCTGACGTATGGAGATGCATTACCGTAACGGTGTCGTAACAAAATCAACCGCACAAGGAGTCTTGTCGCCATGCCTCGTACTACCCATCTGGCCGGCGCGATTGTCGCCGCCCTGCTTTTCAGCACCAGCGCCCTCGCCCAGGATTTCAGCAAGGTCGTTGTCTTTGGCGACAGCTTGAGCGACGCCGGCAATATCTCGCTGGCGACCAATCCGAGCATCCAGCCACCGCTGGAGTTCACCACCAACCCGGGTGCGGTGGTGGTGCAGAACGTGGCCAGCCATTTTGGTCAATCGCTGACGGCCTCGCTCGCGGGTGGTACGGATTACGCCTGGGGTGGTGCCGGCATTCTCACCAACTCGCCGGGCACACCATCCTTGGTGCCGACGATCACGAGTCAGGTGGATGCCTATCTCGCTGCCGGTAATGTAGACAGCCACGCGCTGTACTCGATGTGGGGCGGCGCGAACGATATTTTCTATGCCGCCACCTCCGCAGGCGCTGCCGCCGTAGTGCCTGCGCTGGTCCAGGAAACGATTCAAAGCGAAGTGTCGCAAGCTATCGCTAACAACATCATTCCCAACAATCCGACGGCAATCGCGGCGTTCACCGCACAGATCACCCCAGTGGTAACAGCTCAGGTCGCTGCGGCGGTAGCCGCAAAAGCCGGTGTCGCGAGCCTCCAAACCGCCGACCAGGCACAGGCCAATGTCGCCGCCGCCGCCCAACAGGAAGTAAAGCTGATCGGCCAATTGCAGGCCGCAGGCGTCAAGAACATCCTCGTATTCAATTTGCCGAACATCGGCCTGACGCCGGATGCCACGGAGCAAGGTGCGTCGGCCGCCGCGTCCTTGACAGGCCTCAGCCTGATCTACAACGGCATTCTGAATAACGGTCTAGGCCAGCTGGGCAAGGGCATCATCCCGATCAACACCTACGGCCTGTTGACCGAGGCGATTGCCAACCCGACGGCCTTCGGCTTCACCAACGTATCCACACCGGCATGCGGCGTGGGCTCCAGCTCAGTGCAGTGCGGCCCGCAGGGTTCCGGCCTGCCATATACCTATGCCCCGGGCACCAACAAGACCTATCTGTTCGCGGATGGGGTGCACCCCACGACGGCGGCGGATGTCATGCTCGGTCAGTACGTGGTCTCGGTGCTGAATGCGCCGGGCTATGTCTCCTTGCTTGGCGAATCGGCATTGTCTGCAGCTACCGCCCAGACACGCGCTATCCGCAATCAGATGATGGCCGACAGCTTCGATAGCGATACGCGCGTGTTCGCCACCATCGATTACGACAACCAGACCTTCGACGCGAGCAACAGTTCGCCGAGGACCACCAGCAACAACGTCAACCTCACGGTCGGCGCCGATGTGAAGGCCAGCGACAACATCTCGGCGGGCATGGCGCTCGGTATCGGCCAGGCGAATGCTGGCTACACCGGTGGTGGCGGTTACAAGCTGCAGGACATCACTGGCCTGGGCTACCTCACCTACCATGCCGGTGGTGGTTATGTCGGCGCGTATGCCGATTTCGGTCAGTCCAACTTCTCGGACATCGATCGCACCATCCAGCTCGGTGCATTGACACGCGGCGAAACGGGTAAAGCCGACGGCTCGCATCTGGGCGGCGGTTTCACCGGCGGCTGGTGGTTCAACTTCGACAACAACCTGCGCACCGGACCGTATGCCAACATCGAATGGCAAACGATCAAGATCAACGGTTACAACGAGGGTGGCAACGACAGCACCGCGATGTGGTTCGGCGATCAGCAACGCAATGCGTTGATCAGCACAGTGGGCTGGCGCCTGCAGGGTAGCTGGCAGGTTCACGATGCCTTGCTTTCGCCCTATGTGCAGTTCGGCTGGAACCATGACAGCAAAGCCAACCCGACGGAGATCACGGCAGGTCTTAACAGCATGAACGGTAGCTTCGAGCTGCCTGGTTTCGCGCCGGACAAGACCTGGGGTACCGCTGATATTGGCGTGTCCGCAAAGTTCGGCCCGAACATCACCAGCTGGATTGGTTACAGCGGCCGCTTCAGCGATGACAGCCAGAAGTACAACAGCCTGAACTTAGGTGTGAAGATCGGCTTCTAAGCCGACCTTCGGGAAACAAAAAAGCCGTCCGCGTGAGCGGACGGCTTTTTTACGTCTGGACGTCTGGACGGCTTACTTGTCTTTACCACCAGTCGCCAGATCGAGAATGGTCTTGCCCTGCTGTTGCAAGCTGGCTGCATCGGCATCGCTCAGCACGCTGACCTTGCCGCCTGCATCATGCTGCTTGAGCACCAGCGTACCGTCGTCGGCCCAACCGGCGCTATCGGTCGCCGTCGGCTTGGCGCTCTGGCTGGGCTTGTGCTGCTGCACGGCCACCCACAGCTTGCCATCCTTGTAGGCGTAGTCCGTGCTGGTGAAGCCCTTATCACCGTAATCAACCAACTCACGGATGAACTTCACTTCATCGCCCTCGCGGAACACCTGCCAGCCGCGTGAAGCGTCTTTCTCAAGCCGGGTACCGCTCTTGACCTTCATGCCGCCAATCTGTTTCTGCACGGACTGGAAGGCGGACAGCTCCTTTTCACCCGGCGTCTGCTGGGGCACCAGCTCAATCGATACACCCTGGCTCGGCGCACCCTTGGTGAGCACCGGGGCCTGCAACGGCATCTCGTAATGACGATCGCCGTCGACCAGCTCCGCCTTTACCACGTACAGATCGTTCGGGACGACGTCAGCCGGGTTGAACTCCAACTCGAACGACAACGGGAATGTGGTCGCCGGAGCAATCGTCTTGGTGGCCAGTGGGGCCGAACCCTGCGACGAGACGTCGACCAGGTTGATGGTCAACGTGTCAGAAGCGGACGGCTGATTGGCGCCGCGCAACGTGATGGTTCCACTGACCACATTAGCCTTAGCTGCCGCCGGGGCCGCCGCGCCGTCTGTCGTCTGCGACGAACCCGAAGAATTGCAGCCGGCTAGAGCCAGCGCCGTCACTGCCATCAGCGACCAAACCGCACTACGCATGGGGAAACCTCAATCTACATAATGAAACGGGGCACGAATTCCACCAGACGCCAACGCGCCATCGAGTCTTCGTGGGGGTAAGTTCCAAGCATAACCCAAAGTTGGCGACGCGGAAAAGTCAAGGGTAACCAGTAATTTTCATAGAATTTCGCTAGCCAGAGCGCACATTCCGCCTGCCCCATGCTGATTTGCCGTTTTTCATGAAAAAGCCGCCGGGAAATCCCGGCGGCTTTTGGTCGCGGCTGCGACCACTACACAGCTTCAGTAATGCTCAGCGATCAGAAATCGTAGGTCACGCCAAAGCGCACATAACGCGGCGTCTGCGAGCTGATCGGACGCAAGTAGCTGGTGCTCGCCGAGAGAGCATAGACCTGTGTTGTCTCTTGCTTATCAAACACATTGAAAACCATCACATTGAAGCCCAGCTTTTTGCCCGCCCATTCCGGACGATACTCGGCGCTCAGATCCAACTGATAGGTCCATGGATTGCGCGTCGCACCTGGAGACGTGGGCTGACCGTTGCAATAATGATAGTCCGGGCCATAACCCAAACCGGGGTTGGTCTGATCCGCGCCGTAATACCCCAGGCAAGTCCGCGGCGAGCCAGAGAGCATAGTCAGGTTGCCCGAGACCATCCACTCCGGAGCAATCTGATAGGAACCGTACGCCTTGATCTGGTGCCGGCGGTCGTTCGCAAGCGCACCATTGGCGTAGTCCATGAGCTGGGCGTAATCCCAATCCACCGTGGCTGACACATCGCTCTGGCCGATATCCGTCCGCACCTGCCCCTCACTGTTGCCGTAACTGCGCGACCACAGGTAATCGATCTTGCCGTACCACGTTCCGTCAAACGGATGCTCCAAATACATATTGAGGCCGTAGTAATGACGCTTCATCGTGGTGTGGAAGCCGAAGTCCTGCGTCCAATTCATCGGCACGGTGTAGTAACCGCCCGCCAACTTCGGAATATCGAAATAGGAGGTATTGCCCGGATTGATCAGGTAGCTGCCCTGGATCTGAGTGGCATCGTAGGTACTCGGATCGATGCCCATCTTGTTCATCTTGTTGAGAATCGAGACGCTGTCAGCAATATCGTCGATTGCATTACGCAGGTCGCGATACGTCGCCTTGGCACCGTACACCCACGAATCTCCGAGCTTCTTGTCGAAACCAAAGATGTATTCGTCCTGGTATTCGGATTTCAGATTGGTCGAGGCCGAAGTCATCGGGTCACGCGCCTGACCGTACTCC
>JBARCX010000244.1:0-9312 GCA_049794535.1 Rhodanobacter sp.
GATATCGCCAGTACCGCACTGCAAATCGCAGTGCTGATGACTACCGTGGGCTTACCTTTTTCCAATGTGATCGAGGCTTCTTTCGCGGTCGCCAGCATCATCAAGACAGTCTGCGTATTGCTGCTGATGGTTTGCTTGAGTGGTCGCTTGGTTAAAGGTCATCCAGCCGTTGTGCTACTACTGATCTTGATCGCAGGCGAACTTGCCGCCGCCACCTTGACGACCCATGCCTACGCACGCCTGAGCAACAACGCCTTGTTGATGATCGTCACGGCCATTCACCAATTGGGTGCCGCCATCTGGATCGGTGGCATTCCTTGCTTCGTCATGGTGCTGAATCGACTTCACGACGCCGACAGCTTGCGCTTGGTGGGCACCCGCTTTTCACGCATGTCGATGACCGGCGTGGGCTGCATTGTGCTCTCCGGCGCCATCATGAGCGTGTTTTATATCGGCAGCCTGCAAGGCTTTTACGGCACCGCATATGGCGTGATGGTGGGGGCAAAGATCGCCATGCTTCTTGCCCTGCTTGCACTCGGCCTCGGAAATTTCCTGGTCACCGAACGGCTGCGCAAAAATCTCGATGCGCCAGTCATCCGTTTACGTCGCTTCGCCGAAGTCGAGATAGGCATCGGCTTCAGCATCTTCTTCGCCGCGGCCTCGCTGACATCCGTACCGCCAGCCATCGACCTCACCACCGACCGCGTGACCTTGCACGAGATCGCCGTACGCAATGCACCGGTGTGGCCGCGATTCACTTCGCCTGATCACGATCAACTGGCGATATCGCAACTCCAAACGCAACTCGATCTTGATGCGGTGAAAACTCACCGCGCTGCCACACTCGCCAACGTGCCGGGCTCTGGCGTTCTGCCACCGCGCAATGCGCAAGACATTGCCTGGTCGGAATACAACCACCATTGGGCCGGTATCTTTGTACTGGCCATCGGCTTGCTGGCATTACTCAACCGTACCGGGGTCGGATGGGCAAAACATTGGCCGCTGCTATTCCTCGCCATGGCCGCCTTCCTGCTCGTACGCTCGGACCCCGAGGTATGGCCGATGGGCAGCGAAGGCTTCTGGGCCGCGTGGCGTGATGTGGAAGTTGCCCAGCACCGCTTCTTTGTCCTACTGATCGTGCTATTCGGCGTATTTGAGTGGGCCGTGCGTACCGGACATTTGCACAACCCCAAAGCTGCACTGGTGTTTCCATTGCTCGTGTCCGTAGGCGGAGCGATGCTGTTGACGCATAGCCATCAGATCTCCAACGTCAAGGACCAACTACTGATCGAATTGACCCACGCGCCATTAGCGCTTTGTGGCATCGCTGCGGGTTGGTCACGCTGGCTGGAGTTGCGCCTGCCTGGGCGCGGCGGGCGAATCGCCGGCTGGGCGTGGCCCGTCTGCTTCATGCTGGTGGGTGTCATTCTGCTGTGGTATCGCGAAGCATGAAGATCCACACTCGACCTAAAGCGCGAAGATTATCTGACTGACACCGCACACTTCGTATGCCCTACGGAATCAACAAGTGCCCTGCCCTCTTTACGGACACGCCATGACTGTGATTTCAGAGATATCCACGTTTGATACTCGCGTACCCTCCTACCTGCATCGGCTGGAGCGTGCCATGGATGGCTACCTGCCGTCAGCCGATACGGATCCTTCACGACTCCATCAAGCGATGCGGTATGCCTGTGAGGGTGGTAAACATTTACGCGCCTTACTGGTATACGCCAGCGGTGAAGCGCTGGGCGTAACACCGGAGAAGCTCGACGCACCCGCCTGCGCCCTCGAATTCATTCACGCCTATTCGCTGGTGCACGATGACCTGCCTGGCATGGACAACGACGACCTGCGCCGCGGACGCCCCACCGTACACAAGATGTTCGATGAGGCAACGGCAATCATCGTCGGTGACGCCTTGCAGACGCTGGCTTATGGCGTACTGGCAAATGCCGACGCACTGAGCGCAGAACAGAGAATCCGAATGCTTAGTTGCCTAGCATTCTCGACCGGCTCACTAGGCATGGCCGGCGGCCAAGCCGTGGATATGTATTCGGAAGGCAGCACACTTAGCATTGCGCAACTGGAATCACTACATAGCCGTAAAACCGGCGCACTCATTCGCGCCCCCGGTCAACTTGCAGGCTTCGCGGCCCAAGCACCCGCCCCGGTGATGCACGCGCTGGATCGCTACGGACAAGCGATTGGCCTCGCTTATCAAATTCAGGACGATGTACTGGACCAGATCGGAGACACCGCTACGCTGGGCAAGGCCGCAGGCCGGGATCAGGCCCGGCACAAATCCACCTTTCCTTCGCTGCTTGGGCTGGAACAAGCACAGCTTCGCGCGGCCATGCTATTTGACGAAGCGCGCGCGGCCGCACGCAACCTGTCCGATCATCCACAGTCATTGCTGTGGATCACCGACTACATTCAGCAGCGCGATCATTAGTTAGATGGGATAGCGAACCGCCCCCAACTTACTCGTGGGATACATCTTGGGCAGTGCAAGCATTCGAGCTCGTCGCCACTTTTTTGTTCGCCACGTTCTGTTTGCTACGTTGTCGTTGAAACAGCGCTCTTAATGACTGAGTTTCCTGATGGGCTCGGTCAACTTCATGCTGCCAGCGATCCTCTGACGAAGCATAGTAGCGCTCCTGCTGAATACGCTCTGCAGCCCATGCATCCGTTTGCGCCTGAAGATCACGCCCAAGCGCATCGCAACGGGATTCGAGAGAGGCATGTTTGGCAGCGAAATCGTCACGCTGTTGCCTGAGCTCGTCGATGAGGCCCGATTGTTGATCGATAAGCTGCTGTGCACTGAGCAGTTGCGCGGCAACCAAGGTCGCACGCGCTACTGTTTCAACGGCTACTTGTGAGCCTACCGACATTTCTTCGGCAGTACGGGTAGGTTTGGCACGCTTGTGAAACGGCTTGCCGAACTCTAGCCACCAGCTACGAGGCAGCTGAATTTGCAAAGTGCTTTTTGGCATGGTGATGCCCCCTGGCCAGCACCTGTCCAATGGATTAGCTATCAACGACATGATGTAAAGATCGTCGATACGACATAGTAATTACTATAAATGTGTATGTGCCGTGAAATTCAATACCACTTACATATACAACCTTTGGCTATTTATACCGCGATCATTTCAACGCAAACCGAATGAGGCCAGACCATCCCAATGAATTCCCGACGATCCGCCGTCACGTGACCAGCGTCTTTTCGTACATTATCGACAACATCTATCGAAGACCTTTCGCTATGATTTCAATCATCAGCGCGGGGAACGAAATATTAATAAATGATATTTATGCCGATTTTGTGCCTAAATTTTCCGATTCCGTGTACACCAACCGGACCACCTTACATATATGTCATCCGTCGTAAGCTGCCCGCTTAAACATGACTTCGGCCGAATGCCTTCCTTACAGTTAAAAATTTAGCCATCTGTTCAGATGGATCACTTATCAAGTGTCGAACCGCCGTACATAGTCATACTAAAAATCGCCACCCAAGTCCGCCTTAGACGACAGCCATAGTTATAGAGCATGCATAAAAAATACCCTTCCCACCTTGACGCGCCATTCACACAAGAAGATGAGAATGCCTTACAAGAATAATGAAAATAAGATCAATATCTTATGAATTATAAAATTGACGGGTTTTCGCCAACCATCTAAAGAGGCCGACATTTCGACAGAAATTCAAGGTCGCATACAGGGGTTATCAAAGCTGATTCACACAGCCATTTAGATGATATGGCTCGGTTAGTGCGTGCCCTTTATCGCGAAGCAACGTTTCCCGCGAACGCAATCGCGTAGCCGTCATCGCGCATCTCCGCGCGCATTCAGCAATGGAGGCTGTCATGTATTCACATCGTCTTGGGCATGCTCACCGCAACGCACTGGCCAAAGGTATTTTTCTGGCCTTGGCACCCATCATAGTCATGCCTTTCTTAAGCAGCGCCGCTTATGCAGCCTGCACGACGGCGGGCACGACGATCACCTGCGCTACAGGCTCCAACACCAATACCTTCACCAATAGCACCAACGGTGTAACCGCGGACGTAGAAAGTACTGCCGTGCTTAGCGTTCCTCCCTTACTGGGGGGTACCGCTCTAACCCTTAACGGCAATGGCATTACCTTGAACAACCAGGGGTCGATCGATCCGAGCATCAACGGTGGTCTCAGCCTCGCCGCATCCGGGGCCGTCATCGGCAATAGCACAGCCAATACGATCAATATCAATAACGAAACCGGTGGCACGATCAATGGCCTGGTGAATATCGCCTCGTTGCTCGGCTTCGACGGTCAGGCACTGGTCGTGCAGAACGGCACAGGCGGCGTCACTACCATCCAGAACGCCGGCAGTATCGGCATGAAGATCTTCGGTATCGGTGGATTCACAACCGCTGATGCACCAGCCATTATTGGCTACGGCGGCGGCCAGGTGAATTTCACCAATACCAACATAATTACCGGGCGTATCGGATTCGCTGCGTCGGGAACCGCCGGAGCAGGCAATACGTTTCTCAATGCAGGCACGATCAACGGTAGCGTTTACCTAGGTGACACGGCCACCGGAAATACGTTTACCGCGGTTTCCGGGTCTAGCGTGAACGCTGATGGTGGCGCCGCCATCGCGGGCACCTTGAGCGGCATCAATGTGAAATTGGCCGCAACCGGCAACGTAGATGCAGGCACGGGAAGTGGGAATCTTCTCGTTCTGCAAAACTCAGCGGCCGGTCCGGGTTCGGGTACCGGCGGGACGGTCACCACGATCAACGCCGCCACCTATTTGGACTTCCAGAACCTCACAGTCAACAGCGGTACCTGGAATCTGCAAGGTAATCTGGTTAGCGGCAGCGCCACGCTCAACGACGGCCTCGTTAATTTCAACAGCGCAGGGGTCTTTGGCAGCGGATTGTTCAACGTCAACGGCGGCGCCATCGAGTCGGCCGCCGCAGGCCTGTCGCTTGCGAACAACGTGTCGTTGAACGTCGGGAACCTTTCGCTCGAAGGCAGCAATGCGTTTTCGCTGGCGGGTGTGCTTTCCGGCGGTGGCGGATTGATCGTCTCCGATACCAGTCCCGTGACTTTGGTGGGAGCCAATCTTTTCACCGGTGGCGTCGATCTCACCGCCGGTGGCCTGGTGCTGGGCAATGCCAGCGCCTTAGGAACGGGCAGCTTGTCGGTCGGCGGCACAGCAACCTTGGACACAACCGGCGCTTTCAGCCTTGCCAACAACATCGCGGTCGCGGCAGGCGATGCTCTGAGTTTGCTAGGCAGCAACGCACTGACGCTCAACGGCTCGCTTTCCGGTGCGGGCAACTTCAGTTGGAATGGCGCCGGTACTTTAACGTTCGGCGGCGTCGATAGTCTTTCCGGAAGTCTCTTGATCAATGACGGCACCCTTGCATTGGGAGCCGGAGGAAGCCTTTCGCCAACCGGCGCCATCAGTCTCGCCGCAGGCACCACGCTCGATCTTTCACTGGCTGCCAATCAGGCGATCGGCTCGCTGGCTGGCGCTGGCGGTACGGTGAATCTAGGAGCCCATACGCTGACCCTCAACGGCCTGGGCAATACCAATTTTCAGGGCGTCATTGGCGGCACCGGTGGCCTGATCAAACTGGGTGCAGGCATCCAGACTCTGGGCGGTGCCGATACCTTCAGCGGCGGTCTGGCCTTGAATGCAGGCGGCTTACTGCTTGGCAATAATGCGGCATTGGGCACCGGCGCGTTGATGGTCGGCGGTGCGGTCTCATTGGATGGTACGGCGTCGCTCACGCTCGCCAACAATGTAAATCTCAACGTGGGAGGCAGCCTGGATCTACTTGGCGGCCAGGCGCTCACCTTCAATGGTGTGTTTTCCGGCAATGGCAGTCTGATCAAAGATGGCGCAGCGCTGCTTACGTTGAATGGTGCCAACACATTCACCGGCGGTTTGACGCTCAACGGCGGGGGCTTGTCGCTCGGCAACAGCTTGGCTTTGGGCACGGGTGATCTGGCGGTGGATGGTGCGGCAACCCTGAGCGGATCTACAGCACTCAATCTGGCCAACAACATCAGTTTCGGCGGTAGCGCTTCGCTCACCTTGCCGGGTACGAATCCGCTGACCTTGAACGGCGCACTTTCCGGCACCGGCGGACTAGTCATGGATGGCGCGACCACACTGACCTTGAACGGTGCGAACACCTTTAACGGCGACCTGGCCATCAATGCGGGCACCGTCGCCATGGGGGCGCTTGGCACGCTGTCTAACAGTATCGACGTTAACCTGTCGGCCGGCGGCACACTCGATCTTTCCGGCGGCGGCAATCAAAGCATCGGCGAATTGATCGGCGTAGGCGGCACGCTGAACCTCGGCGCCAACACACTGAATTTCGGCGACGCCAGCAACCAGACCTTCGGCGGCGTCATCGGTGGTACCGGTTCGCTGGTAAAACTGGGAGCGGGCATCGAAACGCTTACCGGTAGCAATACCTTTAGCGGCGGTGTCGACTTGAATGCCGGCGGCTTGCTATTGGGCAATAGCAACGCGCTAGGAACAGGCGTTTTGTCCGCGAGCGGCTCCGTCTCTCTGGATGGCACAGCCGCACTCAATCTCGCCAACAATGTGAACCTCAACGCAGGCGCTGCACTGGACCTGCTCGGTTCACAGCCACTTACGCTTGGCGGTGTCGTGTCCGGTACAGGTAGCTTGATCAAGGACGGCGCTTCGCTGCTCACCTTGAATGGCGCCAATACATTCAGCGGCGGCCTCACGCTCGATGCCGGCGGTTTGCTACTCGGTAACGGTCTGGCCTTGGGCACGGGCGCATTGAGCGTGAACGGCAATGCGACGCTGGATGGCACAGCGGCACTCACTCTGGCCAATCAAATAAACCTGAGTGCCGGCATCTCGCTGACCTTGCCCGGTACGCAGAATCTGACCTTCAACGGCGTGCTTGCCGGTGCCGGCGGCTTGATCAAGAACGGCCCTTCCACGCTGACTTTGAATGGCGCTAATACTTTCGCCGGTGGCGTCAGCATGAATGCCGGCGGCCTGTTGCTGGGCAACAACGACGCGCTCGGTACCGGAGCACTAACGATCAATGGCGCCAGCACACTGGACGGCACGACATCGCCACTCACTCTCGCCAACAATGTGACCCTGGCCGCGAGTGCTGCGCTAACCCTGCTCGGTAGCCAACCACTCACCTTCAATGGCGTGTTGTCGGGCGCAGGTAGCGTGGTCAAGAACGGTGCATCGCTGCTCACTTTGAATGGTGCCAACACCTTTACTGGCGGGCTCGATATCAATGCCGGCACGGTGGCGCTAGGTGCGGGCGGCAGCTTGGCGGCAACCGGCGCCGTCAACTTGAACGGCGCCGGCGCGAGCCTTGATCTCTCAGCGGCAGGTGCTAACGAGACGATTGGCGACCTGTCGGGTATCGCCGGCACCGACATCCTGCTGGGTGCTAATTCACTCACTTTCGGTGGCAGCAACAGCCTGAGTTTCGGTGGTGTTATCAGCGGCACGGGCGGCTTGACCAAACAAGGTTCAGGCACAGAAACATTGACCGGTGCGAACACCTTCACCGGTGGCCTCACCATCAATGCAGGCACCTTGGCCCTGGGCGGCGGCGGCAGCCTCGCAGCGAGCACTGCAGTGAACCTGGGCGGTACCGGCGCTGGTTTCGATATCTCCACGGCAGGCAATCAAGCGATCGCTTCGTTGAGCGGAGTGGCCGGCACCAACGTAGCGTTGGGTGGCAATACGCTGACGCTTGGCGGTATCGGCGACTCCAGTTTCAGCGGCTCGATCAGCGGCAGCGGCGGCCTGATCAAGAACGGTTCCGGTACGCAGACCTTGAATGGCGCCAGCACATTCAGCGGCGGCGTTACGCTAAACACTGGCGGCCTGGTCGTTGGTAATAATTCGGCACTGGGTACCGGTGCATTGAGCATCACCGGCGCGACCACACTTGGTGCCAGTGGCAACAACATTACGCTGGGCAACAGCATTGCGCTGGGTACGGGCGCGGGACTCACCGTGCAGGGCGCGAATTCGCTGACGCTCGGCGGCGTGATTTCGGGCGCGGGCAGTCTTAGCTTGAATGGCACATCGACACTCACCTTAACTGGTGCCAATACCTATTCCGGCGGCACCAATATCCTGTCGGGCACATTGGCATTGGGTGCAGGTGGCAGCTTGTCATCAACCGGTGCGGTGACCTTGGCTGGAACTGGCACGCTCGATATTTCGGCGGGTGGCAATCAGAGCATCGGCTCGCTGGCCGGTACATCCGGCAACGTCAATCTCGGCGGCAATACGCTAACCCTTGGCGGGGTGGGCAATACCAGTTTTGGTGGTGTCATCGCTGGTGCCGGCGGCTTGGTCAAGAACGGCGCGGGCGTGCAGACCTTAACGGGTGCAAATACGTTTAGTGGCGGCGTCACGCTCAATGACGGTGGATTGATCGTTGGCAACGACAACGCGCTCGGTACGGGTGCCCTCACGGTAGGTGGCAATGCCACATTGGATGCCAATAGCGCGATCACGCTGAATAACAACATCAATCTCAATGCGGGATTGACGATCGGCGGCAGCAATGACCTGACGCTCAATGGCGTGCTCTCGGGAACGGGAAGCCTGGTCAAGAATGGTTCGGCTACGTTGACCCTGGATGGCACCAATACGTATACGGGTGGCACCTTTATCAATACCGGCACGTTGGCGCTAGGTGCCGGTGCAAGCCTCGCAAGCACCGGTACGGTCAATCTGGCGGTCGGCGCTACGCTCGATCTTTCCGCCGGCAACGGTACGCAGACTCTTGGTACGTTGAACGGCGGTGGCACGGTCGATCTCGGTGCTAACAGCATAGACGTCGGTGGCGCCACCAATGGCGTATTCAGCGGCTCGATTGCGGGTACCGGTGGATTGGTCAAGCAAGGCAGCGGCACCGAAACCCTGACCGGAAACAACACGTTTACCGGTGGCACCGTTATCGATGATGGAACGCTGGCGATTGGCGCCGGCGGCAGCCTTTCATCCACGGGTGCGGTAAGTCTTGCAGCCGCAGGCACCGGTTTCGACATTTCCGCAGGCGGCAATCAAGCGATCGGTGCATTGAATGGTGTTGCTGGCAGCACTGTTACGCTCGGCGCTAACACGTTGACGCTCGGCGGCGTGGGTAACGCGAGTTTCAACGGCGCGATCAGCGGCAGTGGCGGATTGATCAAGAGCGGTGCCGGCGTACAGACGCTGGGCGGCGCCAGCACTTTCACTGGTGGTGTCGCACTCGACGCGGGCGGATTGGTAC
>JBARCX010000245.1:0-6137 GCA_049794535.1 Rhodanobacter sp.
GTGGGTTACCAGATCGATGCCGCTCCGCAGCAACCCATGATGTGGGTACGTCAGGGTGTGATGTACAACGAAAGCAAATTTCCCGACTTCCACGGCGGCTACGCAAATAGCAACTATGCCTATTACCTGGTTGGCGACTATCAGCTAGTCCAAACCGACGCAGCGCAACCGTTTCGCGGATTCTACGTCAATGTAAAAGCCGACTATGCACCGCCGGATCGAAACGTCTATACCGGTGACGCAGGCATTACGTTCTACGTGCTAGGTCCTTTTCGTCAGCCCTACGACGCGTTCGCGCTCGGCTACACCTTCGATCAACTGAGCAAACCCTTTGAACGCATGCGACAGGCCATGGGGTTCACGGCGGTGGATGACAGCCGCAACTATGCACTGTCCTATGTCCATCGTTTAGCGCGCGGCGTTTATCTGTCCAATCAGCTGAGCTATACCGTCCACCCCATTCCTTCACCCAAACAACCCGTCGCGTTGACCTGGATGAGCTCGCTGTCGTTGTCTTACTGATCTTCAATGCGACACAACTGCAAAGGGCGCGAACTATCCGCGCCCTTTGTTCTGTGCATCGCCCTGCAACAGGCTTCCGACGTTGAGTAACGAGCGCGACTAGAAAAATTTCTGCTCGTATTTGAGGTAGATGACACGGCCAATATCGTATTGCGGGTTATAGGGATACTGGCTGTAGCCATCCGTTCCGGTTGGACCCAGCGGGCCTGCCACGCTGTATACGCCGGTGTAGGAGAGCGGCGCTTTGCGATTGAAGACATCGGTGGCGCCCAGCGCGATGTGTCCTTTCCAGGGTGCTTCCCAATTCACTTGCAGATCATTGAAAGCGAGGCCGCCCTGCCGATTCAATCCGGTCGGTGAGGTGGCCAGATCCTTAGTGGGATTGTTGCAAGGGAAAACCTCACTCAACGCCGGGTTGGGCGCGATACACGGCTCCGACAGCGACGAGTAGTAACGGATCGTCCAGGTCGCACCAAACTGTTTGTAACTCCAGTTCATATTGACCGTAGAGCGGAAGCGCCACAGCGGACCGAGCACGGTGTCGTAAGCACCCAGCGTGTTGGAAATGATGGGGCCGCCGGGGACGGTTTGCTCCTTCACGGAATCGATATACGTGCTCGTTGAGTCAAACTTGAACTTGCCGACGGGCGTCTCGGGGAACAAATAGCTCAGGCTCAGATCCTCGCCACGTTCATCCACAAAGCCTTGGTTCACGAGCGCTTGCAGCAGATTGATTACTTGCGACTGGAACGGCCCCCCTACCGTCGAACGCTGGAACTGCGAGCACTGTTCTGTCTCACCCAACAGATAGCAGTTGTCGAGAATGCTGGTCGCCGTCGGCAACGTGATGACGTTGTCGATATTGATGCGGAACCAGTCTGCGGTGATATTGAGGCCACTGAGGTAATGCGGACTGTAAACGAAGCCCGCCGTATAGCTCTTCGACGTTTCTGGTTTCAGGTTGGGATTGGCGCCTGTAAAAAACGGCGTGGTACCAGTCTGATCGGGTGCGGGGATCGGCGCGGTACTGGGACTGCGCTGCGTGTAACCGGGGCCTACCCCAGGCAGCCCGGCAAATCCATTGAGACAGCGCTGCGCAACGACGGGGATACCCGTCAAGCCAAAGTTGATATCGCAAGGATCGGTGTAGTTCGTGAAGCTCTGCAACGTGCCGCCATACAGATTGGCAATAGCCGGCGCACGGAAACCCGTGCCATAGCTGGCGCGAACCAGCAGGTCGTTCATCGGCTGCCACGACAACTTGAACTGGTTGTTGTTGGTGTTGCCGAAGTTGGTGTAGTGCGAGAAACGATGCGCGAGGTCGACATCCAGCAGTTGCGCACCCGGCAGATCTTTCAGAAGAGGAAAGTTCACTTCGGCATAAGCCTCGTTAAGGCCGTAAGAGCCGGCTCCCACGTTTTGTTGCAAATTGGTGTTGAGACCAAGCTGCGTGTATTGATCAGGTGTGGCACCACCGGAGACATCACGGTGATCGGCACCCACGGCAAACGTCGCATCGCCGCTTCCAAGCGCTTGGGGGAACGTGAACATGTCGCCGCTCAAATTAACGGCGGCGGTTTTCGACTCGCTGTAGGAGCGCGTACCCGCGATGATGTTCAGATAATTGATTTCAGCCTGCGAGATTCCGCCCGCACCGGAAAATGGATTGAGCGGTACGCAACCGGCGATCACATTGCCCGGAGTGCCGCATTCCACGACGCCGTTGGGGCCCATGAAGGACGGACCCACGGCCTGCTCCACGTGCACCAGATTGAGATTGCCTGGACCGAAACTCGATTGATCGTATCGATAGTCGCTGTATCCCGCGTCCCAGTTGAACTCATTCTCGCCTAGCGCAAAATCGCCTTCCAAGCCCGCACGCCAGCCGTATTGCTTGATCTTGTTGTAGTCGATGCGATCGGGATATTGCAGCGGTATCTCGAACCCAAGGTTATTACCTGGCAGCGGGTTGTAATAGCTTTGCGAGGATATCGTCGGAAAATAAACCGCCGGAAAAGTCCCTACCGGGAGACCAAGCGCTTCCGCCAGATGCGCGCCGTTCGTTGGTGTCACCGAACTGAGCAGATAACCGCTGGTGCTCACGGTGGAGTTGTTGGTGTTGTACGTGCCGGTAAAGGTCGCTGTGATGTGGTCGGTCAGCTTGTAATCGCCTTTCAAAAAATAGGATCGCATCCGATTATTTGGAATCAGCGTTTCAAGGTAAGCCGAGTCTTTGTAGTCATTGCTGAAATAAGGCGATGGATACAGAGCACCGAATGTGTCGGGATGGTAGTTGGCGATATCCAGCCCGTTCTGCCCCATGTTGACGGTAAGCGGAGCATTGGCCAATGCCGGCAGACTCACCGGCAGACCGGTCGTCGGATTGAACGCACCCGTGATGGTGCCGTAAGGCGAGGCTACTGTCTGGCTTTGGGGATAGTTCGGTCCCAAGCTGAAAAAGCCGTACTTGCTGTAATCGCGATCGTCCGCATTCAGCCCATTGGTGTTTTGCATCGTCATGTTGAACAGGAACGAGCCCCTGGAGAATTGCTTGCCACCAGTGAGGCTGAACTGACCCGTCTTGCCGTCGTTCTGTGGTGAATAGGTGCTGTTGTACGTGTCGACTTGCACACCATCAAAACCCTTTTTGGTGATGATGTTAACCACACCGGCAATCGCATCGGAGCCATAAATCGCCGATGCGCCATCCTGCAGAATCTCAACGCGGTCGATGATCGAACTGGGGATCGTGCTTAGATCCGTTTCGCCGAAAATATCCGTGGTCCAGCGCTGGCCATCAACCAGCACCAAGGTGCGCGGCGCACCCAGACCGCGCAAACTCACGTATTGGCCCACGACGTTGCCCAGCGCGCTTTGGTTACTCGTACCCGACGATCCCGCAGAGGACACGTTCTGCAGAATCTGGGCGACATTGACAAAGCCCTGTTGTTGAATCGCTTCATGCGACAGTTCGGTCACAGGCTGTGCCGTTTCTACATCGACACTACGAATAAGCGAGCCAGTGACGCTAACTGTCTGCAACGTCTTGGTTGGAGGCGGCGGCGTGGGGGCCGCGGTCGTTTGCGACTGCTGGTCTGCTGGCGAAGTCGTGCTCGATGAAGACACTGCCTGAGCTGGCGTTGTTTGGGCAGCCGTTGTCTGCGTTGTCGTTGTCGCAGATGCCTGCTGTTCGGGAGTTGCGGTTTGTGCCACCGCGACCGTCGTCCATGCACAGCTCCCAAGTGCCAATGCCAAGCGTATGGCATGAGTCATCTTTTGATGTCGTGTGTTCATGGTGGATGCTCCCTCTAACTTTGAGTTGATTACACGCCTGCTAACTCCCTGGGTTGTTGGTATCTATTTATTGCTGGTGACTACATGTTTGGTGCGGAGGTACCGTCGGACCATTTTCCGGCGGGAATCATCAACACGTTGACTGGCTCAGGGGCACCGTGAAACTGTGGATTCAGCATGACGGGCGACCCTGTCTTATCAGCCCCCCAATCCACATTGGTGGCGGTATAAAACATCAGGTGCGGAATCCAGTGACCCGCCTGATCGTCCAGAAATCCTTGCTTGGACATCATGTAAGACATCGCTCCAGGCTCGAGTGACGGCAGTTGTTTTGTCGCAAACGCCGCCTCGATGTCCTTTTTTATTTCCTCTCTGGATCGCCCGGCTACCACCAAGGCTGTCCTTTTGTACGTCATCGGTAAGATCGATTGGGCGGCCTCTGGATTGAAGCAAATCGGCCCGCGTAATTTTGGATTCCAAAACTGGGGCGCATCAAAGGGGGACATCCATCCCCGCTCGACCACACAGACAAAGCCATTCTTGCCTTCCACGGCTGTCACGTAGCCGTGCGGTTCGAGAACCAGCACCGTAGCCTGATCGGAAATCGCTGCGGGTGCAGCACTTCTTGCCAGTGCGATCTCTTTGGCACGGTCAGACATCAGGTATTGGGAAAGCGGTGCCATGTGCGGATAATCAGACGCCGGTTGTTGCGCCGAAGCAACGGCACTGACAACCAGCGCAACGAGCGTGCACGGCACGGCCAAGCAGCTGTAGAAACCGACCTTTCTCTTCATTCCAGGCTCCCTTTCTCGATTCCAAGGTAAGGCGTTCAAGGCGCACTCGACCGGTCGGGCGGACTGTGCGTCTGGCCCAACTAAGACCCTGCATCTAAACGACGATTGGGAAACTGAAAAATCGACATCCGATTAACATCGAGTTTCAGCAAATGTCGCTCTCTCCTAGGGAGAAGATTGCCACTGAAAGTCGCTACCCATTGGGAATCAACATCCGCCCCGTCTTGCCGTACCTGCACGATGCAATGGTCGATTGCGATTGACGTCAATCCAGACGAGAAATCGTAAGTTTCGCGCGACTCAAGTTTGAGGGAGCGCCACATTCACCGCACATATTCGCGAAATTCGCACACGTATAACCGGCACTGGCGTATCTGGTGCAGAATTCGTGTGTTTTTACGCAAGATTGTGGACCGAGTCCGAGGAGCTTCTGGAGCCGAGGTAACAAACGAGACCGCAGGACCAACGCCGCAATGAACACGCGACTTGGTCGAGCGGATACAACGACAAGGCAACAAAAAAACTGGAGTGGGTCATGTTCAATCAGAGAAAGGCCTTAGCCTCACTGCTGTTGTGCATACTGGCTTCTTGTACGAGCTCCCCCAAACCCTCGCTCATTGTGCACGGCGCGGTAGGGGAACCCTCGACTCTTTGCTTAGACGGATCAGGCTTCACACCAAACGGTACACTCTCTGTGACCATGTTCATGCCGACGTACACAGTCGATGGACAGCCAGGGCCAAATCCTGTTTATAACCCAGCTGCCCCTCCCGGCTCCCCCGCACCGACTGCCGACTCCAACGGCGCATACAAGAGAACCTGGAACCTGCAAAATGAGCGGGCCGCAACGGTTTGTGCAACGCAACCAGGTACGGAAACCCCGTCCGAACCGGTGATTCTTGTTGTTGACCAGAAGACACTGGGTGTTGGCGCTGTCCCTTTGCCAGCATCATTTATGTGCGGCAGCCAGGAGAAGGTGCTTGGATCTCCGCCTTCTAGTCCGCTCCCAGCGCCCGCCCCGTTTGGGGATTCGTCTGCATGTCAGTAAGGCTCCGATAGCTCCGGCCTCACATCGTTTGTCAGTGGCTCAAACACCTGACCATTATTCGGGCCGCGAATAAAATCTGCCTCGGGCCGGTATTCAGAGCTTCTGAACACCGGCCCCATGGCCCCATCAGGTGGCTTTGCCACAGCCCGGTTGTTCAGCCATCGATCGAGCGAATAACCTTCGCCGGCACGCCCGCAACAAGGGTATTTGGGGGAACATCGTGGGTCACTACCGAACCTGCGGCAACAACCGAGTTTTCGCCTACCGTTACGCCGCCAATGATCGTTGCACCTGTGGCGATCCAGACGTTTCTCTCGATCACGATGGGATTTCCGATGGTGATGGTGCGCCGCTGCGAAGGCTCAAGCGGATGGCCTGCCGTGATGATGCTCACGTTCGGCCCGATCATCACATCGTCCGCGATGTCGAGCCCGCCAAGGTCATAGAAAGTGCAGTTCTGATTTACGAAGACATTATGC
>JBARCX010000246.1:0-2473 GCA_049794535.1 Rhodanobacter sp.
CCGCGCAACACTGATGCGAACGATACAACACAGAAGGCAATACGATGACCTGCAGCAGCCCGAACGCATGGGGAAAAGGCATCATGCGTCCGGAGTTGACCGGAAGTCTCTTACGGAATTGTTAGGCGCGGCTCTTGCCGTCAAATTTGAAAAAAAGAAGAAGACCAACAATCCCCGCAAGGGGAATGAAGGCTCTGCCCAGCCAGACACCTGGCGCACCTATGCCAACTAGGCCCAGTATGAAGGGAATGATGAGAAGCCCCATAACTAGTATGGCAATGGGTATTAAAGCAAGCTTGGTGCGCCCGGCTTTCCAGGCGCGATGCGCACCAACCCCAATGGCGAGCAAGCAACAAGCTGTACCCCAAATTATGATGTTGCTGATATCTGTCTGACTCACGCTATTTCTCCCCCTGTTCTGCCTGGAGCTTATCTTTGCTGGGTCAGGCTAACAACCAGACGTATAACCGGACGAAGGAAGCAGGTTAGGGAGTGGCCGATTGGTTCGGTACAACTGTGGTCGGCCATGTCAGTGCGGCATGGCGGTCCATTGCAACGGGATCAGAAGGCTCGTTGGCTGATCATTCCAAATCGGTGGCAGTGATCAGCTCGTTCCGATTTTGTGATCAATCTGTTGCGGCGCAGGCATTCAATCGACTCATTGGTCTAAAACGAATCGATCGCTTTGCTTTAAGTTCAGCGCCGGCGAGAACCGCGCAGGCTGTCCACCGAGAAACTGGCCATTTCGCCACCGTCTTTCGTTCGGCGTGATTGGCCTGATGGTGGGCCCCATGCATGGGCGGTCACCACTTCCCATGTCGCGGGAATGCGACCATCTACACGCATCGTTTCGTACGCGGCAAGCATGTTGCGGTAGTGGCTTTTGCCGGTTAGGCCGCGTTCGCGCGTGGTATCGGCATTGGTGGCGCCGAGTCCCTGCAGTTCTTTCAGCAGCATGCGTGGCTCGCTATACGTGAGCGTGTAGCGATCGACATCCAGTACTGGGTCGCGCAGGCCCGCGGCGATCAGCGCATCGCCGATATCGTGCATGTCGAGAAAGCGGCTCACATGCGGCTGCTGATCTGCGTGTGCCCACGCCGCGCGCAGTTCTTTCAGCGTGTCTGGGCCGAAGGTGGAGAAGGTAAGCAGCCCGCCAGGTTTGAGTACGCGGGCGCATTCGCCGAACAGGGCGCCCAGATCATCTATCCACTGGAAGCACAGGTTGGAGTGCAGCACGTCGACACTATGGTCGGGTAGCGGTAGCGAGGTGGCTTCGGCACATACACGCTGGAATGGTTTGAGCCAGCTGTTGTTGTGTTTCGCTGTACGCAGCATGGGTAAGGCAAGATCCAGTGCGATCACCTGCGCTTTCGCATAGCGCTTTTTCAGCAGCGCACTGCCGCGCCCCGTGCCGGCGCCGACATCGATGACGCGCTCGGGTGTTTGCAGATAGAAGTCCAAACGCTCAAGCAGCTGTAGCTGCACTTCGCGTTGCAGGGCATCATGTTGCTCGTAGGTTTGCGCAGCGCGGCCGAAGTTGCGGCGGACTTGCTGGCGGTCGACGTGGAAGTCGCTCATGCCGCGAATTCCTCAGTCATTTGCGTGAGTAACGGTTGCAGCGTCTGTAGCAGCGCGTCGGCGTGACCGATAAATGGTGCATGGCCGGCGTGCTCGATCTGCTGGAATGTGCCGTGCGATTGCTCTGACGACCATTGCATGGCGGACGGATGCACCAGGCGGTCGCGGCGACCGGCCATCCAGATGTTGGGTTGGGTCACTTGCGGCAAACATGCGCGCATGTCGGCCGTTTCCAGAATACGTATGCCTTCCTGCAGTACACGCAATTGCGGTTCGCCGCGAGAGAATGCTTCGGTACGCAAGCGGCGCAGTTCCGCACGTGGGTCGGGGCTGCCCATCGCTTCCAGGGCCATGAAGCGCTCCAACGTGGCGTGGTAATCGGTTTCGAGATCGAGCGCGAGCTGGCGTACCAGTGAGGCATCGTTGGCGTAGGGCCAACTTTCGTCGCGCACGAACTTCGGCGTGGCGCACAGCATGGCAAGGCCACGAACGTGTTGTGGTTGTTCCAGTGCCGCGGTGAGTGCAACCAAGCCACCCAGCGACCAGCCCAGCCATAGTGCGGGCGGTGTGGCGGCAGCAATGGCCGTTGCGCAGACGCTCGGATCCAGTGGCAGTGTGCTATCGCGCGAATAGCCGTGGCCGGGCAGGTCGACCACATACATCGTGCACTGTTCTTCCAGCACTTCGACCAGTGGTGCAAAGATGCCGCCATGCATCGCCCAACCGTGAATCAGTACCAGCGGTACGAGGCCACGGCCGTGGGTTTCGATGTGTAAGAGCGTGCTCATGACTTCACAATTCGTCTGTGCGTTACGCGATGCAACACCCTCCCCTGCGTGTAGCAGGGGAGGGATGGGGTGGGGTGAAGCCTTGCAGATTGAGGCAAGTGTGGGGG
>JBARCX010000247.1:0-8644 GCA_049794535.1 Rhodanobacter sp.
CAAATCCATCAGGGTCAAACGCCTTCCTTGGACGACGGATTCCGTAGCACGCAGCAACGCTTTCGAACGAAGGCTGTGCATCGAACCCCGTGCATCTCGCAGGCAGCTTTGCAATACTTTCGAAGCACGCATGGTGTGGGCTTCCTTTTGGCTTAGTCACCTTCGGAAGTACCGCGCCATGCGTGCAACTTCTATACGAAATGGCTGAAATCTTCGCCGACCAATCATCGGAAACGTGGGGATACCTCAGGGACAGTGCACAATCCGGACACCTGGTCTGCACTAGGCTGCAGGCGGGCGCAATGGGCATGCGTAACGAGGTGGCGTTATGACTGAGGTTGAGATCACGGCGGTTGTCCATGTCGACAACGAGTGGCGGCGCTGGATTGCCGAAAACCTGTTGCTGGACGCGCATCTGCAGGGCCTGTACGAGCAGATGGTTCGCGCAGGCATCCCTGCTCATGAAGCGGCACACGAGCTGCAACAGGCTATGTCCAGTCCCTATCTTGTCGGGGCGCAGCGGCTCAAGAACCGACTGGCCAAACATGACTGGGTGCTCGACAACCAACGTCGCCTCAATCGTCTACGTGATAGGGAAGTGCCACGACGCCATAAGCTTACGCGCGAAGAATTCCTTGGCGGCTATTACACGGCGGGTCGCCCGGTGATCATCACCGGCATGATGGAAGACTGGCCGGCGATGTCGAAGTGGAATCTGGACTACTTCCGGTCTCGCTGTGGTGAGCGCATGGTGGAAGTGCAGTTTGGCCGCAACACCGACGCCCACTACGAGATCAACAAGATGGCGCATCGCAAGACGATGTCACTTCATGAGTACATCGATCTTGTGCAAAGTGCCGAGCGTAGTAACGACTTCTATATGACCGCCTACAACGAAGGTCAGAATCGCAACGCGCTTGGCGAACTGTGGGAAGACATCGTGCAGATTCCCGCTTATCTCAGCTCAGCAGGACCCAGTCAGGGTTTCCTCTGGTTCGGCCCTGCCGGCACGATTACCCCGTTTCACCACGACCTCACCAACAATTTCATGGCGCAGGTGATGGGACGCAAGCGCGTACTCATCATGCCAGCCTGCGAAATAAGCAACGTCTATAACCACGAGCATTGCTTTACTCACGTGGATGCCCGGCATATCGACCTTGAGCGTTATCCACTGATGCGTGATGTGCAGACTCTTTCCTGCACGCTCAATCCAGGAGAGGTGCTTTTCTTGCCCGTTGGTTGCTGGCATTTCGTCGAAGGGCTGGATGTCTCGGTGACTGTGTCGTTCACCAATTTTCTTTGGGATAACGATTACACCGCGCGGTATCCGCAGGAACATGCTTTTTAGCCGGTTGTGCTCCTAATCACTGCAGCGTTGAGGCCGCCATCGCGAGGTGGTCTTACTGATTTCGTATGTGCACAAATCGTGAAAGCGCGATAAGGATCAATAATTTCAAATGATCCAGACGTCTTCCACACAGACGTCATTAAATTGGAATACTGAGCTCATACTTTCGGCGGACCAATTCCGAACGTATGCGCGAGGGTCCCATGCTCGAGATGAATCGCCGTAAATTTCTTACGCTGTCGATCAAAGCCGCGGCACTGGGCGCGACCGGATACACCGTCGGCGGTGCGCTGATGCCAGCGCATGCGGCGACCCGAAGCACGGTTGCTGTGACGGGAACCATCACGGACATCAAGCATGTGGTCATCCTCATGCAGGAGAATCGCAGCTTCGATCACTACTTCGGAACACTGCAAGGCGTGCGTGGTTTTTCGGATAAGGCAGGTATCACGCTCTCCGGCGGGTACTCGGTGTTCAATCAGCCCAATGGATTGGAGCGCCAATACCCTTGGGCATTCGATAGCACGTCGCCGGCTTCCGGTCAGACCAGTGCCGTACTTACGCAGTGCGACGGCAACCTCGATCACTCATGGTTGACACAGCACGGTGCGTGGAATGGTGGAAAGATGGATTCCTGGGTGCTCGCCAAGGCCAGTGTTCGCACGCTCGGATACCTCACTCGGCAAGATATTCCGTTCCAATATGCGCTTGCGGATGCCTACACCATTTGCGATCACTACTTCTGCTCCATTCTCAGTGCGACCGGCCCTAACCGCACCTATCTATGGGGAGGCATGATCGATCCGACCGGCGCTAACGGTGGGCCGGCCTACGATGGCGGCTCCGAATCGGGACTGACCTGGGAAACCTATGCCGAGGAACTGCAAGCGGCAGGTGTCAGCTGGAAGGTGTATCAGAACGCTTCGGACAATTTCGGTGATAACGCGCTGGCGTACTTCAACCAGTTTGCTAACGCATCGACGTCCAGCACGCTTTATCTGCAAGGCATGGCGTCCGTACCCAATCTCACCAATTCCACGCCCAACGATATTGCTGCGGCTATTCAAAATGACGCGCTCGCTGGGACATTGCCGCAAGTGAGCTGGGTTGTTGCCAGCCAGGATTACTCCGAACACCCTGACGCTCCGCCCGATAACGGGGCGTATTTCATTAACCTGGTTTTGCAGGCGCTGGCGGCGAACGAGGAGGTGCTTAACTCCACCGTCCTCATTCTCAACTATGACGAAAACGATGGATTTTTCGATCACGTTCCCCCGCCGATTCCTCCGAGTGGAACACCGGGCGAGTTCATTACCGTCGATGGCGAGTCGCAGCCGATCGGCATGGGCTTTCGCGTTCCGATGATCATTTGCTCGCCATGGACGCGCGGCGGTGTGGTCGATTCCCAGGTTTACGATCACACATCGGTTATTCAATTCCTCGAGACATGGACGACAGCGCTTGGTACGCCAGCCATCAGTTCGTCCATCAGCGCCTGGCGGCGGGCCGTGAGCGGAGATCTCACCGGCGCGTTCAACTTCGCCAATCCGGTTGCGGGCTTGCCCTCGAATTTGCCTGCTGCGTCGACCGTCATCAGTCGCACGGGCACCTGCGATCCGCTACCCAATCCGACCGACAGCAATGCGCCGAATAGTCTTCCGCAGCAGGAGGCGGGGACACGCATGGCACGAGCTATCCCTTATCAGCCCGATGCCAACATCTCCTCGTTCCAATACGGTTCGGACGGCCAAATCCTCGTGTGGATCGAGATGCTCAATGTAGGCGCGCTCGCCACACGTTCTGTGCCGCTGGCGATTTATGCCAACGCCTATCGAAGCGGCGGCCCCTGGCAGTACACCGTAAGCCCCTATGGCAACGGCACCAATGGTTCGGTCAGCGACTTTTTCAATATCGGAACCGGGTACGGCAGCGGAAGCTATGACCTGACGGTGGTCGGCCCGAATCGCTTCCTTCGCCGCTTTGCGGGCGACCTCAACAATTCCGGCAAAACCTGCAGCATCACGTCGTCATACGCCGTCGATCCATCGTCCGGCCAGCTCGCCATTTACTTCGCCATGGCCAATACGGGAACCGCATCCGTTACCTTCACCATCACCGCAAACAACTACACCACCGAAGGCCCCTGGACCTACTCGGTCGGGCCGGGCGCGACGTCGAATACATCATTCGCCGCCGTAGCTATCACTGAAGGTTGGTACGACTTCACGATCACCGTGAGTGGTGATTCCAGCTGGATTCGTCGTTATACCGGACACCTGGAAAACGGGAGCGCTTCCGTTACGGGTTAAGGGCCTATCCAAAGCCTACGCGTAACTCGCGTTAATCCGCATTGATGGTATGTGGCACAGCGCCAGGTTGGCTGCCCGGCGCTGTGCGATAGAGGTATAAACCATTGGGCCGTTGGCTGGCGGTCACTGCGGTTCAACCCCGTTCTTATTTCAACGGGCGAGTCTGTTCGCATGCAGTCTTGCGTTATCACTCGATCATGAGCTGACCGTACACGTCCTCATTCTTTCTTTACCCGCGTGTAAAAATCCCCTGTGCGGGTTACGTGGACACCTTGGGCAGATGCCAAGGCAAAGTCCGTGAGAGGCATTGCGCGCGATTCTTGTAATGCATTCACCGATGAGCCCGTATTGCGACGAGGGTACTAAGGCGGTACGCATGCCAGCTCATGTTTGGCATCGCAGCCTGATATCGCTTCCTCAACGCGTTGGGCAGGGGGAGCGATCATCGCTCCGCGACACCTCAGCGGACCATCGTTCGGCGCCATTGCTGAGCTCGTGTACGCGGGAGGTGGAGGGAGGCTTACTTACTTCCTGATTACGGTGGTGCGGGATTACGCGGCGCTCGAGTCACCAGTTACTGCGCGACCCATGAAATCTCTATCCTCCTTTATTTTCAAAGCGTTGAACTCAAAATGCATTCGCCAGCGCGAGGCATTGAGGGAATCTCGGTGCACGATGATTCTGCGAAAAGGAGCGGTTGCAACCGACGTCGGAGAACGTTAACGCAGACCTCATGCAACGGGCGAGCTGAGCCGATCACGTACCAAGTCTGAAGGACCCACGAGGATCGGCAGCATGCTGCTTCATTGGATGAAGACCGATCCTGCTCTGGGCACTTAACTACGCTCAGGCTCTTTTCGGAACCCAGGCGTACCAAGGTCCACCAAACCGAAGCGCAATAGCACTCACCACCAACCAAACACGCAGAGGAGTCATGCATGAACAACTGGCAGAAATTGCAGCGCGAATACCTCGCTCCGTCCAATGCACCCATGCAGGATAGATCAATCCACCCGCGCACCAAGGTGAAGGTCGGAGGTAGCCATGCGCTTCTGTTCGCAGCTGGCGCCACCATCGCTTTCGCCGCTTCCCTGCCGATAAATGCATGGGCCCAAGATACGGATGCCACCTACACAGTGGCCGCCCACATTAACGATAAAGGCAACATCACCAACCAGTACGCCACCAACACCCCTCACGCCTGGATCATCAGTATCGAACATCCCTCGTTGGGCAACTACGTGCTCCACGTGGACCCAAAGGAATTCGTTGACTCCCCGGACTGTGAGGCATCGGTCCCAGGCACGACCGCCACAGCCGGGAACCAGTACAACGCGGGCCCAGCGTATGTCGCGAGAGTCGGCTCCCTGCAAGATGACAACACCATCCGGGTGGTCACAGGCGGAATCAGGGCGAACTACGACTCAGGTTCAGCAGAAATTAAAACCTTCGTTGAACCCTTTGACGACTTACCGTTCAACATCCAGTGCGTGGACGGTCCTAATGAGGAGTCCGACACCCAAGGATGAGAGGTCGCGCGAAGTGCCGTAACGCTCTACGTAACATTTGCACTGATACAGTCCTTACTCATGAAGGATCTCCCGATCCTGGGTATTGGCAATCCCGCGTGATACCTCTCTTACCAGCGGCGAACGCAGGCTTAAACTCGGCGGTACCTCGCATCTATAAGCGGGTATCGCCGTTTTTTTGCGCATCATGCCGAGCCCTACATTTGGCCGATCGCTTTGGCGCACTGAAATCCACAATTCGGGCCCGTGATTCGTAAGGTGCGCAGCATGGAAAGGGATGGTGGACGCATGGCCTTGGCAGTCCTTTCGCTAGGCCCATCAAGAGATACGTCATAGCGGGTGTCGGGTGCCGCTTAGATACATACTTTTCACGCGAACCTCATCACGATATAACGATAACTCGCAGTTGACATGTCGCGTGCGCATCCCGAAAAAAAATGGACGTAAAGCCGCCTATGCCGCCAGCGCGTCGTGGCTGGCGAGGGGCATACCGAAGACGCTATCGAAGGAAAACGGTAGCTATCGCTAGCTTCTGTCTGGCGATGTCATGGGGCGGGCTGTTTCGAGACACCGTTATCCGATGTGTGGCGTGATGTGGATGGGCGGTCCTACGGAGCGATACGTCAGGGAAAGCCGGGGAACACAAAACAGCGGAGTGCGACAGGGGGGAGCCTGGGCACGCGTCAGTCGAGGCAATGGATGGAGCGACGATGGCCAAATCGTTGGCGTTGCTAGCCGCCTCGACGGGGCATCGCTGTGCGCGATCGACGGATCGCCAGCGGGACGCATTAAGCGGGCATCTTCCATCTCCCAGCGTGGAGGCCGTCGCGATGGCGGCAAAGCCCCGGCCGCGTGATGCCGTTGTCGCATCTCATTGGTCGCCCGCACTTGATCGATGCTTGCGTGCAGCCATAACTCAGGGGCGTCGGGGAATCCGTGTGGCCACCGATCGGGTGATGGCACAGTGCCCGGCGCTAACGAGGGCGCAGTGTTGGCAACGTTTGCGCTGGTTGCGTGAACACACAAATCACGCGCGTCCAGCCCGTGGGGCATGGCCGCCGGCGTTGCTCGAACAACTGCGTGAAGGTTATCGAGAGGGTGGCGCGCTGAAGCGTGCGGCCTTTCGGGCAGTGCGTGCGCATTATCCTGATCTTCCGGGGCATGTGATTGTGCGCGTGGCGCGCCAACACGGCTGGTTAGCTAAGTCGTCCGAACACACTACCGAAGCTGTGTGCAAGCGTTGGACTAATGCGGACCAAAAGCACTTTGCGAGCATGGCCGAACATCGCTCGGTGGCGCACATCGCACGGGTGTTGGGGCGTACTCCGCGAGCGATTCGATGGCGCTTGGGCGCACAGAGCCTGAGTGCGAAGGTTGACGACGATTGGTCGTTACACACACTGGAGCGTACATTCCATGTCGGTCATGCCACGCTGCACCGTTGGATTGCTCAGCACGATCTGCGCGTGCGCGATGCGCACATCACAGGTGCATCGTTGCGGGCGTATGCGGCGCGGGACCATTACGACGGCACACGCGTGGAACGGCGGCGTGCGGTATCCCTCGACATTAACTCCGAGCGTGGGTATCGATGGACGGAGGCTGCCGTGCTATTGAGTCACCGGGTCGCTGGGGTGCGTGAGGCAGTAGCACGCGGTGTGCTGAAGCTGGTGAATACGCATGTCAGCGATCATGCGTTGAAAGCATTCTGCCAACAGCGTGCCGTGGAGCGATTGAACCTTGCACGGATCGATCCAGCGGTACACCGATGGTTGATCGGCGAGTATCGCATGCTACCCGGCGAGGTTAATTAGTGAATGGGCTACGCCATAGACTTCTGCGGCGGATCTTGGTGATTGCTTCACCAACGTCCTTCATTGGATTAAACGCCTTCGATGATTTATCCGTGCTGAGGTCGCGGGGAGGTACGATCTACTTCGGAGCATGCCGGTTGCGCAAATAAGCGCACACCAGATGATTGAGCTCCATTTTCAGCACGGACGATGTGAGCTCGCCACGCCGTGCCGCAGCGTGCACAACCCCTTCCACTGCGGCGGCGAGTACACGCCCCGCCGTGGCTTCGCGAGTGCTACGGCGCTTGCCTGAGCTGGCCAGGATGACGGCCATATAGCGCTTCTGATATTCGATTTCAAACTGATCCTGACCCGAGCGTGCCGCAAGTGGTACTTCGTCGAGCAGGACGCGATGTAGTGACTCATTCACGGAGTGAGCCGCGATAACGCCATCGATCAAACGTGTAACGCATTGGCTGAGCGTGGATGCTTCATTCCAATCGCCGGATGCGGACAGCGCGGCAAGAACCGCATCGAGATGGCGTTGCCGGATCGCCTCGGCCAGTGCCAGCTTGTTCGGGAAATACTGATAAAGCGAGCCGACACTCACACCCGCAACCTCGGCGACTTCATTGGTGGTGAAACAAGCCCAGCCACGGCGCGCCAAAATGCGAGCCGCCGCCTCGACAATAGCGTCCACCATGGCGCGCGAACGCTGTTGTCGCGGTGTTTTGCGCATGGTTCCGACTTGCTTGGGGACGCGAGTATTCACGTTTGAGGCTCCATGGGAGAATGCGAATATACGCTCGCGTTCTGTCGATGGGTACAAAAGCGTGCGTCTTCTAGTCCATGCGAGAAACACAATGACGATCGTTCTGCCTCAAATCTCCCGTGAAGTCAGGCTTGTCCGGCGCTCTGACGGCATGCCGCGTCCCGAACACTTCGAGATCGTGGAGACGACGCTGCAGCTGCCGGCTGCACACGAAGTACTGGTACGCAATCGCTGGTTCCGCGTATCGGTGTCCACGCGCTTGATGATGAGCGAAGGCATCGATGACATAAAAGGCATTCCCTTTCCCCCGCTTAAACCCGGCGACACGCTCGCTGATGGCGCCATCGGCGAAGTGGTCTGGGCTCCCGCTGACAGCACATTGCAGTGTGGCGATCTTGTTTCGCATCGTCTCGGTTGGCGCGAATACGCGACGATCTCGGTAAGCGAATGCGTACCACTGCGAACTAGCGAGGTAAACCCGGTTGCCTATCTCGGTCATGGCTGGACGGCTTACGCGGCATTAACGCGCGGGGTGCAGGTTCGCCAAGGTGACACGGTTTTTGTTTCCAGTGGCGCTGGCGCCATCGGCTCGATGGCGGGACAGATCGCGCGAAAACTTGGCGCCGGGAAAATCATTGGAAGCACCGGGTCCCAGGACAAAGCCTTATGGATGAAAACCGAACTCGGCTACGACGAAGTCGTGATCCGTAGCACGAAACCCTTTGCTCAACAGTTGGCTGATGTCGCACCGGATGGCATCGACGTGTATGTCGACATCGTCGGTGGCGAACAATTGCAGGCCGCCGCTGCCATGGCGCGTGAAGGTGCACGTTTCGTACTGCTCGGTGCTTTGACCGCCGAGCTGGCCGCAAGGGATTCCACGCATATCG
>JBARCX010000248.1:0-22648 GCA_049794535.1 Rhodanobacter sp.
AGGATCGAGGCGTTTAATCCAGCCGACTGCATGTATCACGGCAACGCCGAGGCTTTAAGCCCTCTTCGCTACGGCGCGTTGCGGTGTAGCGGCTGCGTATGACCGTGGAACGCGCCCTATCCATCTATCGCCGCCCTACAGGCTCGTATCCCACATATCGCTATGATCTTATACGGCCATTTCTTTGGGTTACGTTTCTTTGGGCCAGCAAAGAAAGGTGACTCGGACCCCGGCTGGGGTTCGAAACGCCCGCTGCGTAAGCGGCCCACTAGCGATAGCGCTCGGTTGTCGCGACCTCACCACTGGGCCCCGCCTGCACAGAGGCGACCAAAACGCACGCTCGAAAGCCCCCCGTGAGCAGGCTCACAACATCCCCCATAGGACATATGGACCACATCGCGCATCCCGCACCACGACGCGGCATAATGTGCACCGCAACATCACACACTTTACCTAGGGATCATTATGCGACCGATGACGCGCGTGTCCGCGCTGGCACTGGCTGGCGTGTTGCTGGCTGGCTGCGGACATAAGGACAAGGATGCCCCGCTAGCCTTCGCGCCAGCGGATACCCCCTACGTGTTTGCCAACCTGGAAGTGCTCGACGAGAACACCCGTCAGGCCTTGCTGGCTCAGGCCGACGCACAACTACCTGCGCAAGTGGCGCAGATGAACGCCGCTGCGGATCATCTGGCCGCAAAGGATGCCGCCAGCGCCAACGTGCTTCGCGCGCTCGCTGCGGAGTTCAAGGACAACCACGTCGAAACGTTCGCACAGAACACCGGCCTTGATCTCAAAGGTCACTCTGCGCTGTATGGCCTCGGCCTATCGCCGGTGCTACGTTTCGACCTTGCCGATCCGAAGGCATTCGAGGGTTTCATCGCCCGACTCGAAACGGCTTACGGTAAGAAGTTCGACGTCGCCACGATCGGCGCCCAGAGCTTCCGCAAGTATGTCTCCGGCGCGGAAGGCACCGAGGTCATTCTCGCTATCGTCGGCAAACAGGCCGTTGCCACGCTGCTACCGGCCGATGCGCCGGAGGCTATGCTGCGTCAGGCGCTTGGACTGGATCGCCCGGCACATAGCCTGCTCGATGATGGTCGTCTCACGGATCTTGCCAAGGCCAAGAGCTATCAGCCTTGGGCCGTCGGTGATGTGGATTTGAACCGTGCGCTGCCACTGATCGGCAGTGGTACAGATCCCTTATTCAAAGCGCTGTACAAGGCACACGCCGAAAGCGAATCAGCCAAGACCGGCGAACCGGTAGCTAACCTGTTACAGGTTCCGGCTAGCTGCCAGGCCGATGCCACACGCATCGCGGCACGCGTACCGCAGCTGAGCTTTGGTTACACCCGACTCGATGCTAAGCATCAGGACGTGCGCATGGATGTCGCCCTGGCGGATGACATCACCAAGGCATTCGCCGGCCTCAAAGTGGAGCTGCCTGGCTTGGGCGCCGATGCCACGGCACCGTTCGAACTGAGTCTCGCGCTGCCAATGAACACGCTGCGCACGTTCTGGGCGGCGCAGGCGGCGGCTGTCGCCGACAAGCCGTTTACCTGCCCGGCACTGGACAGCTTCAACGACAACTTTGCCCAACTCGGCGATGCCACGCAGAAAGCCGCGATCCCGCCGATTGGCGATCTGCTCGGACTGCATCTCGCTTTGGATAGCTTCACACCCAGCGATAACGGTGAACTGCCCAAAATCAACGGTCGCCTGGTGATTGGCACCAACAACCCTGCCGGCATGCTGGCGATGGGTCAAATGGCCAGCCCGATACTCGCCAAGCTCAAGCTCACCGCCGATGGCAAACCGCAGTCACTGCCAGCCGATGTGATCGCCGCACTGGGCCAGCCCGGTTGGGCCGCCATGGGTGACAAGGCACTGGCACTGGCCATTGGCGCGGGCGAAGACAGCAAGCTCGTCGACATGCTCAAGCAGCCTGGTGGCGATGCTGGCGGCATGATGCGCATGCACCTCAGCGGCGATATGTACATGTCCTGGGTGAAGCTGATGGAGCAGAAGGCCGACAGCCTGGCCAAGCTCAATGCTGCGATGGATCATGATGCCTCCTCCGCCGATAGCAGCGATGCTGACGATCAGGCTGCCGCACTGGCGCGCTCCAAAGCACAGATCGAAGCGATGCGGGCACAGGCCGCACGCACGCAGTCCATCAGCGCCGATGTGCACGTGGACAACACTGGCATGATCATCACCAGTCAGACCGAACTGAAATAACGTCCAAAGGGCGTTACAGCTGAACATGAGGCGTGCGGGATCTGTTTGAACAGAATCCGCACGCCTCATTTTTTTACGCAAGTTTTTTACGGCACGTTAGCGCGACTACAACATCATCACGACGTTCTCTTCGCAACGACAAGCGGGACCTGAACCGATTCCGGCCCGGCCACGAAGCATTCATACCCTGGCTGTTTCTATGGCACCACGTCACCGCTCGCCGTTAGCGGTTGCCGTCTGTCTCCATCGACAGACTTTTGCCATAGGAGATCACCATGCGTTCCAACCATCTATTTCGCCAAAGCCTAATCGCGGCAGGCTTAGTGGCTGCGTTTACTGCCATGCCAATCACCCAGGCCGTTGCTCAAGACGCTACACAGCAAACACCTGTCGCTGCGCAAAATGCACAAATGCAGCCCCCGCCACAGTCATCCAGCAATGAGACCGTGCCTGGCAAAGTGGATGACACATGGATCACTACCAAAGTGAAATCCGAATTCGTTGCGGCCAAACATGTCAAAGCCAGTGATATCACCGTCAACACGACTGATGGTGTGGTCACACTGAGCGGCACCGCCTCCTCCGCGCAAGAAAAGAAAGACGCGGTGCGTATTGCCAAGAAGGTCAAGGGCGTTAAGAGCGTCGATGCCAGCGGCCTTACTAGCAGCACCGCTAGCAATCAGTAAACGCCACAGCGCACAACGACTGTCGATCTCGTAAGTCTCAAGTGAAAAAGGAGTCCATTCGGGCTCCTTTTTTTCGTAGGCATCGTGGCCGCGTTAATACAACTGCCCATCCCTACGCTACGACCATAGTTTTGAGCCCCTGCGTAAAGATATAGTGCGTGTTGGTCGTAGCACCGCACTGCCCTGGGGGGGGATGGCATGAAAAAGCGTTTGGGGATGAAGGTTGGTTTAGCCACGTGTACGTGGCTCATCTACGGCGTGTTGTGCAGCGTGCATGCGCAGACTGCCGGCAGCAACGTCGTGAGTGCCGGTTGGGTGCGCATTGCACCGCAAGCCAAAGGCACGCCACTTAGGGTGACGAACATCGACGGCACACCGGTCGATATTCTGGAAGCAGGCAGCGGCTCAGGCGCCAAGAAGACGAATACGCTCGGCGCCAGCTTCGAGCATTACATCACCGACTATGTCGGCTTGAAGCTGGCCGGTGGCCTACCCGTTTACCTGGACCTGACGGGCCGCGGCACGCTCGCCCGTTATGGCGTTATCGGTGAAGCCAAGCCGTGGAGCCCGATGCTGCTCGCGAGCTATCACTTTGGCGAAGCGACGAATCGTCTACGCCCATTCGTCAGTGCGGGCATCACCTATACCTGGTTCAGCGACGAGAAGATCACCAACCAGAATTTCATCACCGATAACCTGGGCCCCGGTGGCTCCATCAAGGTGGGTGCAAGCAATGCATGGAAACCGGTGGTCGAGGCAGGCGCGAACTACGCCCTGGCTGATCGTTGGGCGCTCGGTCTGGTCGTCACCTATATCCCGGTGCGAACCGAAGCCACCCTGGATGGCGAAACCGCCACCGGCATGACCTCAACCACCGTAGCGACAATCCGACTGCGCCCGATCCTGCCCTTCCTCAATATGTCCTATCGGTTCTGAGTCGCAATAGAGATCGCAAGCGATGCTGTTAAACGGCATCGCTTGCGTGACTCTCTGCGACTTAGCGTGAGATGGGCTCAGCGATGCAGCAGACCACCGCCGCCACCGAAGCCGTTATTTTCGCGCGTCTCTTCCAGCTCCACGCCTTCCAGGCCCTGGGATAGCGTATGTGCGTCACCACCCTGCGCCAGCTTGATGCGCAGGCGAACCTCGTTCGAGCTATCGGCGTGACGCAATGCGTCTTCATAACTGATCTCGCCGGCGTGGTAGAGCTCAACCAGACTCTGGTCGAACGTGCGCATGCCGAGGTTGGTGGATTCCTTCATCACTTCCTTGAGCTTGTGGATCTCGCCCTGGCGGATGTAGTCCTGCACCAACGGCGTGCCCAGCATGACTTCCATCGCGACGCGGCGTGCCTTGCCATCAGGGGTCGGGATGAGCTGCTGTGCCACGATGCCCTTGAGGTTCAACGACAGGTCCATGAACAACTGCTGGCGTCGATCTTCGGCGAAGAAATGCAGGATGCGGTCAATCGCCTGGTTCGCGTTATTTGCGTGCAGTGTGCACAAGCAAAGATGGCCGGTTTCGGCGAAGTTGATCGCGTACTCCATGGTCTCGCGCGTACGCACCTCACCGATCAGAATCACGTCGGGCGCTTGGCGTAAGGTGTTCTTTAGCGCGTTCTCCCAGCTGTCAGTATCGATGCCGAGCTCGCGCTGCGTGATGATGCAGCCCTCGTGTTTGTGCACGTATTCGATCGGGTCTTCGATGGTGATGATGTGCCCGGTCGAGTTCATGTTGCGATAGCCCACCATCGCCGCCAGCGAGGTCGACTTACCGGCACCGGTGGCGCCTACGAAGATGATGATGCCGCGCTTGGTCATCGCCAACTGCTTGATTACCGGCGGCAGGCTCAATTCTTCGATGGTCGGGATCTTCGTCTCGATTCGACGCAGCACCATACCCACGCAGTTGCGCTGGTAGAAGCACGACACACGGAAACGCCCTACGCCCTGCGCGGAGATCGCGAACTGGCATTCATGGGTTTTCTCAAACTCTTCACGCTGCGCCGGGGTCATGACGTTGACCACCATGTCGCGCGCCTGTTGCGCGCTGAGCGGGCTCTGCGTAATCGGCACCACACGGCCCTGCACTTTCATCGACGGCGCGACACCAGCCGTGATGAACAAGTCCGAGGCCTTCTTGTGCACCATCAGTTTCAGAAACGAGGTGAAATCGAAATCGCTCATGGCACCGTCCCGCCCATCATGAAAAACCAGTCACATCGATGCTTGCTGGAGGCACGCCTTCTTACTTGAAGGCGTCCTTGTTCTTGGCGTAAGTGATCGCCTGCTGGCGTGTTACCAGACCGCGCTTGACCAAATCCAGCAGGTTCTGGTCGAGCGTTTGCATACCGTACTGCTGACCGGTCTGGATCGACGAGTACATCTGCGCCACCTTGTCCTCGCGGATCAAGTTGCGGATGGCGGGGATGCCCACCATGATCTCGTGCGCTGCCGTACGACCACCGCCTACCTTCTTCAGCAACGACTGCGAGATCACCGCGCGCAGCGATTCTGACAACATCGAACGAACCATCGGCTTTTCGCCAGCAGGGAACACGTCGATGATACGGTCGATCGTTTTGGCCGCCGAACTGGTGTGCAGCGTGCCGAAGACCAAGTGACCGGTTTCTGCGGCCGTCAATGCCAGACGGATGGTTTCCAGATCGCGAAGCTCACCGACCAGGATGTAGTCCGGATCTTCGCGCAATGCCGAACGCAGCGCCTCGTTGAAGCCATGGGTGTCGCGGTGTATCTCGCGCTGATTGATCAGGCACTTCTGCGAGGTGTGCACGAATTCGATCGGATCCTCAATGGTGAGGATATGGCCGTACTCGTTCTTGTTCACGTGATCGACCATCGCCGCCAACGTGGTGGACTTGCCCGAGCCGGTAGGCCCGGTCACCAGGATCAATCCCTGCGGCTGCTCAATCAGCTCGCGGAAGATCTTCGGGGCAGCGAGGTCGTCCAGTGTCAACACTTCGGACGGAATGGTACGAAACACCGCGCCCGACCCACGGTTCTGATTGAACGCGTTGACGCGGAAGCGCGCTAAGCCGGGTATTTCGAACGAGAAGTCGACCTCGAGGAATTCCTCGTAGTCGCGACGCTGCTTGTCCGACATGATGTCGTAGATCAGCGCGTGCACTTGCTTGTTTTCCAGCGCGGGGATGTTGATGCGGCGTACATCGCCGTCCACGCGAATCATCGGCGGCAAGCCGGCGGACAAATGTAAGTCCGAGGCCTTGTTCTTCACCGAGAAGGCAAGCAGTTCGGCGATATCCATCCGGTGTTCCCCTCAACCGATCGTCTGTATATGGAATGTTCTGCGAACAGGCGACAACGGCTTTCCACGGCCAAGTGCAGCATGGCGCAATGCGCATGCCACCCACTCATCCGATTCGAATCCCGAATCCCCATTGCAACTGCGCTGATACTACTCGCGGCACAGGCCGGGCAGCCAGCCTTTCCCGCTGCCATGCGGCGGCTCCGAATGCAGTTTGCGCAGCCGGTCACCTAAAGCGCGCATTTAAGCCACCGAACCGCAGCCGCACCCGCTCCGGTAAGGTATGCCTATATCCCCATGCCAAGGAATCCACGCATGACACGCATCGCCTTTATTGGCGGCGGCAACATGGCGCGCAGCCTCATCGGCGGCTTGCTCAAAACCGGTATTGCCGCCTCCACCATCAGCGTGGCCGAACCGCTGGCCGAAGCCCGTGAGTCGCTGGGTCGCGAGTTCGGCGTTGCTGCGTTTGCCGAGAACCGTCTTGCCGCCGCCGAAGCCGACGTTCTGCTGCTGGCGGTGAAACCACAAGTGATGCCGGCCATCCACACCGAGCTGCGTGACACCCTGCAGCGCAACCGTCCCCTGCTGATCTCGATCGCTGCCGGGGTGCGGCTGGATCAATTGGAGCGCTGGTTTGGCGCCTTGCCCATCGTGCGCTGCATGCCGAACACGCCCGCGCTGATCGGCGCGGGCGCCACCGGGCTGTGCGCCAATAGCCGGGTCAGTCCGCCCCAAAGGGCCATGGCGCAGCACATCCTGGATGCCGCCGGCATGACCCGCTGGATCGATGACGAACGCTTGATGGATACCGTCACTGCACTGTCCGGCTCCGGTCCGGCTTACTTCTTTGCGCTGGTCGAAGCGCTGGAAGATGCCGCCGTCGCGCAAGGCTTGCCGCGTGACACTGCCCGTGCGCTGGCCGCACAAACCTGCCTGGGCGCCGGCCGTATGCTGGTCGAAGGCGGCGAGGACCCTGGCGTACTACGCCAGCGTGTCACCTCGCCCAATGGAACCACCCAGGCTGCGCTGGAAAGCTTCAACGCTGATAGCCTGCCGCGTATCGTCGCTCGCGGTGTCGCCGCCGCCACCCGGCGTGGCGAAGAACTTGCCGCTCAATTGGATCGTACCTCGTGATTTATCTGCTGAACGCCCTATCGCTATTGATCGAACTGGCCTTCGATACCGTCGCCATGCTGTTCGTACTGCGCGTGGCTGCGGAAGCCTGCCGCGCGGACTTCCACAATCCGCTTAGCCAGTTCGTCTATCGCTACACCAACCCGGTACTTGCACCGATTCGCCGCGTGATACCGAATTGGCGGCGGATCAACCTGGCCGCCTTGTTGATCGCCTGGTTGGCGATGTTGCTGAAACGGACGGTGCTGTTCGTACTCGTTGGCTTTATGCCTGGGCTGGCTGGCCTGGTGGTGCTGTCGCTCGCCGACTTGCTCGATTACGTGCTGATGTTCTATCTGGTGCTGATCTTCGGCTGGTCGCTGATGAGCATGTTCGCGGTGGATCAACGCCAACCTTTGCTTCGACTGGTTGGCGCTATCGTCGAACCGCTGATGCGTCCGGTGCGTGGCAAGCTGGTTATCGGTAGCCTCGATTTCAGCCCCGCTGCGGTGATGATCGTACTGATGCTTGCACGCCTGCTGATTGCCGCGCCGCTCTTCGATCTCGGCACGCGTTTGGCTGAAGGCGGCTAATCATGAAACAGTGGGCATCGGGGAAACTCCGCGATGCCACGCTTGGCGCCAGCCCGGGAGAATAATATGCGGGCACTACCATTTCTTCTCGCATTCGGAGTCGTGCCGAGCTCGCCACCGCCTCCGCCATCAACGCCCCCGCAAGTCGTGATCAAAGGCGTGGTGACTACGTCCGATGGCGAACATCCTGCCTGGTTCGCACTTATCTGCACACGCGGCGAGGGGGCAGCACTCTCATTGCAGTTGCGGTTGGCCGACACGCAAGTGAGCGACTTTGATTTCAGCGCTTACGAAGGCCCTGGTGCCCGTGCCTCACGCCAGCCCAGTGCACACCTACAGGTCGACCAGCTCAAGCCGCCAGCGGTGGCCGTGTCCGGCTGGTACGGCGGTGATGCCGATCAGGACCCGGTACCGTTCGTATTTGGTATCGCTACAACGCCAGGCACGCCGGGCACCGCCACGGCGATCGCCGCGGCACTGGGCCACCCCGGTGCCGTACTTACCTGGGCGCAGAACAACCCCGGCCCGCAAGGCCCGCCACTGGTGGCACGGTTTGCTCCTGATGCAACGGAGAGCCGGCAGATTACAGCCGTCGCCGCGCCATGTTTGCCGCGGCGACCTGGCTTGCGGATGTAAGCCGAACTCAAGCCTGGGCTTTGGCCCAGTTAGCGATGATTCGATGGATCTCGGTCAGACCATCAAACAACGCTGCCGGGCCAGGCTGCAGGATGATCGGTGACTTGATCTCGTACAGGTCGCCATGTTGCACCGCTGGAATGGCCTCCCAGCCGGGTCGTGCGGCGACTTTTTCCGGACGAAAGCGCTTACCGCACCACGAACCGAAAATGATGTCGGGCGCATGCGGGATGACTTCAGCCGCGTCAGCCAGGATTCGGTGCTTGGCCAACGACTCGGAGGCTTGTGCGGGGAAGATGTCATCGCCGCCAGCCATACGCACCAACTCGGCGACCCAACGGATGCCAGTGATCAGCGGTTCATCCCATTCCTCGAAGTACACCTTCGGTCGCCGCGGCAGTTGCGCGGCGGCGGCCAGCACCTGCTCGACGTGCGCCTCGGCTCGCTGCGCGTAGGCTTCCGCCTTTTCCGTAGCACCCACCATCGCGCCAAGCCGACGGATGTAGGCAAGAATGCCCGCCACACTGCGGTGGTTGCTGATCCACACTTCGACGCCAGCTTTGATCAACTCGCGTGCGATATCGGCCTGAATGTCGGAGAAGCCAATCGCCAGGTCCGGCTTGAGCGCCAGTATCTCCTCGATCTTCGCACTGGTGAACGCGGAGACCTTCGGCTTTTCCTTGCGCGCACGCGGTGGCCGCACGGTGAAGCCCGAGATCCCAACGATACGATCCTGTTCACCGAGGGCGTACAACACCTCGGTCGGCTCTTCGGTCAGACAAACAATGCGCTGCGGATAACCGTCGCCAGGCATCACGGGTACAGCATGCGGCTGGTCCAGGTCTGGCCATGGCGACTCCAACGCACACGCTCGTGCATGCGGAACTGCGCGCCATACCAAAACTCAACCAAATCCGGCTCCACCACGTAACCGCCCCAGTGCGGCGGGCGAGTGACATCGCGACCAGCAAATTCATGTTCGTAGCGAGCTACGCGCTGGTCGAACGTCTCGCGGTCCGCCAGCGTCTGCGACTGCAGCGAAGCCCAGGCGCCGATCTGACTGCCACGTTCACGGGTAGCGAAGTAGGCGTCGGATTCTTCAGCTTGCAGCTTGCGCGCCATGCCCTCCACTCGCACCTGTACACCCTCACGTACATGCTTCCAGTGGAAGCACAATGCGACCTGGGGGTGAGCCTCTAGCTGCGAGCCTTTATCGCTCTCGTAATTGGTGTGGAAGCGGAAGCCGCGCTCATCGGCGCCTTTCAGTAGCACGATGCGCGAGCTCACTCGGCCTGCCCCATCAACGGTGGCAAGATTCATGGCGCTGGGTTCGGGATCACCGCTGGCGGCGGCCTCATCCAGCAGGTGTCGGAAGGTATCGAGAATGTCGGATTTCAGCATGGGTCTTGAATCGTGGCCTGAGCGCGCCATCATGGCGTTCATGAATGATGCTAGCACGCAGAATCAGGCCCTGGCCGGCCACTTGCTCGACCATTACGCCGGGCGCATCGCACGGGCACAGCGCCCGTATATCCTGGGCCTGTCTGGCTTGCAAGGCAGCGGCAAGAGCACCCTTGCCCGCGTCATAAAGGCGCAGGCCGAGTCACGCGGCTGGCCTACCGAAGTGCTGTCGCTAGACGACTTCTACTACTCCCGCAGCGACCGTGAGGTCATGGCGCAGCAGATCCACCCGCTGCTCCGCACCCGTGGCGTACCCGGTACGCACGAGATCGAATTGATGCTGTCGGTGCTGGCCGCACTACCAAAGGCCTCAGACAAACTCCCCGTATCGTGGCCACGCTTCGATAAAGGCCGCGACACGCGCACACCACCCTCGCGCTGGCCGCGCGTTATCCGGCCACCGAAACTGGTGATCGTGGAAGGCTGGGCGCTGGGCCTGCGCCCGCAACTGCAATCCGCACTCGAAGAGCCCGTGAACGATCTGGAGCGCATCGAAGATCCCGATGGTCAATGGCGCCATTGGGTCAACAAGCAGCTACGCGGCTATCAACCCTTATGGCGCAAGCTCGACGCGCTGATCGTGCTGCAGGCACCCAACTGGGAAGTGGTGCGCCACTGGCGTACCGAGCAGGAGCGTGAGCTGTTGGCGCGAAATGCCCCGCTGGCGATGGACGCCACCACGATGGCGCGCTTCCTCGCTCACTTCGAACGGCTGAGCCGGCATGCACTCGCCACATTGCCTGCGCTCGCTGACAGTTGCGTGGAATACGACACCAAGCGCCACATGACGGGGCTCGACCATAGTTGAGTTGCAGTGCCTGCCTCAGCTTTTGATTAATGCTTTATAGCCCTCACGCGCATCCGGCCAACGTGGTACGAAACCGCTGGCTCGCAGCCGTGCGTTACTGAGTCGCTTGCTGCCGACGCCACCCGGCGCAGGGCCATCCGTTGGAGATGGCACGCCCAGCAAACCTGCCAGATGGTCGTAAAGCACATCCAGCGGTAGCGGCATGTCGTCCACCCCGAGATACACCGGTTGCGCATCGGGCAGATCAAGCAAATGCACGATCGCTGCCGCCGCATCATCAACATGGATGCGGTTAGCCCAATGCGGCACAGCACGTGGCACGCGCACTGCGCCAGCGCGCAAGCGCTCGATCAGCTGCAGCCGACCAGGGCCGTACAGGCCGGCAAGCCGCAGCACGACTGACGACAGCGGCTGTAAGGCTAGCCAGCGTTCGGCCTGCAGCAATACCGAGCCATTGAAGCCTGGCGGATCGGTCGGTGTGGCCTCATCGGCCCATGCGTCGGCGTGTTCGCCATAGACGGCGCTGGAAGATACAAACAGCACGCGCTGCAGCGCTCGGCTGTCGAGTGCGTCGAGCAAATGCCGCAAACCATCGACGAAAACAACTCGGTACATGGCCTCATCACGCGCATCCGGCGCTGGCAAATAGACCAGCCGAGTGATGCCTACCGGAAGCTCGCACAATGTTTCTGATCGGGTCAGATCTCCCTGAAGCCAACGGATACCGTCACCGCCATTCATCGGGGCATGGCGCCGCAATGCGAACACCTCGTCGCCTCGAGCTAGCAACCGCTGAGCCACACGCAAACCCAGGTCACCACAGCCCGCTATCAAAACCCGTTCGGACATCCAATCACCTACTGCTAAAGTTGTCGCATGAATCCGTCGTGCAATCTCTTCCTCATCGGCCCAACGGGTGCCGGCAAAACGTCGATCGGTCGACGTCTCGCCGCGCATTACGGCATACCGTTCATCGACCTCGATCAGGAGATCGAACGAGATACGGGCGTGTCGGTTACCACCGTATTCGAGATCGAGGGCGAGGCCGGCTTTCGCCAGCGTGAAAGTGCATCACTCGATGAGTGTAGCCGCCGTCGTGGCGTGCTGCTGGCGACGGGTGCCGGGGCCGTGCTCGACCCGATCAACCGTCAGCGCCTGGTCGAACGCGGCTACGTCGTATGGCTACAAACCACCATCGAGCAGCAACTGGAACGACTCGCCCACGACACTCACCGCCCCTTGCTTGCCGGCGAAGATCGACACGCGCGCCTTGCCGCAATGGCACAGATCCGCATGCCGCTTTACCTCGAAATCGCCGACCTCGCCATCCCCGGCGAGCACCAGGGCGTCGCCGACGCTAGCGAGCGTTGCATTACCCTGATTGATCAAAACTGGCAGCGCCAGCAGGCCGCATGAACGACACAACCGTATGAACAGCACGATGAACAACACGATCCAAACCATCGACGTCACCCTCGGCACACGCAGCTATCCGGTATGGATCGGCCGCGGCCTGCTCACCGATCACGCACGCTGGCGCCGCGCACTACGTGGCCGGCATGCTTTGGTGATTAGCAACAGCACGGTGGCGCCGCTGTATCTCGATCGTGTGGCACAGGGACTGGAAGGCCTGCACTGGTCTTCATTCCTGCTCGACGACGGCGAGACGCACAAGACCTTCGCCAATGTCGGTCGCGCACTCGAAGCACTGGGCCAGTTGGGAGCCACCCGCGACGCCTGCGTGATCGCGTTGGGCGGTGGCGTGGTTGGTGACCTCGCTGGCTTCAGTGCAGCGTGCTGGATGCGCGGCATCGACTTCATCCAGATGCCGACCACACTGTTGGCGATGGTCGACTCCTCGGTTGGCGGCAAAACAGGCGTGAATCTACCCGCCGGCAAAAATCTGGTTGGCGCATTCCATCAGCCTCGCGCGGTGGTAGCCGACATCGATACGCTAACCACCCTGCCCCAGCGCGAATACCGTGCAGGCCTGGCCGAGGTGATCAAAGGCGCGGCCATCGGCGATCCAGACTTTTTCACCTGGCTGGAACAGCACGCCGACGCACTCGCCGAGCGCGACGACACCACATTGATCGAGGCGATTGCGCGTAAGGTGCGCTACAAGGCTGGCGTCGTAGCGCGTGATGAAACCGAACAAGGCGAGCGTGCCCTGCTCAACCTTGGGCACACCTTCGGCCATGCGCTGGAAACCGCTGGCAAGTACACCACGCTGCTACACGGCGAAGGTGTCGCCGTCGGCATGTTGCTGGCCGCCCAGCTGTCCGAGCGACTCGGCATGAGCGATGCGGCCGATACCGCACGACTGCATCGACTGCTCGCAAAAACCGGCCTGCCCACCGCGGTTCCGCCGGGCATGGATCCACAGCAACTGCTCGCCCTGATGCGGCTCGATAAAAAGAACACCGCAGGCACGCTGCGCCTGATTCTTTGGCATGGCATAGGTCAGGCCGAGATCATCAGCGGCGTGAACGAGGCGGATGTACTGGCCTTACTGCAGGCTGCCACGCAGGCCAACTAACGCCGGCCTGCGACGCCAGCGCGCTCGCTACCGGACCCCCAGGCCTCCTAGAATGCGGCATTCGCGGTACACCTTGCCGCACCGACCACGGACGCTATGCGCCTCTACCTGCAAACCATGCCTGCTTCGACCGAGGCCCCGCGCTACGTCCAGATCGTGCTGGAGCAGGATCTGCTCGGCGGCTGGACGCTCTATCGCGAATCCGGCACGCAGGGTGGCCGTGCCACCATGAAGCGCGAGCAGTACCTGGAGCGTGACGAAGCTATCGCCGCGTTCGAGAAAACCCGCGATCAGCAGATCAAGCGTGGCTACCGTGTGATGTTCAGCCAGGGCGCCGATGGCCCGTACGGACGTTGAATTGAAATGACCGATGTGATGACTGCTCCGTTGAAAAACGACCGTTTCCTGCGCGCATTGCGCCGCGAACCCACCGACACCACGCCCATCTGGGTCATGCGCCAGGCCGGCCGTTACCTGCCGGAATACCGCGCCACTCGTGCGCGTGCCGGCAGCTTCATGGCGCTGGCGCAAAACCCGGAACTGGCCTGCGAGGTCACCTTGCAGCCACTGGCGCGGTTCGATCTCGACGCCGCCATCCTGTTCTCAGACATCCTGACTATCCCCGATGCGATGGGCCTGGGCTTGAGCTTTGCGCAAGGTGAAGGCCCGCAGTTCGCGCATCCCGTACGCAGCAAAGCTGACATCGACAAGCTCGCTGTGCCGGATATGGATGGCGAACTGCGTTACGTGATGGATGCTGTGCGACTGATCCGTAAGGAGCTCGCCGGTCGCGTACCGCTGATCGGTTTCTCCGGCAGCCCGTGGACGCTGGCTTGCTACATGGTCGAAGGCCAGGGTTCGCGCGATTTCGCCACACTCAAAGCCATGTGCTGGAACGAGCCAAAGCTCGCTCATCAATTGCTTGGCACGCTAGCCGAGGCCGTGGCCGCCTACCTCATCGCCCAGGCCACCGCCGGTGCGCAGGCACTGATGGTGTTCGACACGTGGGGCGGCCTGCTCGGCCCTGCCCCGTTCCGCGAATTCTCGCTGCGCTATATGACGCAGGTCGTCGACTCGCTGAAGGCAAACGCAGCTAGCCGCGAGTTGCCGGTGATCCTGTTCTCCAAGGGCGCGGCCGCACACCTAGCCACCATGGCCGATACCGGCTGCGCCGCGCTCGGTGTGGACTGGACTTGCGACCTCGCCAATGCGCGTAACGCCGTCAACGGTCGCATCGCACTGCAAGGCAATCTCGATCCGGCGATCCTACGCGCCAGTCCCGAGGTAATTCGTCACGAGGCACGTGCCGTGCTCGACAGTTACGGCAACCATCCCGGCCACATCTTCAACCTCGGTCATGGCATCACGCCAGAGGTCGACCCAGACCACGTCAAGGTGCTGGTGGATGAGGTGCATGCGTATGGGCGAACCCTGCGTAACAGGTAATCGATACGTAGCGTTAAATCGTAATTCAGCCGGTCGTAACGGCATCGATGTTTGCTTTCATGTCTTGTATACGATCGAGTAAAAGGCTTGGGATACGCATGAGTAGCAGCAAAGCAGTCGACGTATCGATCAGCATCCGCATACGTCGTCAGAGACGATCAGGCCGCATGTGGTCGTCTGCAGGACCAATCACGAGCGCCCGGACTGCGCACGCATCAACATGGAAATCGTGAAGCTCAATTACCCCGAACCGTGGCTTATCGTCCACTCCTGCTCTGATCGGACTATGAGCCATACCTGGAAAAGGCTAAGCGTTACTGAGACCGGGCTGCAGGCAGGCACTTAACCGGGATCAACCCATTCCGCCGCCTTGTAACTGCAGCGTGGGCACCATTCGACAAACTTGGGCAGGGATTCCCCTGGACCTGGCGGCGTGACGTGCGGTATGAGCGCGACAAAGCACCGGGGACAATCGCTCGGTAATTTGGTGGGTTGCCAGCGCGGATCTTTTTCGATGCGATCCAGCATCTCCGTCACGACGGCGAAAAAGGTAGTCATCGTCCTATCCCTCGACTTCATCCAATGCCCTCATAACTTCTGAGGCTATCCTTGAAGGCGTGAGCCTGGCTCTCGCAAAGGTACGAAAAGCACACCTCCACTAAACTGGGGATGTCAGATGGTGGCCCTTTCAAATATCTGCCTTCTCGGCTTTTGGCAGCTTTTGCCCCCCACCCGTACAATCAGCCCTTTACGCCTATCCACGCGCGTGCCCTTGGCACGCCATCGCGAGCCCCTGATGGAAAAGAGTTTCGAACCCCGCCAGATCGAACCGAAGTGGTATGCACGCTGGGAGGCCAGTGGCGTGTTCCAGCCCTCGGGCCAAGGCGAGCCGTATTGCGTCCTGCTGCCGCCACCGAACGTCACTGGCACGCTGCACATGGGGCATGCCTTCCAGCAGACGGTGATGGACATGCTCATCCGCTACAAGCGCATGAGCGGCATGAACACGCTATGGCAGGTGGGTACCGATCACGCCGGCATCGCCACGCAGAAAATCGTGGAGAACCAGCTTGCCGCCGAGAGCAAGTCACGCCACGACCTGGGCCGCGAACCGTTCGTCGAGCGCGTGTGGCAGTGGAAGGAGGAGTCCGGCTCCACCATCACCAACCAGATGCGTCGCCTTGGCGTAGCCGCTGACTGGTCGCGCGAGCGGTTCACCATGGATGAAGGCCTTTCGAGCGCGGTGCGCAAGGTGTTCGTCGAGTGGTTCCGCGCTGGCCTGATCTATCGCGGTAACCGCCTGGTGAACTGGGATCCGGTACTGGGTACGGCGGTGTCGGATCTGGAAGTGAACAACGTTGAGCGTGACGGCCACATGTGGTCGATTCGCTACGCCGTCACGGGCAGTGACGAAAGCCTCGTCGTCGCCACCACGCGCCCAGAGACCATGCTGGGCGACGTTGCTGTCGCCGTGCATCCGGAAGATGAGCGCTACCAGCACTTGGTCGGCAAGATGCTCACCCTGCCGCTGAGTGGCCGACAGATTCCAGTGATCGCCGACGACTACGTCGACAAGGATTTCGGCACCGGCTGCGTGAAGATCACCCCGGCGCACGACTTCAACGACTATGCGATCGGCCAGCGTCATAACCTGGCGCCCATCGAGATCTTCACGCTCGACGCGAAGGTCAATCAGAACGCACCAGCGAAGTACCAGGGTCTCGATCGCTACGACGCGCGCAAGGCCGTACTTGCCGACCTCGAAGCCGCCGACCTGCTGGTCGAGACCAAACCGCACAAGCTGCAAGTACCGGTAAGCGAGCGTTCGGAAGCCGTCATCGAGCCGATGCTTACCGACCAGTGGTTCGTCGATCTCACCAGCGACGTGCTGAAGGATGGACGTCCAGGCGGCCGCAAGCTGATCACCGAGCCAGCATTGGAAGCGGTGCGTGGCGGCGAAATCAAATTCGTTCCAGAGAATTGGGCAACCACCTATACGCAGTGGCTGGAGAACATCCAGGATTGGTGTATCAGCCGTCAGCTGTGGTGGGGCCATCGCATCCCGGCGTGGTACGACGAGGCCGGCAATATCTTCGTGGGCGAGGACGAGGCCGATGCGCGTGCGCACGCCGCCGTTCCACCCGTCGGTGCATTGAAGCAAGACGAAGACGTACTGGACACCTGGTTCAGTTCGGCGCTATGGCCCTTCTCGACACTCGGCTGGCCAGCGAATGGCCCGGTGAAAAACGAGCGCGGCGAAGTGGTAGCCAACTGGGCGGCCGACAAGATCTTCCTGCCGAGCGCCGTGCTGGTCACCGGCTTCGACATCATTTTCTTCTGGGTCGCACGCATGGTGATGGCGACCAAGTACTTCACCGGCAAGGTGCCATTCCGCGAGGTCTACATCAACGCCATCGTGCGTGATGCGGAAGGCCAGAAAATGTCCAAGTCCAAGGGCAACACCTTGGACCCGTTGGATCTGATCGACGGTATCGAACTGGAGCCACTGGTGGCGAAGTCCACCAAGTCGCTGCTGATTCCGCAGGTGCGCGAAAAAGTAGAAAAGCGCATCCGCAAGGATTACCCAGCAGGCATTCCCGCCATCGGCACCGACGCGCTGCGCTTCACCTTCACCGCGTTGGCCAGCTACAGCCGTACCATCAACTTCGACATCAAGCGCGCCGAAGGCTACAAGGCGTTCTGTAACAAGCTGTGGAATGCGGCGCGCTTCGTGCTGATGAACCTACCGGAGGGTGAGATCGCTGCACCCGCCGGCGCACCGGTAACTGAAGCCGAGCGCTGGATTCTCACGCGCCTCAAACAGACGCTGGGCGAAGTCGAACAGCATTTCGTCACCTACCGTTTCGATCTGCTCGCGCAGACGCTGTACGAATTCGTCTGGAACGAGTACTGCGATTGGTTCCTGGAGTTGTCCAAGCCGGCGTTGAACGGTGACGATGCCGCCGCTGCAGCATCAACCCGTCATACCTTGCTGGTGGTGCTTGAAGCCGTGCTACGTGCGCTGCATCCCGTGATCCCCTTCATCACCGAGGAGATCTGGCAGTCGGTGGCGCCCAAGCTCGGTATCACCGTCGACGGCCTCATGCAGCGGCCTTGGCCGAAGGCCGACGAGATCACCTCTGACGATACGGCCACCGCTGAAATCGAGTGGTTCAAGGCCGTGCTGAGCGGTATCCGCCGCATCCGTGCCGAGATGAATATTTCGCCAGGCAAGGTCATCCCGCTGCTGCTCGCCGATGGCGATGCTACGGATCGCGCACGCGCTGCAAAGTTCGCGGCACAGATCGCCTTCCTCGCTCGCGTCGAGGCGCCGCAGTGGATCGTATCCGGCGCCGACGAACCCGCTGCCGCGGTCGCCGTGGTCGGTTCGCTGCGAGTGCTGATTCCGCTCGCTGGATTGATCGACGTCGATGCCGAAAAGTCTCGTCTCGCCAAGGAAATCGCCCGCATCGCCGGCGAGATCAAGAAGTGCGAAGGGAAGTTAGGCAACGCGAACTTCGTCGCCAATGCACCGGCCGAGGTGGTGGCACAGGAGCGCCAGCGCATCGAGGATTGGGGCGTTCAGCTCACGGCGCTGCGCGAGCAGTCGCACAAACTCGGGTAGAAATGAGAAATCAGGAGTGAGAAAAGAGTGATCAGCCGCATACGCACGCTCTTACTCGTTTCTCACTCCTCTTCACTCGTTTCTCAGCTCCAACGACATGACGATAGCGTCCTCGCGACCATCCTTCGCCGGGTAATAACGCGGACGGCGACCAATCTCGTGGAAGCCCATCGACAGGTACAGTTCCTGGGCCATCGGATTGGACGGCCGTACTTCGAGAAACGCCTGCTCGGCACCATTCCAGCGCGCGATATCGAGCAACCGGCGTAGCAAATGACGGCCCAGCCCACGACCACGCCAGTCCGGCCCGATGCATAGATTCAGCACATGCGCTTCACCGGCACCGATCGAGAGCACGCCATAGCCGGCGACCACTCCGTCCACGCATAACACCCAGCAAGGGTGACCGGCCTTCAGACAATCTGTGAAGATGCCCGTCGTCCACGGAAATTCGTAGGAAGCATTCTCTAGCGCGCTAACTTCCGGCACATCTTCGCGGCGCATCAAGCGCATTTCCGACGCTGGGCGCGCGACGGCGACCATGCCGCTAGTTCCCCGTTACCGCCAGCGCACGGCGCAAACTGCGCAGCGCGCTCCACAAACGACGCTTGCTGGCCGCACTCGCCAGTACGTCGGCAGGCGCATCCGCCAGAACGATGTGCGCCTGCTGCACCGCCTCCGCCGACAGTACGCGCCCCAGTGCATGGGCCTGGGCTTCACCGAAGACCAAATAGCCACGCGCTTCTGGCACCGCAGCCAATGGCGCATCACCCACTTCGATACGAGCGGCACGCGCTAGATCCGCGCCGAAAGCTGCGCATGCGCGGCCAAGCAGATCCAATTCTCGCACGGCGCAACCAGCCGGTAGCAGCACCGTGCAACGCATGGATGCCGACGTATCGTCGCCAGTGATAGCCGCCTGCGCCTCTGGGAAACCATCTACCGAAGCAAGCGCGCGACGACGCCATGGTGTCACGCCAAGTGCGCGCAGTACGCGCGCCCGATGCTCCATGCTGGCGACCGCCGTATTCATACTCCTCCGCGCCGCATGCGCCGGCGATGCGTGGTCAACCGCCCCCACACCGTCAATGTCGGCCCCGACAACAGATATAGCGTAAACACCACCAGCAAGACGCGCGGAGGATCTACAAAAAATGGCACCAGCACCAGTACGGCGATGGTGATCCACAAAAACGGCACCCGCTCACCCATCGGCAACGATTTGAAGCTGTAGTAGCGGAAACGGCTGACCATCAGCAGGCCGGCAATCACCGCCATGAACGGCACGAACAGATTTACTTCGACACCGGTCACACCAAACTTTTCCATGCTCCACACGAACGACATGCACACGGCAGCCGCGGCCGGACTAGCCAACCCCTGGAAGTAGCGCTTGTCGATTACACCCACCTGGGTGTTGAAGCGGGCCAGCCGCAGCGCCGCGCATGCGGCGTAAATGAAGGCCGCCGCCCAACCAATCTTGCCCCAGGTCGGGCCAAACTCACGCAAGCTCGACAGCGACCAGTTGTACATCACCAGCGATGGCGCCAGCCCGAAGCTGACCAGGTCGGATAGCGAGTCGTACTGCACGCCAAAGTCGCTCTGCGTACCGGTAAGCCGTGCCACGCGACCGTCCACACCATCCAGTACCGCTGCCACGAATACGGCGATGGCTGCCTCGGCATAGCCACCGCTGATACTGATCACGATCGCGTAGAAACCGGCGAACATAGCGCCAGTGGTGAACAGGTTTGGCAGCAGGTAAATACCGCGATGACGCGGTTGACGGGCTGGCTGGGTATCGCTCATGAAGCAATCCGTGACGGAATGCGCGCAGTGTAAACCATCCGCCGCTTGAGTCCTGGGCGATCGGGTGTTAACTAATGCAGCACCCTATTTGCCCTCTTACGGAGAACCCCATGCGTCGCCCGCTGATTGCCCTTGCACTGTTGCTGCTCGCGCCGCTGGTTTCCGCCCAGGCCTACAAATGGACTGATGCCCATGGCACGGTGCACTACTCCGAGACGCCGCCGCCCGCCGGCACCAAGTACAGCCAGGTGACCCTCTCGGGCGCGGAGGTGTCAGCCACACAGCCGGCAGCCGCCGATGCATCCGCCAAATCGTCGAACAATGCCCAGCCGGCCACAGCCAGCACCGTGGCCGACACACCTGACAATCACGCCAAGTTCTGCGCAACCGTGAAAACCAACCTGGACATGCTCAATGGCAGTGGTCCAGTCGTCATGCAGCTAGATGGCCAGCAGAAGTTGATTGACGCTGACCAGCGCAAGCAACAGGCCGATGCGGCTCAAGCTCAGTACCAGCAGTATTGCGCCCAACAAGCGGGGTAAGAGCCACATTGCCCCTGCCAAGCTCTGACGGTGTAGCCAGGCCAGACCGCTATAATCGCGGTTTTACCCTGCCGGACTTACCCCATGCGCCTCAGCCAATTCCACCTGGCCACCGTCAAGCAAGTGCCCGCCGATGCCGAGATTGCCAGCCATCAGCTGATGCTGCGCGCCGGCATGATCCGCAAGCTGGCATCTGGCCTGTACACCTGGAGCCCGTTGGGCCTGCGTGTACTGCGCAAGGTGGAAGCCATCGTGCGCGAGGAAATGAACCGCGCTGGCGCCATCGAAATGCTGATGCCCTCGGTACAGCCCAAAGATCTGTGGGAAGAAACCGGCCGCTGGCAGAAATTCGGCGGCCAGCTGCTGAAGATCAAGGATCGTAAAGAGCAGGAATTTTGCTATGGACCGACCCATGAGGAAGTCGTCACCGATTTCGCACGCAATGAGCTGAAAAGCTACAAGCAGCTGCCGGTCAATTTCTATCAGATCCAGACCAAGTTCCGCGACGAGATTCGCCCACGTTTTGGCGTCATGCGCGCACGCGAATTCCTGATGAAGGATGCGTATTCGTTCCACATCAGCCAGGAATCGCTCGCCGAAACCTACGAGGCGATGTACCAGGCTTACACGCGCATATTTACCCGCCTCGGCCTGACCTTCCGCGCCGTGCAGGCAGACACCGGTGCCATTGGCGGCAATGCCAGCCATGAATTCCAGGTGATCGCCGAATCAGGCGAAGATGCGATCGCGTTTTCGGATGGTTCGGATTACGCAGCGAATATCGAAAAAGCCGAGGCGCTGGCACCAACCATCGAACGCCCAGCCGCTTCGGCCACTCTGGAGCGCATAGACACGCCGCGCGTACGTACCGTGGAAGACGTGTGCACCCACTTCGGCATCACCGCCGATCGCGTGCTCAAAACCGTGCTGTTGCGCGGTAAGGACGGTTTGGTCGCCCTGTGCCTGCGTGGCGACCACGAGGTCAACGAAGTGAAGGCCAGCAAGCTGCCTGAGCTGCCGGATGATCCGGAACTCGCCAGCGAAGAGGAAATCCTGGCCGCCACCGGCACCCGCCCTGGTTTTATCGGTCCGGTCGGCCTGCCCGACTCCATCCCGGTCATCGTGGACCATAGTGCCGCCGTGCTGGCCGATTTCGTCTGCGGCGGCAACGCCAATGGCACGCACTACACCGGCGCTAATTGGGTGCGCGATGCACGCATCACCCGCGTGGAAGACCTACGCAAAGTCGTTGGTGGCGACCTCTCGCCGGATGGCAAGGGCACGCTGCGGCTGGCTCGCGGCATCGAGGTAGGCCATGTATTCCAGCTCGGCAGCAAGTACGCCGAAGCATTGAATGCCACCGTCGTGGACGATCAAGGCAAGGCGCAGGTAATGACGATGGGCTGCTACGGCATCGGCGTCAGCCGTATCGTCGCTGCCGCCATCGAACAGCGTCATGACGAGGCAGGCATTATCTGGCCGGAAGCCATGGCGCCCTGGCGCGTCGTCGTTTGCGTGATTAACCCGAAGAACACCCCAAGCGTGGGTGAGGCTGCCGAATCGCTTTATCAGGAGCTGTCGGCACGCGGCATTGAAACCGTATTGGATGACCGTGGCCTGCGTCCCGGCTCCATGTTTGCCGATATGGAGCTGATTGGCATTCCGCATCGTGTCGTCGTGAGCGAGCGCGGGCTGGAAGCCGGCACGCTTGAATACCGCGCCCGTCAGGAGCCGGAAAGCCGGGCCATTACGCGCGACGAGCTATTTGCCCTGCTCGACTGAGGCCACCGTTCGCGCTCTCTGAAAGCGGCCGCCCAGAATCTGTTTTATATCTCTGGCGGCCGTTTTCATTTGTTAATAA
>JBARCX010000249.1:0-6982 GCA_049794535.1 Rhodanobacter sp.
ACCCAGGGTCATGATGTTGATCGTTTCACCCAAGGCGGACAGCGCAATGATCGACGCCAGAATCGACAGTGGAATCGAGATCGCGATGATCAGCGTTGAACGCCACGAGCCGAGAAACAGCAGAATCATCAAGCCAGTCAGCGCGGCGGCAATCACGCCTTCGCGAATCACGCCCGAGATCGCGGCGCGTACAAAAAGCGATTGATCGGATAGTGCGTGAATCTGCAGGTTCTGCGGTATCGCTGCGCGGATTCTCGGCAGCATCTGCTTCAAGCTGTCGACGATATCCAACGTAGAGGCACTGCCGATCTTCAGGATCGACATCAGTACGGCGCGCTGACCATCCACACGCACGATATTGGTTTGTGGTGGCGAACCATCATGCACATGCGCGACATCACGGATATACGTGGTGATGCCATTGACGGTACGGATCGGTGCATCGTTGAGTTCGGAAATCTGAGTAGGGCTTCCGTTTAAACGGATGCTGTATTCGATATCGCCGACTTTTTCGGTGCCCGCCGGCAAGATCAGGTTTTGCGCGCCGATCGCACTAACCACATCGCTAGGCGAAAGGCCGTGAGCGAGCAATGCCTGCGGGTTCAGATCGACCTGGATCTGGCGTTGTTTGCCGCCGTAAGGATAAGGCGTTGCTGCGCCGCGCACGGCAGTGATGTAGGGGCGCACGGTCTGGTTGGCATTGTCGAAGATGGTTGTTTCGGACAACTCCTTCGACGACAACGCAAACTGCAGAATCGGCACGCTCGACGCGTTGTAGACAATCACCAGCGGTGGTGTCGTGCCTGGTGGCATCGATCGGACGACGGTCTGCGAAATCGCGGTGATCTGCGCCACCGCCATGTCGATATTGACGTTCGGCTGGAAGAACACCTTGACCAGGCCAACGCCGTTCAACGATTGCGTCTCGGTATGCTCGACGTCGTTCACCGTGGTGGTGATCGACCGCTCGAAACCGGTCACGATGCGGTTGTTCATGTCGTCCGCAGGCAGACCGGTGTACTGCCACACCACCGAGACCACCGGAATATCGATGTTCGGAAAAATATCGGTAGGTGTACGCAGAATCGCGAGTGGACCGAGAATCAACAGCAGCAGTGCCAGAACGATGAACGTGAGCGGTCGTTCCAGCGCGATTTTGACAATCCACATAACGGTCGATTTCCATCAGCCATGCATGTGCGGACAATCCCGCGGAGCATGGTCAGATTTTATGTGCAGGGAGGTACAGAGGGAACTTAAGAGCTTAGGCAGCTTTATAGCCGACAAGCATGTGCCAGAGGGGATGGAGTGGGGCGTACGTAATTGCGAAATTCGAAGCAGTGTTCTGCGGATTATTTATTGTCATCTCCACGATAGGGATTTCGTGATTAGCGTCGGTGCTCACTTTTGCGACTGGATGACAAAGCATCCGCCAGCGTCAACCAGGGCGCTAGATTCCAGTGCCCGCGTGCCTGGCCGGATGGCGAGGGCAGCACGAACAGTCGCGTGCTGCCGATGGACTCAGTCTGCAGCCCGTAGTCGACGGCTCGCCCGAGGGCAGCCCGTGCCGCAGCCTTGCTGGTGAAGGCCAGCAGCCCGGGTGCGTAGTGCTCTACCTTGGCGACTAGCGCGGGTATGTCGAAAGCATCGCGTGGTAGTTCGTTATCGTTGCCGGCATGTCGCTTGGCCAGGTCAGTGAGCCCGATGCCGTACTCGGGCAAGGTCGGAAACTCATGGGGAGCCAATTGGCGTGGCGTCAGGCCAGCCTGATGCAGCGCGCGCCAGAACAGGTTGCCGGGATGGGCGTAGTAGGCGCGCTCCGCCGCCGAGCGCTTGCCGGCAGCGGTGCCACAGAACACCAGTGCAAGACCAGATTGCAGTACGTCGGGCAGAATAGGCGGGTCAGTTTTGCGTGGCATGGTGGAGCTGATGTCTTGGTTGGGTAAGATCTGGCCCAGCACGTGTGCGGCTTGCGTCATCGCAATGTCGTGACTTGGAAGGGTAGATCATCGAGCAGTCCGTGGTGCTGCTCCAGGGGGCTGTTGGAAGGGGATGTCAGAGGGGCTGGAGGGGGCTTTGCATCGTTATTTCACGCGATCCATGTGCCGGGCTGCGGTCTGTGCGCCGCGCATCGACAGTTTGCGCGCGCTACCGCTATAAAGATCGATATTGAATTGGAGTACCCGGTGAGCGAAGAAATCCTGATCAACGTGACTCCGCGCGAAATCCGCGTGGGCGTAGTCGAAAACGGCATGTTGCAGGAGGTACACGTCGAACGCGCTTCAAAGAGGGGCTATGTCGGCAATGTCTACAAGGGGCGTGTGCAACGTGTCATGCCCGGCATGCAGGCGGTGTTCGTGGAGATCGGGCTAGAGCGTGCTGCGTTTCTGCACGCCTCCGATATCGTGCGTCCGCCGCTGGCCGAGGGAACGGAACTGCCGACCAACGGGAATGGTCATACGCCATCGATCAACGAACTGGTCCACGAAGGCCAGGAGATTGTGGTGCAGGTAGTGAAGGATCCGATCGGCAGCAAGGGCGCACGGTTATCGAGTCATCTATCGATTCCCTCGCGCTACCTGGTTCTGCTTCCGCATGCCAAGACCCTGGGCATTTCCGCGCGGATTGAGGACGAGGTTGAGCGGCAGCGCCTGAAAGACGTGCTCAACCCGCTGATCGGGGAAGTCCCTCTGGGCTACATCGTGCGCACCAACGCCGAGGGACAGACCGCCGAGGCGCTGGCGTTCGACGTGACCTATCTGGGCAAGGTGTGGCGCGTGGTGCAGGAGAACATCGCCAAGTCGAAGGTGGGCGACCGCGTCTACGAGGAGCTGTCACTGCCGCTGCGTAGCCTGCGCGACTCACTCAACGACGGCATCGAGAAGGTGCGCGTGGATTCGCACGAGACCTTCGAGAAAGTGGTCAAGTTCGTGCACAAGTTCATGCCCAGCCTGGATGATCGCATCGAGCACTATGACGGTGAGCGGCCGATCTTCGACCTCTATGGCGTGGAAGACGAAATGCAGCGCGCGCTGCGCAAAGAGGTGCCGCTGAAATCGGGCGGTTACCTGATCGTCGACCAGACCGAAGCGATGACCACCATCGACGTGAACACGGGTGGCTACCTCGGCTCGCGTAATTTGGAAGAAACGGTTTACCGCACCAATCTTGAGGCGGCGCAGGCGGCGGCGCGCCAGCTGCGGCTGCGCAATCTGGGCGGCATCATCATCATCGACTTCATCGACATGACCGATGAAGAGCACAAGCGGCAGGTGCTGCGCATGCTCGAGAAAGGCCTTGCACGCGATCACGCCAAGACCACGGTGTATCCGATGTCGCAGTTGGGGCTGGTCGAGATGACCCGCAAGCGCACCACGGAGAGCCTGGAGCGTCAGCTGTGCGAACCATGCCCGGCATGTGCCGGCCGTGGCGCTATGAAAACCGCGGAGACGGTGACCTACGAGATTTTTCGCGAGATCACTCGTGCGGTACGCCAATTCAATGCCGAGAAGTTGCTGGTCATGGCCAGTCCCAAAGTGGTCAGCCGCATCCTCGAAGAGGAGTCGACCGCGGTGGCTGAGTTGGAAGAGTTCATCTCCAAAAGCATACGCTTTCAGGCTGAGGAGCATTATTCGCAGGAACAGTTCGATGTCGTTTTGCTTTAAGTCCGCTGCCGTTTTCCCCACCATCGTTCATTCCATCGCCCGGTGAACGCGCGATGGCAACGATGGCTGCATCGCATAGCTCGCGCGTTGGGTTGGACCGTCGGCGTGCTGGTGATTGCCCTGGCCGTGTCTGCAGCGCTGGCGCAACTGCTGTTGCCGTTGCTTGCGCGACATCCCCAATGGGTGGCCGCGCAACTGAGTGAGCGGATACACCGCCAGGTTAGTTTTGCCTCGATGGAGGGGCGCTGGGAGCCCTCCGGTCCACTGTTCGTGATGCGCGATGTCACCATCGCTGGCGGCGAAGGCGGCCGTCCTCTGCACCTTCCCGAGTCCGAATTGAAGTTGGATTTCGGTGGCTGGCTATTTCCGTCGCGGCACCTTCTCAACCTGCATGTGCGTGGCCTGCAGCTGGATCTGAGTCGCGACGCCGATGGCGCATGGCACATCAATGGCATCGGCATGGCGGGTGGGCAGGATCGACAGAAGCCGGCCTTTGGGCAGCTTTCGCTGGAGTTGTGGCTCGACGATTTGCAGTTGGACATCACCGACGAATCTGCCGGCAGGCACTACACCGTGGTGGCCCAACAACTGCGCATGAGCCGGCAAGGTAGCCATATTCGAGTGGGTGCCATTTTGCGCCGCACGGGTGCGACAGGTGTGCTGCATGGCGCAGGTAGTTTCCGCGATGACGGCAGCAGTGGGCGGCTGTGGTTGGCTGGTAACGATGTCGATCTGCACGGTCTGTTCACCGGTGTCGATATGGGCGGCTACGCGGTCGATAGCGGGCACGGCAATGTCGCCGCATGGCTGGATTGGAAGAGCGGCAAGGTGGTGCGTAACCTGATCCGTTTCGATCTCACTGACGTTGCCATCGCCAATCCCGATGGCGGCAAAGCCGAGGTCTCGGCGCTGCACGGCATCGCCGAACTTCGCCGCAGTGAAGATGGTTACGAGGCGCGTTGGGCGGGTGACGACGGCAGTGCATTGGTAGGCGTGCTGCATCAGCTCGATACGCCACAGGCACATGCCGAAGTGGCTGCACGCCATCTGCAATTGGCGCCGCTGGTGCCGTGGCTGGCATTGAAGCCGAAGCTATCGCCTGCGTTGGCGCAGTGGGTGGGTGGCGGACATCCGCGCGGCCAATTGCAGCACGCCGAGATGCGCTGGAGTCAGGCCGATGGCCTGCAGCAGCTGGATGTGGGCTTTGATGGGCTGGGTATTGATCCGGTCGGCACGTTACCGGGCATCGATAACCTGCAGGGTGAGTTGCTCGGCGATGCCGAGGCGATATCCGTAGAGTTGCCGGAGCAGGCCACGGTGCTGCGCTTTCCGCATCTTTTTCGCGAACCGTTTGTGATGCCGAAACTGGGCGGCACGTTGGCGTTCTGGCATGACGAGGATCACTCGTACATCGGCGTCGACTCGCTTGATTTCGAGGGCCAGGGTTTTGGTGGCACGACGCGTGGCGAAGTGGCGCTACCGAATGCAGGTGGCCGCCCATTCCTGGATCTATACGCGACCCTGACGCACGCGGATATCACTGCGGCCAAGCTGTTCTGGCCGATCAATGCCATGCCGCTTTCAGCGATGGCCTGGCTGGATCAGGCGTTGGTTGCCGGTGAACTCAATGCTGCCGATGTGCTCGTACGCGGCGATCTGAAGGATTGGCCATTCCATCAGAACGAGGGGCGTTTCGAGGCGCATGCGGAAATCAGCGACCTCACGATTCATTACGGCAAGGACTGGCCCAGTGCGGAAGGCGTCCATGCGATCGCCAGCTTCGTCAATAACAGCATGTTGGTAGAAGCCGACGCGGGGCAATCATTGGGCGTCAAGGCGGATAAGGCCGTAGCACTGATTCCTGATCTCGCGCATACCACGCTCGATCTCAATGTGAGCGGTAGTGGCAATGGCGCCAACCTGCTGGATTTTGTGGGCAAGAGCCCTATCGGCGATCACCATACCGATGTGTTGTCCAAGCTGAAGTTGGGTGGCAGCGGCACGTTTGCGTTCCACCTGTCGCTGCCGGTGGGCCACATGCCGGACACGATCCTCAACGGCACCGCTCAGCTCAAAGATATGGATCTCGATGCGCCGGATTGGACGCTGAAGCTGGACAAGCTCAACGGCCCGGCCACGTTCGATCTCCACGGATTCCACGCGGGTCCGCTGGATGCTGGCTTTCACGGCGAGCCCTCGAAACTCGAGATGTTCATTGCTGGCGCCAACGCCGATCCTGCCACGGTGTTTTCCGCCAGGCTCAGCGGCAACTACAGCATGGCTGAGTTGATCCAGGGGTATACGCAACTCAACTGGTTGGGCGATGTGACCAGCGGCAAGAGCGATTTCACCGTTGGTTTCGACATCACCACGCCAACTGGCAGCACAACGCCGACGCAGACTTTGAGTGTCGACTCGTCACTGACTGGCATGGCGCTGAGTTTCCCCGTGCCACTGAAGAAAGCGGCCACCACCACGTTGCCACTGCATCTGACGATGGGTTTGCCGGTCGCAGGTAGTGATCTGCAAGTGGCGCTGGGATCAGCGATGCGTGGACGTTTCAAACTGCCCGCAAACGATCAGCAAATGTTGGCCGCTACACTCGCGTTTGGTAACCAGATGCCCGATACGCTACCGACGAAAGGCTTGCGCATCCGTGGTCATGCCGATCGACTGGATGTTACGGGCTGGGTGCAGAATTCAATCGCTGGTAGCACGACTAACGGGCCGAGTCTGGAGAGCATTGATGTCAGCGCCGCGCATGCCGTGGTGTTCGATCACGACTTCCCTGACATGCGCATCCAAGCCACCCCGCAGGCCGACCTATTGAGCCTCGACGTAAGCAGTGCGGCGATCGCCGGACACTTCAGTGTGCCTACCGCCGATCTGCGTAAACGTGGCATCACGGCGCGTCTGCAGCGGTTGTATTGGCCGAAGGAAACCACGTCTCCGGTGAAGAAGAACGGTGTGGTGGTTGCACCCGCCATCAACCCTGCCAATACGGGCATTACGCCTTCGTCGCTGCCGCCATTGCATCTGTCGGTAAGTGACCTGCGCCTTGGTGACGCGAAGCTGGGTGAGGCGCGGTTGGAAACCTGGCCGTCGGCAAAGGGCCTGCACATTGACCAACTACGCGCACTGTCATCGCATGTGCAGATCAACGGCAGTGGTGATTGGGACGGCACCTCAACCGACAGCCATACCCGCATGCACATCGACTTTGCCGCTGAAAATCTGGGCGACATGTTGGATGCGCTCGGCTACGACGGTTTCTTCAGTGGCGGCAAGACGCATGATCAGCTGGATGCGACGTGGCC
>JBARCX010000250.1:0-13000 GCA_049794535.1 Rhodanobacter sp.
ATGTGCTGCCGCCGTTCGTGGTGTTCAAAAGCGGTGCAATGAACGCGCAGCGACTCGATGAAACGGCGGCGGCCCTCGGTGAGCGCCTGGATGACGCCATGCACACCACGCCCATCGCCTACCGTAGCCAGAACCACGGTGACTACAACATTCCTGCACTGACGCTCAAAACGGGTTTGGGTTCGGGCCGTACCGGTTTCGCGTTGCATCAGGACGACGGCATTGAAAGCGATATCGCCCCTGGAAACAACGCTGCGCGTCATCACATCACGGCAGCAAGCCCTACGGCATCAGATCTCATCGGAGTTCAGGCATGAACGCAGTGGCGGTGGTCAGCAACACAGCCTTTTCGCAGGTGGATAGCGTTATCGACGAGGTGATCGAGCGGCAGGAGATCGTTGGTGCTGTCGTCCTGATCTCCCAGCATGGACGCATCGTGCATCAGCGCGCTGCCGGCTGGTTGGATCGCGATGCGCAGCGACCGATGCGCTCGGACGCCATTTTTCGATTGTCCTCGCTGACCAAACCGATGGTTTCCGCCACGGCGCTGGCGCTGGTCGAACGCGGGTTGATTGATCTCGACGACACGCTGGAACGACGGTTGCCCGAATTCAAGGTGCGCACCGAGAACGGCGAGCCGGCATCGATCACCTTGCGCCAATTGCTGACGCATACCGCTGGCTTCGATTACAGCTTTCTGCAAAGTGAGGATGGTGCTTACCAGCGTGCGGGCGTATCGGATGGCATTGCCGAGCCAGGCCTCGCTATGGACGAGCAGTTGAAACGGCTGGCCGGTGTGCCATTGAGTTATGCACCCGGTACCGCGTGGCGTTACTCGGTAGCCCTGGATGTACTGGGCGAAGTGCTGGCGCGTGCTGGCGGCGCGTCGTTGCCGGAACTGGTGCGGCGCTACGTAACGGAACCATTGGGTATGCAGGACACGGGTTTTACCGTGCGCGATATCCAACGTTTGGCGGTGCCCTATGCCGATGGCATGCCGGCGCAGCCGATGACCGATCCGCAGGTGGTGCCGTTCGTCGAAGGTCTGGCTGGCATCCGTTTCTCGCCTTCGCGTGTTTTCGATAGCCATTCGTTCCCATCCGGTGGGGCTGGCATGGTGGGCACCGCGCCCGACTTCATGCATTTTCTGCAGACAGTAACGAACGGTGGCGGAGCCATACTTACGACGGAATCGACGCGATCGATGATGCATAACCAGATCGGTGATTTGCGTATCGATGTGGAGCCGACGCCTTCGTGGGGTTTCGGTTTCGGCGGAGCGGTTTTGCTCGATCAAGCATTGGCGGGCGGTCCGCAGGCGAATGGCACATGGAAGTGGGGTGGCGTATATGGCCATCATTGGTTCGTCGATCCGTCCAAAGAACTGGTCGTGACCGTGCTGACCAATACGGGCATCGCCGGCATGATGGGCAACTTCGCCACCGCTTTACAGGAAGCGATCTACGCTGCGTTGTAACGTTTGGCAGGGTGAGGCGAGTCAGGCTTGGAGTTAAGATCCATTGTCTGCTCGCCTATCGGAGTACGTATGAGCCACCCCCCGTTCAAGCTTCAGCAGATCGATCACATCGTGCTGCGCGCCATCGACATCGACGCCATGCAGCGCTTCTATTGCGACGTGCTCGGTTGCCGCGAAGAGCGCCGCCAGGATGAGATCGGCCTGGTGCAATTACGCGCAGGCGCATCGCTGATCGACCTGGTCAGTCTCGACGGCAAGCTTGGCCGCATGGGTGGTGCGGCGCCCGGTGGGGAAGGGCACAACATGGATCATCTGTGCCTGAGCGTCGAGAACTACGATGAATCCGCCATCGTTGCGCATTTGAAAGCACACGGTGTGCGCCAGGGCGATATCGGCTCGCGCTACGGGGCACAGGGCGAAGGCCCATCGATCTATCTGTATGACCCACAGGGCAATATGGTTGAGCTGAAGGGGCCGCCGACGCAGCCACGCTGAGGACAGCACGGATCGCATGGATGGGTTGGATCGCATAGGCTACGGTGACTGTCACACCGCACATGGAGCTCGCCGTCGTGAATCACGCCTGGAACGTATGTCGAAAGCATGCACGCCTGATAGCCGGCGTGTTGTCGTTAGTCTTGGTCACACTGGCTTTCACCGGTTGCGACAAATCGGCTGAGAGTTCTTCGCCATCAACATCTCCGGTGGCAAGCAGTGCATCGGTGAAAACGCCGCCGTCGATTCCCGTATCAACCAGCGCACTGGCCGTGGCTGCGTCGAGCGATGTTGCCTCGGTGCAAGATGCGGCGGTGAATGCCGCGATTGATCAGACCCAAGGCGACAACGCGCACGAGCGCTTCGAGCCGTTCATCCGGAGCTTCCAGAAGGCCGTTACCGAGGGTGACAAGGCAGCCGTGGCCGATATGGTGAGCTACCCCATCTCCGTGAATATCGGTGGCAAGAAAGCCATCGTCCGTAAGCCGGAGGAGTTCGTTCGTGACTACGAGCGAATCATGACGCCAGACATTGTTGACGCAGTGAAACAGCAGAAGTACGCCGACCTCATGGCCAATTCGCAAGGCGTGATGTTCCACCGTGGCGAAATCTGGATCAGTGGCATCTGCAAAGACAATAGCTGCAAGAGCTATGACATTCGCATCATCACCATCCAGCAAGGTGCACCGAATTGATGGACCCTGCTGGATGAGTTCTGTCAGTCGCGGTCTGCCAAGGCGCGATTGACTCTTAGCGCGATTAACGTCCATGCGGCGCCGGAAAGCAGGTAAACGCTCACGGCCACCAACCCGAATCGGGACGACAGGCCAAGCGCGACCAGTGGCGCGAATCCGGCGCCGAGCAGCCACGCGATGTCGGAGGTAAGCGCTGCGCCGGTGTAGCGGAATCGTGTTTCGAAATTCGAAGTGACGCTACCGGCCGCCTGACCGTAAGACAGGCCAAGCAGCGCGAACCCTATCAGGATGAATGCGTCTTGCGCTGCGCGGTTGCCACCCAGCAGCCAAGGGGCAAAGAGGCTGAAGATGCCGATCAGTGCGGCTAACGATCCGAGCGTGGTGCGTCGTCCGATACGGTCTGCGATGAAGCCGGATGTAATCGTGCCGAGAATGCCGACGACGGCACCGATGATCTGTATGACCAGCACGTTGTCCACGGTTTGCGTTTTGCCCAACACGATCCATGACAGCGGGAAGACGGTGACCAGATGGAACAGCGCATAGCTTGCCAACGACGCGAAGGCGCCGAGGAAGATGTTGTAACCCTGTGCCCGGAACATCTCGATGATGCCGATGGGCTCCAGCTCACGCTCTTCCAATAGCTTGGTGTATTCCTCGGTCACGACGAGGCGCAAACGCGCAAACAACGCGACCACGTTGATCGCGAATGCAACGAAGAACGGGTAGCGCCATCCCCAATCGATAAAGTCATCGTTGTTGAGTTCGGCGTGAAGGAACAAGAAGAGGGCACTGGCAATCAGGAAGCCAATCGGTGCACCTAGTTGCCCCAGCATGGCGTACCAGCCGCGGCGCCCCGCGGGTGCATTCAGCGCAAGCAATGATGGCAAGCCGTCCCAGGAGCCACCCAGCGCAAGGCCCTGGAGAATACGGAAAATAGTCAGCAGGACGATGGCGTGAATGCCGATGGTGTTGTAGCCCGGCAGAAACGCCATGCCCACCGTTGCGGTGCCAAGCAAGAAAAGTGCCGCGGTGAGCTTTGTGCTTCGACTCCAGCGCCGCTGCAGCCCCATGAACAGTGCGGTTCCTATCGGGCGCGCAATAAACGCCAGCGAAAAGATCACGAACGACAGCAGCATGCCATCCAGTCGACTTTCGAACGGGAAGAACACCGAAGGAAAGACCAGGACGCAGGCAATACCGAATACGAAGAAGTCGAAGTATTCGGAGGCTCGTCCAATCACGACACCGATGGCGATTTCGCCCGGTGCGACTTGTGCATGGTCCGCTGGCAGAGGACTGGCACCACCCGTCATGCTGCCGGGCGAAGATCCATGGTGATCATCAAAAGTGCTCGACATCGTCTTTACTCGAGAAAGTGGAGGATGTGGCATGCACAGCATCGCACTGCTGCGTCTCGATGGCTATAAGCAAATTATCCCTTCCGGTATCGCGTCGATTGGCGTACCTTTTTAGTTAATCCTCTCTGGGTTGCGTCGACGGTCATGTCCATGAAGGCTCTCCGCGGACTGCTAGTGCTGCTTACCGTTGTTTTACTGACGGGTTGTCATACCGTGCTGATGTCGCCTTCCGGCGATGTGGCGCTCCAACAGCGCAACCTGATCATCACGTCCCTGATACTGATGCTGATCATCATCGTGCCGGTGATCGTGCTGACGTTGCTGTTTGCCTGGCGCTACCGGGCATCCAATAAGGATGCCGCTTACGACCCGGAATGGAATCACTCCACCATGCTCGAGTTGTTGATCTGGTCGGCACCGCTGCTGATCATCATCGCGCTCGGTGCTCTGACCTGGGTTAGCGCGCATAAGCTCGATCCGTTCCGTCCGCTCGATCGTTTATCGGCGGGCCGCCCGGTGCCTGCCGACGTGAAGCCACTCACGGTTGACGTGGTGGCGCTCGATTGGAAGTGGCTGTTTATTTATCCCGAACAGGGCATTGCCACGGTGAACGAGTTGGCTGCGCCAGTGGATCGCCCCATCCAGTTCAAGATAACCGCCTCTACCGTGATGAACTCATTTTTCATCCCGGCCTTGGCCGGCCAGATCTACGCCATGCCCGGCATGGAAACCACGCTGCATGCCGTCATCAACAAGCCCGGTGAATTCGAAGGCTTTTCGGCAAACTACAGCGGCGCGGGTTTTTCGGGCATGCACTTCAAATTCCACGGCATGAGCGAAGACGGGTTCGCCCAATGGGTGCAGCAAGCAAAGGCAGGGGGCGCTTTGAATCGTGACGTGTACCTGCAACTGGCACAGCCCAGCGAGAACGATCCCGTACGTCGCTATTCGAGTGTGGAGCCTGGGCTTTACGAGTCGATCGTCGATGGCTGCGTGCGCGGGAAACAAGCATGCGCGGAAGGAATGACGCCCCCCGACTCCGGTGCTGCAAGTGCACACGCCGCTAACAGTACTGGCGGCATGGCTGCTATGCCCGCGGAGCAACCATGATGACTGCATCCCCCGATCTCACCAAGCTGGTTTTCGGCCGTCTCGGCTGGGATTCACTCCCCTTTCACGAACCGATCGTGCTTTGGACATTTATTGTCGTGATGCTCGGCGCGGCCACCTTACTTGGCGTGCTGACATATTTCCGTGTGTGGGGTTATCTCTGGCGTGAGTGGTTCACCAGCATCGATCACAAGAAAATCGGTGTCATGTACATCGTGCTCGGCCTGGTGATGCTGTTACGCGGTTTCTCCGACGCGATCATGATGCGCCTGCAGCAGATGATCTCCTTCGGCGACAACGTGGGTTACCTGCCGCCGTACCACTACGACCAGATTTTTACGGCACACGGTGTGATCATGATTTTCTTCGTGGCCATGCCCCTGGTCACCGGCATCATGAACTTTGTGGTGCCGTTGCAGATCGGTGCGCGCGACGTCGCGTTTCCCTTCCTCAACAACTTCAGTTTCTGGATGACGGTCTCCGGCGCGGTGCTGGTGATGATGTCGCTGTTCATCGGTGAGTTTGCACGTACCGGTTGGTTAGCGTATCCGCCGCTTTCCGGCATCCTGCAAAGCCCGGATGCCGGAGTGGACTACTACATCTGGGCGCTGCAGATAGCCGGTGTCGGAACCTTGTTATCGGGCATCAATCTGATTGTCACGATAGTGAAGATGCGCGCCCCCGGCATGCAGCTGATGAAGATGCCGATCTTCACCTGGACCGCACTCTGCACCAATGTTCTGATCGTTGCCGCATTCCCGGTACTGACGGCGGTGCTTGCGCTGCTAGTGCTGGATCGTTACGCGGGTACCAACTTCTTCACGACCGAGCTTGGCGGCAACGCCATGATGTACGTCAACCTGATCTGGATCTGGGGACACCCTGAGGTCTACATCCTGATCTTGCCGGCATTCGGCATCTTCTCCGAAGTGGTTTCCACGTTCAGTCGCAAGCGATTGTTTGGTTATGCGTCGATGGTGTATGCGACAGTGGTGATCACGGTACTGGCCTATCTCGTTTGGCTGCACCACTTCTTCACGATGGGTTCGGGCGCTAGCGTCAATTCGTTCTTCGGCATCACCACGATGATCATCTCGATCCCCACCGGGGCGAAGATCTTCAACTGGCTATTCACCATGTACCGCGGCCGCATTGCGTTCGAAGTGCCGATGCTGTGGACGGTGGGCTTTATGGTGACGTTTGCGATTGGCGGCATGACCGGCGTGTTGCTTGCCGTACCGCCGGCAGACTTTGCCCTGCACAACAGCCTGTTCCTGGTTGCGCACTTCCATAATGTGATTATCGGCGGTGTGTTGTTCGGGCTGTTTGCGGGCATCAATTATTGGTTCCCCAAGGCGTTCGGTTTCAAGCTCGATCCGTTCTGGGGCAAGTGCTCGTTCTGGTTCTGGTTGGTGGGTTTCTACTTCGCCTTCATGCCGCTGTACGTGCTTGGCTTGATGGGTGTGACGCGCCGCCTGAGTCACTTCGACGATCCGTCATTGCAGATCTGGTTCGAACTCGCAGCCTTCGGCGCCTTGCTGATCTTCCTGGGCATCCTGAGCATGCTCATGCAGTTCTATGTCAGCTTCCGTCGGCGCGAATCGCTACGCGATGTTACCGGTGATCCGTGGGGTGGTCGCACCTTGGAGTGGTCCACGTCCTCGCCGCCACCGGCCTATAACTTTGCCTTCACGCCGCTGGTTTATGACGGTGACGCGTGGTGGCATATGAAGCAGCACAACTACCGTCGACCTCTGACAGGGTTCAAGCCGATCCACATGCCTAAGAACACCGGTGCGGGCATCATTCTCGCAGGCATCAACACGGTGTTTGGCTTCGCCATGATCTGGTACATGTGGCCGCTGGCCATATTGTCGTTCGTCACGATGCTGGTGGTGGCGATTGGCCATACCTTCAACTACAAGCGTGACTACTACATACCCGCCGAAGAAGTGACCCGAGTCGAAGGCCTACGTTCGGAGCTACTCGCCAATCATGTCTGAAACAACACTCACCATGGCCGGCGGTGCCGGTGCGCCCGTAGAGCTTCACTTCCACGCGGCGGAAGAACACCACCCAGAGAACGGCACGCTGCTGGGTTTCTGGCTATATCTGATGAGCGACTGCCTCGTCTTTGCCTGCCTGTTCGCCACGTACGGCGTGCTCGGGCGGAGTTACGCGGGTGGCCCAACGGGTGCAGAGGTGCTTGAGCTGCCAGCGGTGGCGGTCAACACCACCTTGCTGCTGCTCTCATCGATCACCTACGGTTTTGCCGTGCTCGAGATGCAGCGTAATCGCCAGCGTGGAACGCTCATCTGGCTTGCCATTACCGGCCTGCTTGGTGCGGGTTTTATCGGTCTTGAGTTGCGCGAATTCTTGCATCTGATCGCCGAGGGGTATGGGCCACATCGCAGTGCTTTCCTGTCGTCGTTCTTTACCCTTGTCGGCACACATGGGTTGCACGTGACGTTCGGCATCGTCTGGCTGATTACGCTGATGGTGCAGGTCACCAAGAAAGGTCTGATCCCCGAGAACAAACGCCGGTTGATGTGCCTCTCCATGTTCTGGCATTTCCTGGACGTGGTGTGGATCGGCGTATTTAGCTTTGTCTACCTGATGGGAGTGCTGCCATGAGCGAGCACACCGATATGCAACACGGCCATGACGGTGATCACGGCCACGATCATGACGACGGTGCCAGCCACGCCACGCTGAAGGGTTACCTCACTGGCTTCGTGCTTGCCGTGATCCTTACCGTCATCCCGTTCTGGCTGGTGATGACAGGTGGGTTTGAAAAATCCAGCACGACCGCGATCGTGGTGCTGGCTTTTGCCGCCGTACAGATGGTCGTGCACATGATCTATTTCCTGCACATGGACACCAAGTCCCAGGGCGGATGGAACATGTTGGCGCTTATCTTCACGGTGGTGCTGGTCGTCATCACCCTAAGCGGCTCGATCTGGATCATGTACCACCTCAACCACAACATGATGCCGTCGATGATGAGCGATCCGCGAAATCTGCCGTAATTCACCGGCTGGTTTAAAATAGTGGGCTCAACCGTGCGGCTCCCTCTCCCTCCGGGAGAGGGTTGGGGTGAGGGTTCGGAGCTTGCGTAGTCTTCCCATGAGCGCTCCGATCGAATCCTCATCCGCCTGCCGGCACCTTCTCTCCCACGGGGACTACCTTCGGGTCGCCGAGGGAGAAGGGATTCCATCGTCCAGGTCTCGCGCTCATCAGGAATGATCTTGAACACGCTTTCACGCAAACAAGCCACCGGTGAATCATGTCACCGGTAATGATCGAGTCACCCTCAAACGAAACCGAGCGCGGCCCACGCGGGCCACTAGCGCTGACCGTGCTTGCCATCCTTGCGCTGGTGCTTTTCGCCGGATTCGTGGCCTTGGGCTCATGGCAGGTAGCACGCCGTGCGTGGAAGCTCGATCTCATCGCCCGTGTTGACCAGCGCGTGCATGCGCTGCCCACTGCGGCACCGGGCCTCGCGCAATGGCCACAGGTGACTGCCGCTGCCGATGAGTATCGACACGTGCGCCTCGAAGGTGTTTTTCTCAACGACCGCCAGACCCTGGTGTGGGCAAGCACGGACGAGGGCAGCGGCTACTGGGTTCTCACTCCGTTGCGCATGGCGGATGGCGCCATCGTGTTGATCAATCGCGGCTTTGTGCCGACCGAGTGGTGTGGCCGCACCGGGCAGTGCGCCGCAGGGCCGACTGGCGATACCGTCGTCACGGGTTTATTGCGCATGCCCGAGAAAGACATGTTTCTGCGTCGCAATGATCCTGCACGTAATAGCTGGTACATGCGTGATGTGAAGGCCATTGCCACCGCTCGTGGGCTCGGTGATGTCGCGCCGTATTTCGTCGATGCGGATGCAGCGGCTGGCGCTGCCAGTAGCGATAAGTCTCAGCCGCAGGGTGGTCTGACGGTGATCAATTTCCCCAACAATCATCTGGTCTACCTGATCACCTGGTATTTCCTGGCCTTGATGGTGGCTTTCGCTGCCGTATACGTGGGGCGCGAGGAATACCGCTTGCGCCAACGTGCACGTGACGCAGCTGCTGCCACTCGATCCAGGCAAGCGCCTCCTCCCGATCGCTGATTGAGAAAATTCCTCTTTGCATGCGTGTAGTGGCAAGGTGTAAACCGCGAGCAAAAGGTCCCCAAACAAAAAAAGCCCCGGTACGGTTGTACCGGGGCTTTTTGTTTCAGCAGGGAGGTGAGTGCAAAACTAACTCACCTTATGGCCAAGTTAATCAAGCCGGATCGATCGAGACCATTTCAGTGGCAGGTACGCCGAATGCCGGTGGTCGATCAGCAAGCGCGGCGCCGAATTGCTTGTTCGGCGTAGCGGACATCTTGAACTCCAGCGTGCCACCCGCAGCCAGTTCGGCATGACTGATCCAGCTCTGCGTCCACGGCTTGCCGTTCCATTGCACCGACTCGATGTATGGCCGACCCGGTCCGTTGTCGATCGTGTTGATGGTCAACTTGCGATCGCCTGCAAGGGCGACCTCGGCATGATCGAGCACCGGACTGCCAAACACGTAGTTCGCGCTCACCGGATCGACAGCGTAGAGACCGAGCGCGCTGAGCACATACCACGCACTCATCTGGCCACAGTCTTCGTTGCCGGCCAAACCATCGGGCACGGGCGGGTACATGGTTTCCAGCAGTGAGCGTACGCGTGCCTGGGTTTTGTAATGCGAGCCGGTGTAGGCATATAGATAGGCCACATGATGGCTCGGCTCATTGCCATGCGCATACTGGCCGACCATGCCTGCGATATCTGGTGGTGCATCGGCGGGTAGCTTGGAGCTGGTGGTAAACAGCTCATCCAGCTTGCGCTCGAAGATCTGTTGGCTACCGAACAGACTCATGTAGGCGTACAAGTCGTGCTGGTTGAGGAACGTTGCCTCCCATGCGTTGGATTCGGAGAAATCGCGCCACTTGTCCGAGTGCCCCATACCGCGCGGGTCAAACGGTTCGAGCCACTTGCCGTCGCTGCCGCGTGGCCGTGTGAAGTTCACCTGTTTATCGAACACGTTGCGATAGTTGCGCGAACGTTTGCGCAAAGCTTCCGCGTCGTCTTTGGCGCCCATGGCGTCGGCCAAGTGCGCCACGGCCCAATCGTCGTAGGAGTATTCGAGCGTCTTGCTGACGGCCTCGCCTTCTTTATCGCTGGGGATGTAACCCATCTTGCGGTAGTAGGGCAGGCCGCGGTAATCGTCATCCATCGCGCGTTTGCGATAGATCGGCCAGGCACGTGCGTAGTCGATACCCTTGAAGCCTTTGACACACGCTTCGGCAATCACGCTGGAGGAGTGGTAGCCGATCATGCAGCCGGTTTCCACACCTTGCAGCGGCCATACCGGCGGGCCCTCGGGGCTTTCTTCGGCCATGCGCACCAGGCCGTTGACGATGTCCGGCACACGATCGGGCTGATACAACGTGAGTAGCGGATGCAACGCGCGGTAGGTATCCCACAGCGAGTAGGTGCTGTAGTTGTGCTGCCCATTTGGCAACTGGTGCACGGACAGATCCATACCGCGATAACGACCGTCCACATCACTGAACAACGTGGGCGCGAGCATGGTGTGGTACAGCGAGCTGTAGAAGCTGCGCAGCGTGGGTACCGATGATGTTTCGACACGGATGCGACTGAGTTCGCGCTCCCAGGTCTCCGCAGCGGTTTGCTGTATCTGATCGAACTCCCAACCGGGAATATCGGCATCGAGATTGCGCAATGCGCCCTCGATATCGACGGCCGAGATGCCTACCTTCACCAGCACCGGCGCGCTCGAGGGATCCTTGATATGAAGAGCGGCTTTCAGGTGCGTGCCGTGCGCTTCGCTGGCACCACTCGGCAACGCGACATCTTCCGAGTACAAAGTGGCGTGCGTGAATGGTCGCGACACTTTCATCGCGAAATAGATGTGTCGACCATTGGCCCACTGGTGTACGCGTCGACCACCAACCAGCGTGTCGTTACCGACCAGGCGCAGCTGTGCATCGGTGACGGCCGCTGGCACCTTGACGTCATCGTGATAGCCATGAGCAAGGTCAACCAACAGATGACCATCACCGGCACCATGGAAGGTGTAGCGATGCAGGCCGGCACGCAAGGTGGCAGTCAGCTCGGCGAGGATGTCGTGATCGGTGAGATGCACGCGGTAATAACCCGGGCGCGCGTGCTCCGACGCATGGTCGTAGCGTGAGCGATAGCCGTGCCCAGGGTGGGCTTTGCTGCTGGAGGTCAGCTGCGGTCCTGCTCCGGCGGCGCCATCAAATTGCGAGTGGTAGTTCGCGTTCGGCAATCCGCGTGCGCCCGGTTGCAGCAGCACGGGGCCTTTCGCTGGCATCACCAACACATCGAGCATGTCGCTGGCGCCGGTACCGCTCAGATGGGTGTGGGAGAAGCCCATGATCGAGCCGTCTGCCTGGTGATAACCCGAACAGGCATCCCAACCCGCATCGTTGGTATCGGGGCTGAGCTGGACCATGCCCCATGGCATCGAAGCGCCGGGGTAGGTATGGCCATGGCCGCCAGTACCGACGAATACGTCGACGTACTGCGATACACCACCGGCTTGCTGCGGTAAGCCAGCAGCTCCTCCAGTGAGCTTCTGTGTGCCCGTGGCATCGGCAAAGCGTGTTGCGAAGGCGGGGAGTGGGCTACCAAGCACGGCGAGTGCGCCCATGCCTTGTAGGAATTGTCGGCGAGACACCATGCAGGTTTCTCCGTGCGTTCAAGCGTGTCGTTGATAGGGGGCAGAAGCGTCAGCGACAGGCCTTCGGGAGGGAATGCTGGTCCCGATCATGTGCAAAACGCACTCAACCGCTAAGGCAAAACCGGTTCACTGTGAGTGGGCCGTCAGTCGACTGTAAACGAAAAATTTGCCTCGATCCAAATTTATTTGTGACGCGCGTAAATAGTTATTTTTAAATAACTATTAGGTATTTCTGTTGCGCTGCAGAAATGCGCGGATTTATTCGCCATCTCCTTCTGGGGAGAGGGAGCTAAGGCGATCGCGGTGAATTAGCCACGCAACAACTCCGGTCGCTCGCGATACACATCGACAATGAGTTCGCCGAACAAGGTATTCGCCCATGCGAACCAGCTGCGCGTGAAGTGCGGCGGATCATCCTGATCGAACGCTTCATGCATGAAGCCGCTTCCGGCATCAGTGTTGCGCAACCATGTCAGGCATTGACGAATCTGTGCCGGATCGTTGCTGGTCTGCGCGTACATCATGATGGACATCGGCCAGATCATGCGCAGCCCTTCATGCGGACCACCGATGCCTTCCGCGGCACTGCCCTTGAAGAAATATGGATTGCGCTCGCTCCACACTAAATCGCGGGTGTGGCGATAAATCGGATCTTCGCGTTTGCAGTAACCGAGATAGGGCAGGCTGAGCAGGCCCGGCGCATTGGCATCATCCATAAACAATTGGTTGCCGAAGCCATCGATCTCGTAAGCCCAGAACTCACGGCCATCGGCATCGTGCATGCGACCGTCTTGATGCACCGCTTGCTCGACTTCGTTCGCCAAAGCTTCGCAGTCGGCAGCAAAGGAGAGGTCGTGATGGATAGCGCGGCTCATCTGTGCGAGCTGTCGCAAACTAACCACGGCGAATAGATTGGCTGGCACGAACAGCGGATACGTGCATGCGTCATCGGAGGGACGAAACATCGAATGGATCATGCCGTTCGGCCGCGTTGGGCTGCCGTAGCCCTCGAGAAGCAGCGTTTCGGTAGGGACTTCGGACGCACGCTGGAAGTGATAGGGCCCGTGATCGTGCTTGCGCTGTTGCTCGCGGAAGGTCTTGAGCACCAGATGC
>JBARCX010000251.1:0-2441 GCA_049794535.1 Rhodanobacter sp.
TGGTCTATAACCTGTACTTTCTCGGGCTCACTTATACGCCGATACCGTCGCTGGCACTCGACACGCAGGTCGACAAATACATCCAGTCAGGCGTGACGAGTTCGACTGAACTGGTTGCGCGTGCCAGCTACTTGCTGAGCAAGCGTACGTCTGTCTATTCGTCCGTGGGTTACATGATCAATGGCCGAAAGGGCAGCACGTCGGTGGCGGCCGGCGGTACGGTCGAGCCAGGCGCGGAACAGCTTGGCGTGATGCTGGGTGTGCGGCACGCATTCTGAACCTCGGAACAACTGGGCAACAGCGAAGTTCGCCGTCGGACTGACGGCGAGAGTCTCACTGTGTCGTCTCACCCACGCACGGCGTCCGAGAACGTATCCGCAATCAGATTGCGCAGCCATTGATTGCCCGGTTCCTTGTGGACTTTCGCATGCCAGAAGATATTGATGCCGATCCTCGGCAATTCGACCGGATGCTTGACATACACGAGCTTGAATGGCGCCAGACACTCCATCGCGTAACGCTCCGGAACCGTGGCGATCATATCCGTATTCGAAAGGATGTGCCCGACGGCGACGAAATGCGGCACGGTAAGCCGGACGTTTCTGCGAATGCCTTTTAGCTCGATGATGTAATCCACTTTCGCATGTCCTGTTCCCGGGGAGACGACAAGTACGTGGTCGGCTTCGGTGAACTGCTTGAGGGAAATCTTTTTCCCTTGAAGCGGATGACCTTGGCGAAACATGCATACATAAGCCTGATGGAACAGGCTGCGCTGCAAGAATCCCGCCTTCAGTTGTGGCAGGAAGCCCATTGCAAGATCGATCTGTCCTGCTTCCATCGCGTCCCTGAGATTCACCGCGGTGTTGCGCAGCGTGCTCACAGAAACTCCGGGGGCAACGTGCGCCAGCTTGTCCATTATCTTGGGCAAAAAATAAACTTCTCCCACATCGGCCATGCCGATGGTGAATCTTCGTGTGCTCGTGGCGGGCGAAAACTCAGCTTGCTGGTTCAACGAGCTTCGAATCGTGCTCAACGCGGAGCTGATGGGCTCAGCAAGCTGGCTCGCGTAGAGGGTCGGCTCCATTCCCTTCGATGTGCGAATGAAAAGTTCATCCTGAAGGAGTTTACGTAACCGGCTGAGCGCGTTGCTCACCGACGGCTGCGTCAAACCCAGCTTGTCCGCTACCCTGGCGACACGACGCTCGATGAGCAGTTCGTTGAAAACAACCAGCAGGTTCAGGTCGATGTCATTGAGTTCCACGGTCTCATTCACAAGGTCAATGTTGATAATTCACGATATCGCGTTTACCAATGTTAGGGCAGTTCATAGAATTCAGCCATGAAAGATTTTCGAGTAGAACGAATCTCATGAATCTCATTGTCCGTCCGCTCAATCGCACGCTGGCTGTATCGCCGGGTGCCAATCTGCTGAATGTGCTGCGCGAGCACAACGTGCCGATTTCGTATAGCTGCACGGCTGGCCGATGTGGCACGTGCCGCTGCAAGGTCACGCGTGGCCACCTTCTCGAGTCTGGCTCGCAGGCACAGATCACCCGCGTGAACGAGGGGCAATTTGCGCTAGCCTGCATGAGCGTATTGACGGAAAACTGCGAGATCGAGGTGCCAGAACCTGATGAAGTCGTCATTCATCCGGCGAGGGTGCTGAAGGCCACGGTCGTGGCGATCGAGGACATGACACACGACATCAAGCGGATCGTGCTTCGACCGGCCAAACCCTTGTCGTTCTCGCCCGGGCAATACGCGCAAGTCCAGTTCACCCCGAACCACATCCGGCCGTACTCGATGGCAAGTCTTGCGTCAGACGAAGAACTGGAGTTCCACGTGCGTCTGGTCCCTGGTGGCCGAGTATCGAGCTATATCAACGCTGAGCTCGCCGTCGGTCATTCGGTGCGCGTGAGCGGACCGCTCGGCACGGCCTATCTACGCGAAAAACACACCGGACCGATGCTATGCGTCGCGGGCGGCACGGGTCTCGCACCGATCCTGTCAATCGTTCGTGGCGCCGTGCGGGCGGGCATGGTCAATCCCATCCATCTGTACTTCGGCGTGCGGTCCCCACTTGATGTCTATGGGGAGCACTGGCTGGAGCAGCTGGCGCGCGAGCATCCCGGCTTGTCGGTTCATGTGATCCCGGCCTCGGATGCGACGGGACGGTCTATGCGTACCGGTCTCGTCACCGATGTCATAGCCAGCGACTGGGGCGACAGCCTGAGAGACTTTCGCGCCTACCTCTGCGGTTCGCCACCGATGGTGGAGGCGGCCTCACTTCTTCTTAACCAGCGCGGGATACCGCCCGAGCATATCTACGCCGACGCCTTCTATTCGAGCGACCGGTAAATCGGAGACAAGTACTATGCAAAGTCACACCATTGAACCAGAACAAGCGCAGGCGAGGCGCGAATACTACGAGCGCATCAGTC
>JBARCX010000252.1:0-12251 GCA_049794535.1 Rhodanobacter sp.
CTCGTCCGCGTCCATCACCCGATAGCGCACCTCCAGGGCTTGGCGCCAGACGAGCAAATGGCGCAACTTACTGAGACGACGTAAGCGAGGCCGCTGATGGCCTCGATCAGCCGCCCGGCGAAATGCATCGACATTGAACACCGTGGAGAGCATTTGCAAAGCGTCTTGCGGGCGAAGACACAGATCGGCCCATGCATCCGCCGGCAAGCCGGCGAGGTCAGCCGCGCTTACGACAGGCTCATTGGCGGCATCGAAGGTTGTAGAGATGGCCCAATCAAGCCGAGCCATGTCAGCTAGTTCAAGCTTTTCGCGCCAAGGCAATGCACATTCCAAATAGGCAGCAAGCCCTGCACCGTACCAGCGGATGTTGTAGTGCTCGGAAGGATGCGCATCCACATAGCTTTCAAATAGATGTGCCAGGCGGTGCCCCGCCATAAGTACAAGGCCCGGGTATTCCACGCTCAGCGCGTCGCGCAAACGAATGCGGTAGCCGTTGCGATAGACAGCCAACCGACTCTCGATGTCGGCAATATCATCGCCACGTAATTCGCTAAGTGGTGGCGGCGCATCCGCAAGCATTGCCTGCAGCAAGTGCTGCTGAAGTGTGCCGAGATCAGTCATGCGGCTTCACGTAATAACGGTGCCGCGAGCAACCGGGCATGATTGAGTTCGGCTTGCAGCTCGGCCAAGGGAGGAATGTGATCGTCGCGCTCGATCATGGTGGAAACCTTGCCAAAGCGACGTACGGCTTCGATGTAGAGATCCCATACCGAATCAACGATGGGTGCATCATGCGTGTCGATCAGTAACTTCTCGCCGTGCTCATGTCCGGCAAGATGAAACTGCTGAACGCGCGATGCGGGAATGCCATCGAGGTAATCCAGCGCGGAGAAACTGTGGTTGTGCGCACTGACATAGACATTGTTGATGTCCAGCAGAATCATGCAGTCGGCACGTTCCGCGACAGCCGCCAGAAATTCCCACTCCGTCAGTTGTGACTGAGCAAAGCTGATATAGCTGGATACATTTTCGAGAAGGATGCGGCGACCAAGAATGTCCTGCACGCGGCGAACGCGATCGACAACGTGTGCCAGCGCCTCCTCGGTATACGGTAGCGGCATCAGGTCATGCAGGTTGACGCCTTGCACGCCTGTCCAGCACAGATGGTCGGAAACCCACATCGGCTCGATATGCTTCGCCAGCGCAGCCAGCTGGGCAAGATAACCGTCATCCAGTGGATCGGTGCTGCCGATGGACATCGACACACCATGCATCACTAATGGAAAGCGCTCACGAAATTTTTCCAGCCACTTCAGCGGGCGTCCGCCGGGTATCAAGTAATTCTCGGAAACAATCTCCAGCCATTCGACGTTGCCCGGCTCCTCGAGCAGCGTCTCGTAATGATCGACGCGCAAGCCAAGGCCGAACCCGAGATATGGCATCTGATGAAGGTGAGATTCGTTATTCATGGCAGCAGATTATTTATGGAAAAATAGCGGAGCTTCCGCAGCACGTCGGGAAGCTCCGCCGTATCTATTACGACTGCTTCGCAGCAGCTTGTGCAGTGGTGCAGTCTTGCTGAGTCTTCTGCATGGTGAAGCCCTGACCCTTGCAGGAGTTCTGCCCCTTGCAGGAGTTGGAAGCCTGCTTACACGCACCGTGACCTTTACAGGACGACGAGTTCATGCACTTGACGCTGGCGGTGTCACCTGAGGCAGTTTTGTCAGCGGCCGAGGCCGACATCGTGGTGACGGCGAACAAGCCCGCAACCATCATCGCCATAGCTGCACCGTTGAGTATGTTGGTCTTCATGGAATGCTCCTAGTGGTTCGTAAGGGCCGCCATGGATTGCGGCGTTGGAAAGGATCTTGTCGGGCTCGTTACCGCAATGTGATGGCCGACTCCGACGTGACCATTCTCAATACTTCATAGGGCGGTGACTGTTCCCGTGCATCCGGTTCTTGTGCCCGATCGTCCGGTATGCGGAAGGCACGAAGCGATACCGGTGCGGTTTGGACTGATAGCAAGAAAGCATGGACGTCCGAACATGGCGGATTGATGGTGGGTGTACGCATGATGCTTGCACCTCGTCTCTCAGGATTAACCACCATGCGTCTGTTTATCGCTACCCATGCTTCTCGCTTGCTCCAGATGCTTCATTCCATCGAATGGCTTGGCCCGCTCACGGTTCGTGTGGTGTTTGGCTATTTCTGGCTAGAGACGGGTATTGCCAAAGTTCACAACCTCGATAGTTTCGTCATGCGCTTCATGGGCTGGGGCATACCGTTCCCGGCGTTCAGCGCAGGGCTATCCGCCTGGACCGAACTGATCGGTGGCCTGCTGATCATGCTCGGCCTATTCACTCGGCTGATATGCATCCCAATGATCATCAACATGGTGGTCGCGGTGACGCTGGTTGTGTCTACCAACCTAATGGGGTTGGACGACTACGTTGAAGCCGATGAAGTGGTGTACAGCCTGATCTTCTTCTGGTTGTTGATTGCCGGACCTGGCAAGGCAAGTCTCGACACCTTGGTGGCGCGTGCGCTCGGCATTCGCACCTACGCGTAATGCACACAGATAGCACGTAACCCAAGCCAAAGCGGCAGCGAATAGCCCAGTAGGCGAAGTCATGCTGTGCATAGCCCACGCTGCACATAGCCATGTCAGCTAATCATCACGGGAGTACCAGTCACCATGAAAGTCAGCACCATACGAGTTAGCAAGAGCCTTTACCTAGGAAGCTTTCTACTTCTTCTACTGGTCAGCACAGCGTTCGCGGACGAAGTGCCATTCAACCAGATGCAGTACGACACGGCCGTGGCGGCGGGCAAACCGGTAGTGGTTTACCTGCATGCGGATTGGTGCCCGACTTGCCGTGTGCAGAAACCAATCGTCGATAAGTTATCGACCGAGCCACGACTCAAGGACATCACCATCTTCGTCGCCGACTTCGACAAAGAGACGGCACTCGAAAAAACGCTGAAGGTGAACCAGCAGTCGACCTTTGTTGTCTTCAAGCAAGGTCATGAAGTAACCCGCTCGACGGGGCAAACCAAGGAAGATGCGATTCGCGCGACGTTGGAGCAGGCACTCTGATGGATTTCGGACTGGGCACTTATGTATTGGGTTTTCTGGCCGGTGCCGCCACGTTGCTGTCGCCGTGCGTGTTACCGATCCTTCCCATCCTCATTGCATCTGCGCTATCCCGGCATCGCCTGGGTAGCACCATGCTCGCACTGGGGCTCAGTCTGTCGTTCGCCCTGGTCGGCATTTTCCTCGCTACGCTAGGAGCGTCCATTGGCCTGGGTGCAAACACCTTTCGTCATGTAGCAGCGATACTTATGGTGCTATTCGGCGTGGTGATGCTTTCGCAACGACTGCAGACCGTATTCTCCGGAATGAGTTCGCGCATAGGTTCTACTGGCCAACATGCACTCGGCCTCATCAAAGGTGATGGGCTGATGAGCCAGTTCCTTATCGGGTTGCTGTTAGGCATGGTGTGGAGCCCATGCGTCGGACCCACGCTTGGCGCTGCAACCACGCTAGCGGCCCAAGGCAAGAATCTAGGACACATTGCGTTGCTAATGATCGTATTCGGCTTGGGTGCGGGGCTTCCGTTATTAGTGCTTAGCCTGGTGTCGGGTGCAACGATGACGCGCATGCGCAGTTCGCTCGTATCGATAGGCAGCGTTACCAAGTCTGTATTGGGTGGCTGCTTCGTACTTGTCGGCATACTCATCCTCACCGGCCTCGATCGGCAGCTTGAAGCAGCCGTCTTATCGATCAGCCCCGAATGGCTGACCACGCTGACAACATCACTGTGATGAAAGACTCTGCAGGTGATCGACATGGCACAAGCAAGCTCGATCAATCATCCAACACAACCACGAACGGCGTTTGTACTGGCAGGCGGCGGCAGCCTTGGTGCGGTAGAAGTGGGCATGTTGCAGGCACTTCTGGCATGGGGTGAGGCACCTTCGTTCATGGTGGGCGCATCTGCCGGCGCCATCAATGCAGTCTATTTCGCCGCTGATCCCACGTGCGAAGGCGCCTACCAATTGGAACGGGTTTGGTGCGCGATCCGGCGTAGCGATGTTTTCCCTTTCAACCTGCGTAGCGTCATCGGCTTGCTGCATCGTCGCGATTATCTGGTGAATTCAGATGGCCTGCGGGCATTGCTTGAGAAGCACGTGAGCTATGCGCGCCTGGAAGATGCCAGGATGCCGATTCATATCGTCGCGTCGGATATGCTGACCGGCGAAGAGGTCGTGCTTTCATCGGGATCGGTGGTGGACGCCGTACTTGCCAGCACTGCTATACCCGGCGTCTTTCCACCGGTACCGATCGATGCGCGATTATTGGTGGATGGCGGCGTAGCCAACAACACACCTATCTCTACAGCGATAAGGTTGGGCGCGACCCGGGTCGTTGTACTACCTACCGGATTTGCCTGCGCCATAAGCCAAATTCCGAAAGGAGCTATCGCACGCGCGATGCATGCACTCAGTCTGCTGGTGTCGCGCCAGTTGGTGCACGACGCCGAGCGCTTCGCCGATAGTCACATCGAACTGCGCATTGTGCCGAGCCTGTGCCCATTGCACACATCGCCCTATGACTATTCGTCGGCTCGCACGCTCATCGCGCAGTCAAAAGCGTGCACCCAGCAATGGCTGGAAAGTGGCGGACTGGATCGCGCCGATATACCAGGGCAGCTGCACGAACATCACCATTGATAAGGTCAGCGTTGGTAGCATCTGCATTGATGCACAAACCCTTCCCCCAACACATGAGGGAAGGGTTTGTTTTGCAGCGATTAACTTACTTCGCGATCAGAGCCGAGATAAAAGCTGGCCCGATCGGACTACCCCAACCCGTCACCAGGTCGTAGCCAGCCACGGCTTTAAATCCGCCATTGCTGCCACTGGTGATGTCGTGGAAATAGCTGTGATAGCTCGATCCCACACCGAAGTTATATAGCGAGGTGTTGAGGAAGCCGACGTTGCCGGTTCCGTTGGCTGCCGCCTGCTGGTTGGCCAATGCAATCAAACCCGCCAAGCGCGGTGCAGCGTAGCTGGTTCCACCGACGCCCGTTTCGAGCGAGCCGTTGCTGACCGTCGGGTTATCGAAGTTGCCCTCCAGGGCGATATCCGGATCGTTACGGTACGTGGACGAGCCTTTGTTAGTGCTGTTGATCACGCCGGCCAACTGCTGATAGCTGGGAATCGCATAACCGGCCGACTTCAGATAACCGCCACTGCTATCCGCCCATGCAGTCTCCGAAGACCACGCGCCACCCGGACCGGTAGTGGTGAGATCGGTAGCACCGACATCGGTGATGTAGGGATCCAATGACGGCGGATCCCAATTCTTGGTGGTATATGAACCCGCATCGCCACTGGCGTTGACGAAGGTCTGGCCTTGGGCCTGGAATTCCTTGTAGATGGCATCGTCGCTGCTACCGAAATCGCCACCGCCCCATGAGCTGGTGATCACCGACGCTTTGTCGTCGCTGGCCATCTGATTAAGGATGCTGCCAGCACTCGTGCCCTCGTAGAACAGAATCTGCGTGAGCCCCGGTGCCATACCTGCCAGGTTGGCGATATCCAGAATCTGCTCGCCGTCGCTGCAAGAGCTGGAGCCGGTGCTCGGATTGGTGCACGCGCCATTGAAGCCGCCCACCAATACGTTGTTGACCGGCACGCCCGGATTGCTTGCGCCAGTCTGGGAGTAGTAAGAGCTGAGGTCGCTAGTCTGATAACCGTCATACGAGAAAATCGCCGCAGTCACACCACTGCCGGTCAGCGAGCCCGAACCGTAATAGGCGGCACGGATATCGCTCGGCAGATAGTCGCCGCTGGGGCCCGAACCGTTCGTAGCACGCGCGACCATGGTGGCTTCCGACTGCGGGCGATGACGCATATGCGTGAACGGCCGCACGTAGTTATCCAGGCCGTTGATGTGCAGTAGTGGCACGCCAAGATCGACGGTGGGCTCGCGATCCGGGGCGAAGAACGTGCGGTTTTCGGTCGGGTGCTGGTATTGGCGAATCGTCACATGCAGCGCACGGTTGATATCGTTCACCGAACCTTGCACATCGACGATATGGCGATTGGCCGGCGTAGCGATAACCGTAAGGTTATTAGCCTTAGCCCAGGCAACCACCTTGTCGTAATCGGCTTGACTTGGTCCGAAGCGATGGGTGAATTCCTTCGAGCTGAGGTAATGATGAAACTGTGAGCTGCTCGGGTCGTACAACTGCGTGAGCAGGCTATCCAGCTCGGACTCATTGCTGAGCGGCAACACCAGGCCGAGTTTCAGCTGCTTGCTCGCACTCAGTGTCTGCGCACTGGCCGCTTGGCTGGCGAGAACAGCGGCAGGCACATGGTTATGAGTGAGCAAAGGGAAAGCACCGCTCTGTGTGCTGGCGATACTGCTTTGCGCACCGACCATCAACGCACCGGCAATAAGCAAGGCCGGCAAAGTGCGCTTAAGACGCGACAGTTTGGTTTCGGAAGACAACTTGGAAACGGATGACGACAAACGCATGATCAAATCTCCCTAAAGGTGGTAGGCATTGCGCCTGATTTCGATCAACTGGGCACGAACAAACCCAATGCATGCCATGCCATTCCGGTAACGACGTGTCATTCGTGCCGTATCCCCTGTGTTTCGTATCCGGTAACTTCTTGCGCGTGGCTCGCAACTTATACAGTGGCTATGCGTGAAATTTTGATGAGACAAAAAGTGAGAAACACGCGTGAATTTTTGATGATGCAGCAAAACTATTTATCACGCGGGCATCTTTTCGCACTCATCTTCCGTGATACGTTTTGCGAACTGCATGTGACACGTGATATTTAATTCACATATCCGGTTTGCTCATCTACCAAGACGGCGTCCAGATCTATGTCGCGAAATTCAATGCCAAGCGCTTACAGCACGCCCGATCAGCAAGACATCGACACACTCGTCAGCTTGATCGAGCAGCGCAATCACAGCGAAGCAGAAACGCTTGCGCGTCAGCTCACCGCAAGCTTCCCATCACACGACCTCGCTTGGCAGGCCTTGGGCATGTCGCTCAAATCACAAGGGCGCATCGCCGAAGCGATTGGTGCACAGCGGCAAGCCGTGGCGCTATCACCCGGAGATGCCGGCGTTCATTACGCGCTGGGCGAAAGCCTGATGGCTATCCAGCAACCGGTGACTGCCGCTGAAAGCTACCGCCGCGCCAGCGTGATCAAGCCTGATTTTTCCGACGCTCATTTCAAGCTTGGTAACGCCTTGGTTCTGCAGAACCGGTTGAGCGATGCCGTCGAAAGCTATCGTCGTGCTGTTGCACTCAAGCCGGATTTCGGCGGAGCGCATGCCAACATCGGATTCACCCTGATGAGCACCAGTCAGTTTGCGGAGGCCGAATCACACTTGCGACAGGCTCTGCTGACGCATCCGGATAGCGCCCCCATCTATAACGCATTGGGTGTCGTGCTCTACGGGCTAGGCCGCATGGACGAAGCGGAGGCAAGTTTTCGCCGCGTTGTCTCCATCCTACCGAATGAAGCCGAGGGATATTCGAACCTCGGCAATGCGCTTCGCGAACAGGGCTCGTTTGCGGCGGCCGAAGCGAATTACCGCCGCGCAATGGCGCTCAAACCCGACTTCGCCAGAGCACATGTCGATCTTGGCGGGCTCCACTATATCCAGGAAAACTTTGCCGATGCCGAGCAGAGTTATCGGCACGCATTGAAGATCAAGCCCGATTACGTCGAGGCATGCAACAACCTGGGGCGCTCCATCAAAAAGCAAGGTCGACTGGAAGAAGCGCGCGAGTGTTTTGAGAGCGCGCTCGCAATCGATTCGAGCTACATCGATGCTTACTGCAATCTATCGTCCTTACGCACCTTCACGCTGGACTGTATTGAGCCCGGCCGACTTGAACGCCTGAGCACCAAGCTCCCCGAATTGTCGGAAACACTGCGTGTCCGCTACTGGTTCGCATTGGGGAAGATGCGTGAAGACATCGGCGGCTACGATGACGCATTCGCCGCGTATGCCGAAGGCAATCGTTTGAAATACGCGCAGCTTCCACCCAGTGAGGTGAATAAAGCGGAGCTGATCGAGCACGTGCGCACTGTGTTCAACGAGACGTTCTTCGTAAACCATCCGAAACCGGTCCGCGCCGGCAAGGCGCCGATCTTCATCGTGGGCATGCCGCGCTCGGGAACCACGCTGATCGAGCAAATTCTATCCAGTCATCCCGATATCCATGGCGCGGGCGAGTTGCCTGATCTGGAAGATCTTGTTTTCTCGCTCGCCAGAAAAGCCGGCAAACCGGTCGAAACCTATCCGGATATCGCTGCCACGTTGTCGGCGGACGAGTTGCTTCGCCTAGGTGATACCTATACCGAACGCGTCTGGCAATCGGCACCGGAAGCCACGCGTATCACCGATAAGATGATGGCCAACTTTCTTCACGTTGGCATGATCCACCTGATGTTGCCCAATGCAAAAATCATTCACGCGATGCGCGACCCCATGGATTCGTGTTTCTCGTGCTACACGAATCTGTTCTCCAAGAACAATCTCGACTTCACTTATGATCTTGGTACGGTAGGGCGCTATTACGCCCGCTACATTCAACTCATGCAGCACTGGCAACGCGTGTTGCCCACGGGCACGATACTTGAGCTTCGTTACGAAGACATGGTGACCGACACCGAAGGCCAGGCACGACGCCTGCTTCAGTATCTCGATCTACCCTGGGACCCGCGCTGCCTGAATTTTCACGAGAACAAACGTGTCGTCAAAACAGTCAGTGCTGCTCAAGTGCGAAGGCCCGTCTATCGATCATCCGTGGCGCGTTGGAAACATTTCGAGACGCACCTGGGACCGTTGCTGGATATCGTGAAGGAATGGCGTGAGCCTTCCTTGCCATCTGATACCTAAGAGCCTGTTATCTACTCACCGCAACAATCAGCATCATGGGTCGTTCTTTCTCATCGGCAAGTGCTGGCTGTTCTGCGACTTGCTTTGCGGTTGGCCCCCACTCCTCGACATGCGTGATGGCAAACCCGGTTTTGATCAGCAGATTGAGCAACGTGCCCAGTGTGCGGTGTTGCTTTACAACGCCTTTGGTAAACCAGTCTGTGACGCGCGGACCTTCAACCTGATAGTTGTCCACGGGCCATGTCTTCTGCCCGTGCTTTCCCTCTATCCAGTCGGGGCGCATGGACGCCATATAGATAGGATGCTCCATGGAGAAAACCATGCTGCCGCCTGGAGTAAGCGCGTGATACACGCTCTTCCATAAGCCCGCCAGGTTTTCTATGTAATGAAAGGCTAATGAGCTGTACACCAAGTCATAGCTGGCCTCTGGCAATTCGAGCTTCTCCAGATCGGCCTTCTCGTAGCTGATGGCGCTATCCGTGTTACTGGATTTGGCGCGATTCAACATTTTCTCTGACACGTCCAAGCCTAGAACGTGCTGTGCACCCTGCTCTCTCGCCCAACGACAAAACCAACCATAGCCAGAACCGAGATCGATGACTTTTGCATCCTGCAGGTCAGGCAATAGCGCCTTGAGTGCAGGCCATTCCGGTGCACCATCCAGCCCCTTCATCGAGCGATTCAATCGGCTATAACCGTCAAAGAAAGCCTGATTGTCATAGATGTTCTGCGTCATTGGCGAAGTCCTCCCTTTTGCTTCGGCTGAGAACCTTCGCAGAAATATCAAAGTTTCGCCACTGGCAAATTTCTGGACTTCTCGACTAAACCTAGCCTCTTACGCATACACGATGGACTCCGATAAAAAACACTGCGCATGCTTCGTCGCACACCGAAACTTATGGCATGGGGATAGCCCTACAGTGATGATCAACTACGCTGCCAAAGTCTCACGCTGTGCTCAACAACCGAACGCTACAACGCCGTATCCTCGCAGCGACAAGCATCAGCTATATCGTTGTGTTGCTTGATGCATCCATCGTCAACGTTGCGCTTGCGCATATCGCAACCTCTTTCTCGACCGACATCGCAGGCCTGCAATGGGTGGTCAGCGCTTACACCTTGAGCTTTGCCAGCCTACTGCTCACTGGGGGCGCACTGGGTGACCGATTGGGTGCAAGAGATGTCTATCTTGCGGGCCTTGCGCTTTTCACGCTTGCTTCGGCGCTCTGCGGCATCGCACCCAGCCTGATTGTTTTAGTTGGCGCCCGCACGTTGCAAGGGATCGGTGCAGCGATGCTGGTGCCGTGCTCGTTAAAACTCATCCACCACGCATGCCCTGATGCTCGCGAGCGTGCCAGCGCCATCGGTATCTGGGTCGGCTGCGGTGGCGTTGCCATGGCAGCCGGCCCACTTATCGGTGGCGTGTTGATTCACGCCTTTGGCTGGCGCAGCATTTTTTTTGCGAGCGTGCCGGCTGGACTTATCGGCATGTGGTTGACTTACCGCATAGCTCGCGATGAAACGTCGCCACACATGCGGCACCACGACCTTGCCGGTCAGGTCACGGCGATGCTCGCGCTTGGCACGCTGATCGCGGTGCTTATCGAAGGGCCACACCTCGGATGGCAATCCATGCCGGTCTTGACTGGGTTTGCCATAAGCGTCTCTGCGGCTTTCGCTTTCCTCATGATCGAAAACCAGCGATCGGAACCCATGCTGCCACTGTCATTCTTCAGAAACGACATTTTCACTGCGTCGACCATCGTATCCATGGCATCTGCATTTGTGTTCTACGGATTGCTGTTTGTCTTCAGCCTCTACTATCAGCAGGTACGCGGCTATTCACCTCTACAGGCCGGGCTCGCCTTTCTACCGATGACCGCCATGGTTGCCATAGGCAGCATGGCTTCTCATCGCCTGGTACAGGCCGTTGGCTCCCGCGGATCCATGTGCATGGCGTTCGGTGCCTATGCAGCGGGCTCATTCGGTATGTGGTCATGCACGACGACGTCTCCTTACTGGGCTGCCGTGCTTCCCTTGCTAGCGATCGGACTGGCTTCAGGCTTTGTCTCGCCGGCAGCGACAGCTCCGGCCATGGGAACAGTTGCGGGAGGGCAAGCTGGCATAGCCGCCGCCGTACTCAACTCGGCGCGGCAGACAGGTGCTGCGCTAGGCGTCGCCATATTCGGTGCATTGATCGCCACACTCCACCCTTTCGTTCGTGGCATGCATGCCGCGTTGTGGGGAAGTGCTGCCATATCGATCATGGCTCTCTTCGTTTGGTGGTTCGCTTTAATACAGAAACGAACATCTGCCGAACTTGTTCAGCACGATGCTGCTTAACGCAGCATCCAACGTGTTCGCTCCTTAGAACCCATCCTCATAGCCTGCGTAAACATTCTCCTTGGCAGCTTCGTGCTCTAAAGAGCATGCTCCATCTAGCAAGCAGTGCATCTGTAGATTATTTTCTAAGGAGCCGCATCATGATGGCGTTACCCTTTCTGATTTACGCCTGTGGCCTGATCTTCGTCTGGAAGGGAAGTCGGCGCGCGGCGCTCGCATCCTGGTTGATTGGAACAGTGCTAACCGTTGTGCTGTTCCGGTTACATGCAACCGACTCGCTCAATATCATCCTCTGATCGCCTGGAGAACATGCCATGTCGCCATCCGTTTCACGGGCGTTGAACAGCATCGGCCTTCTTGCGGTCTGCCTGGTCTTGCTGATTGCCTTTGTCGACCAACTCACCTTGCATGACCTTCCATGTCCGCTATGCCTGCTGCAGCGTGCAGGATTTGTCGGCGCCGGCTTCGGCCTTGCGCTCAATATGCGATTTGGCCCTAGACCGAGTCACTACGCGCTGACGTTGTTCAGCGCTATCGCCGGTGCCACCGTATCCGCCCGACAAACGCTGCTGCACATCGTTCCTGGGACAGGCACCTATGGCCAGGCGATTCTCGGCATGCATTTTTATGCATGGGCGTTTGTCGTGTTTGTCTTGATCATCATCGGCACTGCCACGATGCTGCTGTTTGACCGACAGTTCACGAACCATCACAGCGGCACACCGATGTTCAGTCGCATTGCAGCGAGTGTCGTCGTTCTCTTCGGGTTGCTCGTACTTGGTAATGCCGTCTCCACCGGCCTCGAATGCGGCGGTGGTCTATGCCCGGACAACCCGATCACGTATCAGCTACTGGGCAATTAAGGCGTTTGAAAGACGCCAACGACAAGAGCGTCTTAGCAACTCGCTCTCAGACCTATCCACGATGAGGGAACATTATGGCGATGCATCGGACATTGGCTT
>JBARCX010000253.1:0-28835 GCA_049794535.1 Rhodanobacter sp.
GCCGCCATCGTGCGTACAGACGTCCTCGATCGCATAGAGCGTGCCGTCGATGTTGTAGACGGCGATCGGAGTATCACCGTCGTACACCGTCCTGAATTCACCCGGCAGCAATTCGCTACGCGTGCCGACAAAGACCCAGTCATTCAAGTTGACGCTCATGCCGCAGTGTCCGTCAGATCCTTGATCAGCACTTCGAAGCGCAGATCCTCGCGACGAGGAATACCGAAGCGCTCGTCACCATAGGGGAATGGTTTGTGCTCACCGGTGCGGCGATAGCCGCGACGCTGGTACCAGGCGATCAATTCATCGCGCTGTACGATCACGGTCATATGCATCGTGCGGCAATGCCACTCATCGCGCGCCATGCGCTCGGCCTCAGCCAGCACTGACTTGCCGAGCCCACCGCCCTGCTGCAACGGGTCCACCGCAAACATGCCGAAGTAGGCCGAGTCACCCAGCCATTCGATATGGCAGCTGGCGAGTAAGCGGCCATCGGATTCGGCCAACAGGATTCGGCTGTGCGGCCGCGCAATCACCTCAGCTACGTCGTCCGCGTCAGTGCGTCGACCATCGAGCAGGTGCGATTCGGTGGTCCAGCCGCGTTGACCGGATTCACCGCGGTAAGCGGACTCCACCAGTGCCACGATGGCATCGATATCGGCGGTCCCAGCCGCGCGGAAAACGGGAATAATCGGATTCGACATCCGCACATATTAATGCGGATGCCCTATCGGGTAATACGCCCGCCCGACTGCACAGTCAGCACACCTACGTCATGCCGACAATCGCCGCGCCCTACCCGCCTCGTAGGCCTTCAAGTTCGCATAGACCACATGCAACAACGAGCTGCTGCCGTGCGGCTGGGCTGAGCGAGCGATCATGTCGCCAATCACATGATCGGCCTCGATAGCAGCCCCACTTTGCAGATCACGCAGCATCGATGCGGTCAGCATCGAACCTGGCTCCGTCAGCACACCACGGGCACGCAATAAGGTTGCCTCGCCCAGTGCATGGCCAGCCTTCTCCGCCACACCACGGCAAGCATCGAAGAGAGCGAGCGTCGCGGCGGTACCACCTGGCGCACCGACAATGTCTCCCACCGGCGCGCGCATCAGACAAGTGATGCCTGCCAACGAAGCCAGAAATACCCACTTGTCCCACATGTCCTGCAGGATCGTATTGCTCGGGCGCGCCTCGAAACCGGCATCCGATAGAGCCTTCGTAATCGCATGCATGCGCTCGGAGGATGTGCCATCGCGCTCGCCAAAAGTAAGACTATGCGACTGATTGAGATGCAATACAGCACCTTGCGCATCCAGCGTCGCGGCAATCACGCACTGACCACCCAGCACGCGCGCTGCGCCGAATCGTGCATCGAGCAAGTCCATGTGTCGCATACCGTTCAACAACGGCAGGATCGTGGTGTGCGCACCGACGGCAGGTGCGATGTCTTCCATCACCTGCGCAAGATCGTAAGCCTTGCAACTCAGCAGCACGAGATCGAACGGTTCGCGCAGATTACGTGCCAGAACCGTTGGCGGTGCGGGCACCGTGACATCGCCGGTGGTACTGCGTATCACCAGCCCGGTATCCGCCAGCATCGCTGCGCGTCGTTCGCGCACGAGAAAGGTTACGTCGCGCCCATGCTCCAGCAGCCGCCCACCGAAATAACCACCGATGGCACCTGCACCAACAATCAGGATACGCATGACTTACTCCTTCAATCGCTGTAGTTCTCTAACAACACTCAGCACAAACTATGGTCGGCAGCCGTAACCATGAACGATAAGAGTCACTTGCCGAGCTCACGTCCGATGCGCTCGTCCTTCGATTCCCATAACCCATTCATCCACGCCTGAAACTGCCCGCGGAATGCCACATCCTTTTCGTAGTCCCCATGCAATGACGCATCAATAGGCAGCTCGCGAACATGCACATGGATCTCACGTATGCGACCGGCAATGAGATCCATCATGTTGCAGGGGCCATTCGGGTAAACAATGGTGACATCGAGCATCGCGTGCAGTGCTTCACCCATGGCATCAAGCACGAACGCTACACCGCCAGCCTTGGGCCGTAACAAATGCTGATACGGCGAGTTCTGCGCCGCGTGCTTGGCCGGAGTAAAGCGTGTGCCTTCGGTAAAGTTCATCACCGACACTGGCATATGGCGAAATTTTTCACAGGCGCGACGGGTGGCCTCCATGTCCTTGCCCTGCAGCTCCGGATGCTTGGCCAGCGTCTCCCGCGAATAGCGCTTCATGAAGGGGAAATCCAACGCCCACCATGCCGGCCCCAGCAACGGCACCCATATCAGCTGGCTCTTGAGGAAAAAGCGTAGGAAGGGAATGCGTCGATTGAACACCTTTTGCAGTACCGGGATATCCACCCAACTCTGGTGATTGCATAACACCAGGTAATTGCCGTTGTAGTGGAGGCCCTCGAATCCATCCAGCTGCCAGCGAATGCGAGTGAACCCATCGAACAGCCGGTTATTGAACCCTATCCAGCTCTCTGCGACCGCGATCAGCCCATGCGAACACACGGCGCGAATCGCGCGTATCGGCACAACCAGCTTTACCAGCGTCAACGCAAATAACACCAACACATGCAGCACAACATTAGCCGCCAGTAGCAGCATCACGAGTGGCACGCGGATCAGGCCGGGGAGCGAGGCAAGCATCGGAGACCGTGGCGACGGGAGTGGATGGGTGTGACAAGAGTAGCCGTTTGGCCGGCCCGATGGGTTGGCTGCGGCAATCGCTCAGCGCGTGCCGGCCAATCGCTGCAATGCCGCGAAGGTCAGTTCGACATCGGCATCAGTGGTTCGCCAGTTGCACAATGCGGCGCGCAGAATGGGCTGACCATCCAACGTCGAGGGCGACATGTAGGCCGTACCATCCGCATGCAGCGCTTGATGCAAGGTCTGCATCGCCGCCTTGTCGCCATCCGCCAAGGCAAAACACACCACATTGAGCCGCACGGGCGCGGCAAGCTTGAACCGTGAATCGCCTTCGATCAGGGTTCCTAGATATCGCGCCGAAGCGCAGTTACGTTCGACCAACTCGGCATAACCTTCACGACCATAGGCAAGCAGGCTCATCCACAGCGGCAGTGCGCGAAAGCGGCGCGAATTCTCCGGCGTCAGGTGCAGGTAGTTGTCTTCCACCGTAATGGGGGCCGGCAGGTAAGCCGAGTGATTCTTGAACACCTCGATCTGCAACGGCAAATGCGCGGTATACAGCAGGGCACAGTCGTAAGGCACATTCAGCCATTTGTGCGCATCGACCGTGACCGAATCAGCCGCCTCGATGCCCGCCAGCAAACTCCGGCGGCGTTCCGATGCAGCAGCCACGCCGCCGAACGCTGCGTCCACGTGCAACCAGAATCGATAGCGTTGTTTCAACGCCGCAATCGCGGCAAGATCATCGAAATCCACCGTATTCACGGTGCCTGCACTGGCGACCACAATGCTCGGAGCATCGCCATGCTCCTGAAGCGCACGCTCCAGCGCCGCCACATCCAATGCCTCGCGCCCAGGCAACAGTGGTAACGCCTTCAACGCGTTTCGACCCAGCCCGGCCATGCTCAACGCCTTCAACGTACTTGAGTGCGCGCTACCGGCAAACACGGGGATCGATGGCAAACCCAGCAAGCCATCGGCAGCAATATCTCGGCCGTATGCATGACCCACCCACTGCCGCGCCAATGCCATGCCAACGTAGTTCGCCATCGTCGCGCCGGTGACACAGACCCCGGTCCACTCCGCTGGCCAATCCAATAGCTGCCGCAGCATATCGACGGCTTGGGCCTCGATCGCTGGCGCACACGTATCCCCATTGCGCTGCGCATTTTGGTCATATGTGCTGACCAGCCAGTCAGCAGCAAGCGCTGCTGGTGTACCGCCGCCCGTGACAAAGCCGAAATAACGGGGACCAGGGCTTCCCGAGAGCAATGCTGCGTAATCGTTTTCAAAACGCTGCAGTGTTGCCTGCGCACCCACACCTTGATCTGGAAGATGCACTCGTGCAGGTAAAGGCGATAACACATGGGCAGCCGCCGGTCGTTTTGACAGCCCACTGAGATAGCTGCCTGCCATGGCACGCGCGCTATCAAGGATGGCATCAAGCTCGGCGAGGTCTTGCTTCAAACGATCATGCATGGGCTCATTCCAGAACTGACCTTAGTTCACGAAACAAAGCGGCATGGACACATAGATGCCATGCCCCATCACTGACAGCAGCACTGAAACAAGGTGTAAGAAACGCTACATCAGCAGCTTGCGAACCTTGAGCAAGGCCGTGATGAAAGCATCCACTTCTTCGCGCGTGTTGTAGAACGCCAGTGAGGCGCGCAGCGTGGCGGGCACACCGTAGAACTGCATCAGCGGGTGGGCACAATGATGGCCTGAGCGCACAGCAACACCTTCCAGATCCAGCAGCGTCGCCAGGTCGGTCGCCTGCGCACCTTCGATCAGGAACGAGATCACGGGCTCCTTATCCGGCGCTTCGCCGAACAAACGCAGCCCAGGGATTTCACGCAGATGCTCGGTGGCATACACCAACAGCTGATGCTCCCATGCGCGAATCGCATCGAAGCCGATCGACTGGTAATAATCGATGGCCGCACCCATGCCCGCAAAGCCAGCGATATTCGGTGTACCCGCTTCGAACTTATGCGGCGGCTCGGCGAAGGTGGTGCCGTCAAAGCGCACTTCGCGAATCATCTCACCGCCGCCGAAGAATGGCGGCATCGCCTGCAGGTGTTCGCGCTTCGCCCACAGCAAACCGGTGCCGGTAGGTGCGAGCATTTTATGGCCGGTAACCACGTAGAAATCGCACCCCAATGCCTGCACATCCACCGGACGATGTGGCACAGCCTGTGAACCATCGACCAGCAGTGGAATGCCGCGTTTTTTGCATTCTTTTGCAATTTCGCGCACAGGATTCACCGTGCCGAGCACATTGGAGACATGCGTGACGCAAGCCAGCTTCACTTCCGGTGTCAGCATTTCGATGAAGCGCTCGACGATCAGCTCGCCACGTTCATTGATAGGCGCTGCCTTCACCGTAGCGCCACTGCGGCCAGCCACCAACTGCCACGGCACGATATTGGCGTGATGCTCCATCACCGTCGTGAGGATTGCATCGCCCGGCTTCAATCGAGGCAATGCATAACTGTAAGCCACCATATTGATCGACTGGGTCGTACCCGACGTGAGTACCACTTCATCGCGCGACGGCGCGTTGATAAAGCGCGCAAGGCGGTCGCGCGCACCTTCATAGGCAGCCGTAGCTTCCTCGCCAAGTTGATGCACCGCACGCGCTACGTTCGCATTATGTTCGCGGTAGTGACGATCCACTGCCTCGATTACTTGCAGCGGCTTCTGGCTGGTATTGGCGTTGTCGAAATACACCAATGGCTTGCCGTGTACCGTACGCGCCAGCAACGGAAAATCTTCGCGAATGCGTTGCACATCGAAAACGGTCGCGGGCGAAACAGTGGGATTGGACTGTGCGTTCATCGGTGCGTATCCAGTTGATTCTCTCCCTTGCGTGCAAGGGAGAGAGAAATCATGTCGCGCTGTCGGCAGGAAGGCGTGCCATCAAAAGCGATGACAGGTGTTCGCGTAGTGCCTCATGTGGCACGTCCTGCAATACCGCACGGCAAAACGCGGCGGTAAGCAGGGCACGGGCCTGTGATAGTGGAATGCCACGCGAACGTAGATAGAACAGCGCACGCTCGTCCAGCTGACCCACGGTAGCGCCATGCGCCGCCTTCACCTCGTCGGCGTAGATCTCAAGTTCCGGCTTGGTATCGATTTCGGCCTGCGCACTGAGCAGCAGATTCTTGTTACTGAGGCTGGCATCGCTACCGTCGGCGCCGGGCGCCACGACGATCGCACCGCGAAACACACCGCGTGCACGTTGGTCGGCCACGCCGCGCCAATTCGATGCCGAAGTCGTATTGAGTGCCTGATGGCGTATCGCCAATTGCGTGTCGACGTGCTGGCGACCATGCAGTGCGAAGACGCCACTGGTATCCAATCGTGCCTCATTACCCAATAACTCAGCTTGCAGATCGTGACGCACCAAAGCGCCGCCCAACTCCAGCACATGCCATGCAGCATGCGCACGCGCGCCCAAGTGCAGGCTGCTACGACGGATCAGGCTGCTGCCTTCAGCCGCGTTCTGCAGCAGCGTGTACTGCAGCTTTGCGTCATCGCGCAGAACAAGGTCGCTGACCAGCGTGCCGAGATGGTTTTGCTCATCGCTGGCTACGTGATGCTCGATCAGCGACAGCTCGGCGCCTTCTCCGAGTTCGATCACATTGCGTGCATGCCAGGCAATGTCCGACGCACATGGATGTGCTAGTGCCGCGGGCGCAGGATGCGCAGGAGCGGCCCCTTCTGCCAGCACACCAACAAAGACCAATTGCACTGGCTCTGCAATCTTGGCGCCGGCAGCCACACGCAACACTACGCCGTCACCAGCGAACGCCGCATTGAGGCGGGCAAACACATCGCCAGCTTCGCGATAGTGCCGTGCCAGCGCGAAGCGCAACGGCTCGGCATCCTGACGCAACGCCTGCGATAACGGTTGCAGACTCAGCCCTATCGGTAGATCCGACAGCTGCGAAAGATCCGCACGAAATACGCCGTTGACGAAAACCAATCGCGGACCATCGATACCCGGCAGCGTTAATGCAGCGGCATCGACAACACGCGTGGCGGCCTGCGCATCACCCGCGACAAAACTGCGCTGAGCCAAAGCACGCAACGCGGTGTACTTCCACGCCTCCACACGCGTATCCGGCAAGCCTGCCGTGGCGAAGGCTTCGAGATTCTCGCGGCGCGCATCATCCAGCCAGCCGATGCCGCTATCCGGTAGCGGCGCATCGAGCAGCGACGCGACGAACGGCGTACGGGCCGGCTGATTCATGCTGCAGCCCCTGTCGGCTCGCCATGCTCAGCGATCCAGGCATAGCCGTGTTCTTCAAGCTTCAGCGCGAGTGTGCGGTCACCGCTTTCAACGATGCGGCCATCCGCCAGTACGTGCACGAAGTCCGGCACGATGTAGTCCAGCAGACGCTGATAATGTGTGACCACGATGAAGCTTCGCTCGGTCGAACGCAGCGTGTTGACGCCTTCGGCGACCTGTTTCAGCGCATCGATATCGAGACCCGAATCGGTTTCGTCGAGAATCGCCAGCTTCGGCTCCAACACCGCCATCTGGAAGATCTCGTTGCGCTTCTTCTCGCCACCGGAGAAGCCTTCGTTGACCGCGCGATGCAGCAGCTCATCGGAGATCTGCATCACCTTCAACTTCTCGCGCACCAGCTTGAGGAACTGCATGGAATCCAGCTCCTTCTCGCCACGCGCCTTACGCTGCGCGTTCAATGCTGCGCGCAGGAAGTAGGTGTTGTTCACGCCTGGAATCTCCACCGGATACTGGAACGCGAGGAACACGCCGGCAGCAGCTCGCTCTTCCGGTTCCAACGCCAATAGATCGATACCGTTATAAGTCACCGAACCTGCGGTGACCTCGTAACCCTCACGCCCGGAAAGTACGTTGGCCAACGTGGATTTACCCGCACCGTTCGGCCCCATGACGGCGTGCACCTCGCCTGGGTTCACGGTCAGCGAGAGGCCCTTGAGGATTTCCTTGCCTTCAACACGGGCATGGAGGTTTTCGATCTTCAGCATGTTCGTTCCTGTCATCGCACTGATCCGATACCAGCACGTTTCCGACCATTCAGGCCGGGATGTTTTCACCCGCGAGCAGATCGAGCATCGGTTGGCGCGCTTCCGGCCCATAGGCCACGCTACCCACCGGAATCGCACCTTGCAGCGCTTCGCTGACTTTGGCGATCCACAGCGGCCCGAAACCGCCACACAGCTCGATCATCTGCACACCTTCGTCATACAACTGCCTGGCCAGCTCGACCACCTTCGGCTTGTCAGTGAAATCCACGCCGATGGCAATGAACTCGCACTGTTCCGAATGGCTGCGCATCATATTTTTCTGCGCGTCGAAACCTGGCGACAAATAGATGTACGCCCATTTACGCAATGCCATGAATCACCTCTTCCTTGAGAATTAATACGCTGACGATCAACCGACCGCGCCTTCCAGCGACACTTCGAGCAACTTCTTCGCCTCTACCGCGAATTCCATCGGCAATTCACGGAACACCTGCTTGCAGAAGCCGTCGACGATCATCGACACCGCATCTTCTTCGCTGATGCCACGCGAGCGGCAATAGAACATCTGGTCATCGGAGATCTTCGAGGTGGTGGCCTCGTGCTCAACGATCGCCGTGGGGTTCTTCACTTCCATGTACGGGAAGGTGTGTGCGCCGCACTTCTTGCCGATCAACAGGCTGTCGCACTGGGTGTAGTTACGCGCACCCTCAGCACCCTTCTCCACCTTGACCAAACCACGATAGCTATTGGAGCTGCGACCGGCGCTGATGCCCTTGGAGACGATCTTCGACTTGGTTCCCTTGCCGATGTGGATCATCTTGGTGCCGGTGTCGGCTTGTTGCATGTGGTGGGTCAGCGCTACCGAATAGAACTCGCCCACCGAGCGATCGCCGCGTAGCACACAACTCGGATACTTCCAGGTGATCGCCGACCCGGTTTCCACCTGGGTCCAGGAGATCTTGCTGTCGTGGCCGCGGCAATCACCACGCTTGGTGACGAAGTTATAGATACCGCCAACACCGTTCTCGTCGCCCGGGTACCAGTTCTGCACGGTGGAATATTTGATCTGCGCGCGCTCCAGCGCGACCAGTTCGACTACCGCCGCATGCAGCTGGTTCTCGTCGCGCATCGGCGCGGTGCAGCCTTCCAGATACGACACGTAGGCGTCGTCCTCGCAGACGATCAAGGTACGCTCGAACTGTCCGGTGTTCATCGCGTTGATACGGAAGTAGGTGGACAACTCCATCGGGCTGCGCACGCCCTTGGGCACGAACACAAACGAGCCGTCGGAGAACACCGCCGAATTCAACGCGGCGAAATAGTTGTCGCCGGTCGGCACGACGCTGCCGAGGTACTTCTGCACCAGATCGCCATGCTCGCGAATCGCCTCGCTCATCGAGCAAAAGATCACGCCGGCCTCGGCTAATTCTTTGCGGAACGTGGTGCCTACAGAGACGGAGTCGAATACTGCATCGACAGCGACACCAGCCAGCTTGGCCCGCTCATGCAACGGCACGCCCAGCTTCTCGTAGGTCTCCAGTAGCTTCGGGTCGACCTCATCCAACGACTTCGGGCCCTGCTTGGGCGCGGCGTAGTAACTGATGGATTGGTAATCGATCGGGCTGAGCTTGAGCTTGGCCCAATCCGGCGCCGGCATGGTCAACCAATGGCGATAGGCCTTCAGGCGCCACTCGGTCATCCATTCCGGCTCCTGTTTAATCGCGGAGAGCTGGCGGATGATGTCCTCACTCAAACCCGGCGGCAGGCTGGTGGTTTCGATGTCGGTGACGAAGCCCGCTTCATAGCGACGGCCGAGCGCTTCCGCGACCTCGGCATTGTCGCGAAGGATGGTGGCGCTACTGTCAGCGGCCATGCTGCTGTTAACGACCATGTTGTCGCTGCGTTCGCTAATCATGCTGTGGTCCTGCCTTTCAATTCACTCAGGTCGACGGTGACTTCCGTCTTGCGCACGGATGGGCGAAGCATGTCGGACAGGCTCACTGCACGCAGTGCGTTGTCGAGCACACTGCTGATGCGCTGCCAGCTCCCACGCACGCCGCACTGCGCCTCGCGATCGCACTGACCCTCGGTTACGCCACACTCGGTCATGCCAATGGGCCCTTCCATCGCCTCGACGATCTCGGCGAGGTTGATGGCATCCGCCGGCCGCGCCAGCCGATAGCCGCCATTGACGCCACGGAACGACTCCACCAGGCCTGCGTGGCCCAGTGATTTCAATAGTTTGCTTACCGTGGGCAACTCCAGATGCGTCTCGTCAGCGATCTGCGCCGTGCTGAGCACGTCGTCGGAGTGGGCGGCGATGCAAGTCATCACCACCGTGGCGTAATCCGTGAGTCGACTGACGCGGAGCATCGGAGCTAGCGGCCCTTTGTGGAGACCAAGTGTAATCCAGACCAAAATGGTACTGATTACGCGTGCAAGGGTCAAATTACAGCTCTAGAGGCTTGCACTGAATGGATGCAACGCTTGCACCGAATTAGTCATCACTGACGGCAACTCCAGGCATCCCGCATCGTATAAATGGCCATACGAAGCCATTTTAACCTCCTGGCACGCAATCTGCTGTGCTGCAGCATGGACTAACGCAACCGGGGAGCATGCGCATGAAGTGGATCACCGCGATCATCAAGCCGTTCACGCTGGACGATGTACGCGAAGCGCTGGGGGAAGCCGGGGTACAGGGAATGACCGTCACCGAGGTCAAGGGCTTTGGCCGTCAGCACGGTCACACCGAGCTGTATCGCGGTGCCGAGTACGTGGTGGATTTCCTGCCCAAGCTGAAGATCGAGATCGCGGTGAGCGATGCACAGGTCGAACACGCGATCGAGGCGATCACCAACTCCGCCCGCACCGGCAAGGTCGGCGACGGCAAGATCTTCGTGAGCGATCTGGAACAAGTGATCCGTATCCGCACGCAGGAGGTCGACGCCGATGCGCTTTAGACATTTGCTCGCAGCCAGCGCCCTAATCGCCCTACCGCTATCCGCAGCGGCACAAACTGCAGCCCCCGCACTCGACCACGGCGACACGGCCTGGATGCTCGTCGCCAGCATGTTGGTGTTGATGATGACCATCCCGGGAGCGGCGCTGTTCTACGGCGGCATGGTGCGCGCCAAGAATCTGCTATCCGTGATGATGCAGTGCTTCGCGATCACCGCATTGGTCACCGTGCTGTGGATGGTCTACGGCTACTCACTCGCCTTCAGCACAGCGGGCATGCACGCGGAGAGCGTGAACTGGCACTCGTTCATCGGCGGACTGGATCGCGTGATGCTCGCCGGACTCAAGCCCGACTCGCTTTACCAGACCGTGCCGGAAAGCGTGTTCGTCATGTTCCAGCTGACCTTCGCGATCATCACACCTGTGCTGATTATCGGCGCCTATGCAGAGCGCATGAAGTTCAGCGCCATGCTGTGGTTCAGCGCGCTGTGGCTCACCTTCGTCTATCTGCCGATAGCGCACATGGTGTGGAGTGGGCCAGGTTCGCTACTCGGCGATCTTGGCGTACTCGATTTCGCCGGTGGCACCGTGGTGCACATCAACGCCGGTATCGCGGGCTTGGTAGCCTGCATCGTGATCGGCAAGCGCCGCGGCTGGCCGCACACCCCGATGCCTCCGCACAACCTTGGCTACACCGTGATCGGCGCCAGTCTGCTTTGGCTGGGATGGTTTGGCTTCAACGCCGGCTCGGCCGTGGCTGCGAATGGCAGCGCCGGCATGGCCATGCTGGTGACGCAAATCGCTACCGCTGCTGCGGCCATCGGCTGGGTTGCGGTCGAATGGATACTGCATCGACGCGCCAGTGTGCTCGGCATCGCTTCGGGCGCGGTGGCCGGATTGGTCGCGGTAACGCCCGCTGCCGGTACAGCGGGACCTGGCGGGGCCTTAGTGCTGGGTTTGATCGCCGGCATGCTGTGCTTCTTCACGGCAACGAAACTCAAGCATCGATTTGGCTACGACGATTCGCTGGATGTGTTCGGCGTACACGCCATCGCAGGCATCATCGGCGCGTTGCTTACTGGACCACTCGCGGCACCGAAGCTCGGCGGCTTCGGCACGGTGACGTCGCTGGCCGGTCAGTTGTGGATCCAGGCTAAGGGCGTGGGCTTCACCATCATCTGGAGCGCCGTGCTGAGCTGGGTCATTCTGAAGCTGATCGATCGCACACTCGGCTTGCGTGTGGATAGCGAGCAGGAGCAAATCGGCCTGGATCTCGCCGAGCACGAAGAGCGCGCTTACAACCTTTCGTGAGAATCGAGGAGTGAGTGAAGAGAAGTGAGAAACGAGTGGTTGAGCGCAAAAGCCGCGTATGACCTACATTTACGCGTAAGCAATGAACTCCGCGCTGATTTCTCTCTTCTCACCTCTCGACACTCACTCTTAATGGACAGCACTCAAGATCGCGTCATCGCCCGTCTCGCCTGGACCCGCAACACCCTCGGTGATGCCACACTGACGCTAGCACCTGCCTCGTCCGATGCCAGCTTTCGCAGCTACTGGCGCACTCAGCACCGGGGACAAAGCTGGATCGTGATGGACTCGCCGCCAGCGCAGGAAGATCCACGCCCGTGGCTGGAGATTGGCGCTCGCCTCGCCGCCGCCGGCTTACATGTGCCAGCGGTGCATGCGCATGATCTGGAGCAAGGCTTTCTGCTGATCGAAGATCTCGGCACACGGCTGTACTTGCCGGCATTGAACCAAGACAACGTAGATGCACTCTACGGTGACGCCATGAATGCGTTGCTGCTTATGCAGACGCGGATGGATTACAGCGATCTACCACCCTTCGACCACGCCGTGCTGATGCTTGGCCTGAAAGTCATGCCCGAATGGTTTCTCGGCCGGCACCTGGGCCATGCCCCCGATGCGGACGAACAGCATGTGCTGGAAACGGCTTTCGAAATCGTTGCTCGAAATGCACTGGAACAGCCGCGCTGTTTTGTTCACCGCGACTTCCATAGCCGGAACTTGCTCATCGTCGAAAACAACAGTCCAGGCATCATCGATTTCCAGGGCGCTTTGGCCGGCCCCATAACCTACGATCTCGCCTCCCTGTTGCGCGACGGCTACATCGCCTGGGAACGCGAACGCGTCGAGGCCTGGGTGGAGGCTTACCGGCTGCGCCTTAAAGAGACAAGCATGATCGGTCCTGACATTAGTCGAGAACATTTTCTACGATGGTTCGACCTAACCGGCATGCACCGCCACATCCGGGTGCTCGGGCAGTTCTACCGGCTGTGGTATCGCGACGGTAAACCTGGCTACCTCGCCGACGTGCCACGCGTCTATAAATACGTAATCTCCGTGGCACAAAGCTATCCCGAATTGGCCGATTTCGCTGCGCTGCTCGAGCGCCATGCTCAAGGTCTTGACCTGACCCGTGTGACCAACACATGAGACACGCATTGATCTTTGCCGCGGGTCTCGGTGAGCGCATGCGACCGCTCACTGACCATACGCCCAAGCCGCTGCTACTAGCAGGCGGCAAACCGTTGATCGTGTATCACCTGGAAAAACTCGCCGCGATCGGCGTCAACTACGTTGTGATCAACACCTCGCACTTGGCCGAACAGTTTCCCGAGACATTGGGCGACGGCTCACGCTGGGGCTTGCGCATCCGTTATGCCTACGAAGGCCCAACGCCTTTGGAAACCGGCGGCGGCATGTTGAATGCGCTCACCATGCTCGGCCCGGAACCGTTCATCGTGATCAGCGGCGATGTCTGGACCGATGCCGATTTTTCCACGCTGCCAGCTCAGCCCGCAGGATTGGCGCATCTGCTGCTGGTCGACAATCCACCGCACCATCTACTGCACGGCGATTTCGTGCTGGATGCGAATGGACGTCTACATGCCGATGGCGAGCCGCGTTTGACCTACAGCGGCATCGGCATCTTTCGCCGCGAATTGCTGGACAACTGGCGCGCAGCGAATGGCTTAGATCCTGGCGCTAATGATCAGCAGCCGCGCTTCAAATTACGCTGGCCGCTGCTTGCCGCGATAGCCCGAGGCGAGGTCAGTGGCGCGCATTACACCGGCGCATGGACCGATGTCGGCACGCCCGAACGGCTGGCTCAACTCGATGCGCAATTACGTACGACTGACTGAATACACTCAATGCGCAGAACCGGGCAGGGTTTTTCCCTACCCGGGACGGCAGTATCCTGAGCACCCCAGCATGACGACAGGTCATGCACCTTGCCGTGCGTACGGCCCATTCCCTACATGATTTGGCTGCGATGTCTGCAATTTCAGAATTCTGGTCCCACCTCGTCCTCTGGTTCAGCAGCCATGGCGTGACTCCGCTGCTCACCTTGCTGCACCTCAACGGCTTGGCGGGTGACCCGAACCAGATCGCCGAATCGCTGATGATCGCAGCGCTGCAGGTCTGCATCATCGGCTTCATCTTCCGTCCGCTGGAAAGTCTGGTTCCGGCGGAAAAGTGGACCGATCGAAAGCTAACCAAGGTCGACTTCCAGTACACGTTGATGATGCTGATTGGCATCTTCCCGCTCTTCAGCTATCTGATCCTCACGCCCATCGGCAACTATTTCGGTGGCCCTGATACCGGCGCGGATAGCAGCAGCTCACCGCTCGCGATTACCCACTGGTTCCCAGTGCTGAACAGCCATCCGTTGATGCTGTTCGTCATCTACTACATCGTCTACGACTTCGTGTACTACTGGATGCACCGCCTGCAGCACGCCTTGCCATGGTGGTGGGCGCTGCACAGCATGCACCACAGCACACGCCAGATGAGCTGCTGGACGAATGATCGCGGCAGCCTGGTGGACGGCTTCCTGCAATCGATGGTGCTCGCCGTGGTCGGTATCGTGATGGGCGTGGAACCCGATCAATTTGCCTGGTTGATGCTGACTGGCGAACTGGTACAAAACTTTTCGCACGCCAATGTGCGCATCGGTTTCGGCCCGGTGTTCGGGCGCATGTTCGTCGACCCGAAATTCCATCGCCTGCACCATATGCTGGTCGACGCCGATCGCCCGGGGCTGCACAACTGCAACTTCGGCCAGGTGTTCTCGATCTGGGATGTACTGTTCGGCACCTCGCTGTACGGACTGGCGCCGCGCCCTACCGGCGTCGGTGACCCCACCGTCGATGCGGACAACGATTACGGCATCGTCGGCTTGCACTGGGCCGCGTTCAAGCGCTTCTGGGGTGCCGTACGACGCCCTGCCGGCTGGAAATTGGGGGAGGTGGCCTTCGGCCCGAACTACGAGCCGATTCCCGTTAGCCAGCTCGATATGCACGGGCTAGCCCACCACCACCTGGCCCCGGCAGCGAGTGCAGTCGACGCTGCGCCTGACACGTTGGCGGCCGCTAGCGAAGAAGCGTCAGCCGCCTGATGAGATAACCGCATCCTGCACTGACGGCCGCGATGTGGCCGTCAGCGGGATCTGGGTCGATGGTGTAGATCGACGTCCTGTACTGAGATCGGCTTGTAGTTTTCACTGAAAGCCACATCGCCGGGCCGCGACCCAGAAAGCGCCGCAACACCCACAACTGCTGGCATCGCGCGCAAAAAAACGGGCCGCAATGCGGCCCGTTGAGATCTTGCGCAATCGCTTACCTGATAAGGATCAAGGGCGACGTGCCAGCTCCGGATTTTCTTTGGTCACCGGCATCAGATCCTTCTTCGACACACCCAACCACAGCAGGATCGGGCTGGCAACGAAGATCGACGAGAGCGTACCGACCAGGATACCGATCAGCATGGTGATTGCAAAACCATGCACCGCCGGGCCGCCGAAGAAATACAGCGAAGCCATCGCAATCGCAGTGAACAACGAGGTGATGATGGTTCGCGACAGCGTGCTGTTGATCGAGCGGTTGAGGATCTCTTCCGGGTCGGCCTTACGCGCCAGACGGAACAACTCGCGAATACGATCGAACACCACCACCTTATCGTTGATCGAGTAACCGATCACCGCTAGTACCGAGGCCAGCACGGTCATGTCGAACTCACGCTGCACTAGGGCGATGATGCCCAGCGTCACCAGCACGTCGTGCACTTCGGTGGCCAGTGCAGCGATCGCGAAGCGGCGCTCGAAACGAATCCACAGATACACGCCGATGCCGATGATCACGAAGATCGCCGCGTAAATACCGCTGCTACGCAACTGCTCACCGACCTGCGCACTGACGTAGCTGCGGCTGGTCACATGCGCGTCCGGGCGCGATGTCTGTAATGCCTTCTGCACGTCGGCGGCGATCAGGTCGAGGTTGACCTTGCCGTCATCCTTCGGCGGGTTATGCGTATCGCCCTTGGCCTGCATGCGGATCTGTACGCGCTTGGTACCGCCCAGACTCTGCACCAACGGATTTTCGATACCGCCCTTTTCCAGCGCGTCACGCACATCGCCGGTAGCTACAGGTTGCGTGTAGTTGACCTCGAGCGAGACACCGCCGGTGAAGTCCTGCGCATAGTTGAGTGGGCGGATCGCAAGAATCACGATCGAGGCGATCATCAATGCAGCAGCGAGACCGACGCTGAACTTCCTCAGGCCGAGGAAGTGGATATTGCTGTTGTGGCTAAAAATTTCCATGTCGTTCCCCGGTTACACCGACAGCGTCTTGAGCTTCTTGCGGCCGCCATGCAGCAGCGCGGTGATCGCATGTGTGACCGTAACCGACGTGAACATCGAGGTCAGAATACCGATCAGCAGCGTCACACCGAAGCCCTTGATCGCGCCAGAACCAATGGTGGTCAGTGCCAGTGCGGCAATAAGGTGGGTTACGTTCGCGTCCAGAATGGTCGACCACGCTTTCTCGTAACCCGCGCGGATCGAAGCCAATGGTGTAGCGCCATTGCGTAATTCTTCACGTATGCGTTCGCAGATCAGCACGTTGGCGTCGATCGCCATACCGAGCGTAAGCACGATACCGGCGATGCCTGGCATGGTCAGTGTGACGCCGATCATCGACATCACCGCCACCAGAATCACCAGGTTGAAGAACAGCGCAACGTCGGCCACCAGGCCGAACAGCTTGTAGTAAATCGCTGCAGCCAACAGCACCAGGCCCAAGCCAAGCAGCACCGCGTTCAAGCCCTTGGAGATGTTCTCTGCACCAAGGCTCGGGCCGATCACGCCTTCCTCGATGATGTCCATCGGTGCGGCGAGCGAGCCGCCCTTGAGCAGCAGCGCCAGCTCGGACGCTTCTTTCGCACTGCTCAGGCCATTGGTCTGGAACTTGTTACTGAAGACGCCCTGGATAGTGGCGTAGTTGATCACCCTGTACGTGGTTTTGGGCGTACGCACTTCCTTGCCATCGACAACCTTGGTGTCGGTGACGCGATCGACGTACACCACCGCCATCGGCTTGCCGACGTTGTTGCTGGTGAAATCGAGCATTTTCTTGGCGCCGGCCGAGTTCAGCGACACATTGACGCTGGCCGTACCGTTCTGTGGATCGTTGCCGGAAGAGGCGTCCACCAGTTCATCACCGGTGACGATGATCGTCTTGCTGACCAGGTACGGCTCACCGTGGCTGCCGTAGTAGAGGTGAGCATCCGGCGGAACGTTGCCGGTGCGCGCGGCATCCTGCACTCGCGGATCGCTAGGGCTACCAAGGCCCGCCACATATTGCAGCGTGGCGACGGCACCGATCACCTTCTTTGCTTCGGTCGGGTCCTGCACACCGGCCAGCTCGACGATGATATGGCTTTCGCCCTGCTGCTGGATGTTGGGCTCGGATACGCCCAACGCGTTAATACGGTTACGCAACGTGCCAAGGTTCTGACGGATGGCATTGAGCGCTAGCTCACGTACCTTGTCCGGCTTCAGCACCGCGTTGAGTACAAAGCGATCGCCGGTGCTGGCGCCGTCGGTCACGCCGAGGTCCGGGAACTCCGTGGCAATCGCATCGGCCGCCGTTGCACGCGCCGCCGCGGAAGACAACACGACAGCAACGCCCTGCCCACGCACGCCATTGCGTGCCACCGAAGTAAACGAAATATTCTTGTCACGCAGCAGTGCGGTGATGTCGCCGGTGTAGCGAATCTCCTGCTTGTCGAGTACATCGTTCTGGTCCACTTCCATCAGGAAGTGCACGCCGCCTTGCAAGTCCAGGCCCAATGGCATCGAACGCGCACCGATCGCCTGCAGCCAATGCGGCACGGTGGACTCGAGATTGAACGCGACCGTGTAGTCGTCGCCCAACACCGGTATCAATGCATCGGAAGCACTCTTCTGCAAATCACCGTTGGCAAAGCCAACCAGCACACTGTCGCCCTTGTTGGCGTCGTGCTTCAGGCTGATGTTGCCGTAAGGGATCTTGGCGCTCTGCAAGGCGCTGGTGATCTTCTGCTCGAGCGCCTCGTCCACCGGCGCATTGTTACGGGCAGATGCCACCTGCACGGCCTGCAAGGGCACGTACGCGTTCGGCAACGCATAGAGAATGCCGAACACCATCACGATTACGACCAGCGCGTATTTCCAGCGTGGAAAATCACTCATGCCTTGCATCCGTCAAAGCCGCGGCAACAGGCCGCGGCGGTAGCATCAAATCTCGTGGAACCCCGTGTCGGGCCGCAGCCCTGCCCCAACTCAGGAGGACTTCAGCGTGCCCTTGGGCAGCACTTGCGCCACCGAGCCCTTCTGCAGCTTGACCTTCACGTTCGGCGCAATCTCAACCGTGAGGAAAGTCTCGCCCACCTCTTCGATACGGCCAGCGATACCGCCATTGCTGACCACTTCGTCGCCCTTGGCCAGCGCCGAGAGCATCGTGCGCTGCTCTTTCTGTCGCTTCATCTGCGGGCGAATCATCATGAAATACATCAGGCCAAACAGCACCACCATCATGATGATCATGGACAGACCGCCGCCCGCGGGGCCAGCCGGCGCCGCTTGGGCGACCACAAAAGACATCGGAAGATTCATCAGGTTGTCTCGCAAGTTATGGTGCCAGCAGGGATTTCTGCCAAGCACCCAATAAAAGACCGTGGATTATGCCACGCCCCCCCTACCCATGCACGGCGCCGGTTGGCAAGTGCAAGGCCCCGTTTGACCGTATCGGGGCGCCTGCACATCATCACAAGTGGCGTTTGCCGAAATACGACTTATGCGACGGTTTGTCGCCGCGCGTAGAACTCGGCCGTGAAGTCATTCAGCGTGCCTGCTGTGATGGCCGCGCGCAAGCCAGCCATCAGCCGCTGGTAATGCCGCAGGTTATGCATCGTGGCGAGCTGGCTGGCCAGGATCTCGTTGCACCGATCCAGGTGACGCAGATACGCGCGGGAGAATCCGTTGCTGCAGGCGTAGCAGTCGCAACCCTCCTCGATAACGCGAGTATCCAGTGAGAACTTCGCGTTACGGATACGCAACGTGCCTTCATCGGTGAACAAAAAGCCGTTACGTGCGTTGCGCGTGGGCATCACACAATCGAACATATCGACGCCACGGCGCACGGCCTCCACGATGTCCTCCGGCCGGCCCACGCCCATCAGATAACGCGGCTTGTCCTGTGGCAGCAGCGGCAAGGTGAAATCCAGCGTGTGGTTACGCTCGGCCTCCGGCTCACCCACGGCCAAGCCACCTACGGCATAGCCGTCGAACCCGATATTGATTAATCCCTCGGCCGAACGGCGGCGCAGATTCTCGTACACGCTGCCCTGCACGATGCCGAACAGCGAATTCGGATTCTTCCGATTATCGAATTCCCGACGCGAGCGCTCCGCCCAGCGTAGCGACAACTCCATCGAGTCGCTGGCCACCTTCTCTGTGGCCGGGTACGGCGTGCACTCATCGAAGATCATCGCGATGTCCGAATCCAGCGTAGTCTGGATCTGCATCGATACTTCCGGTGACAGAAACACCTTGGAACCGTCGACCGGCGAAGCGAATGTCACGCCCTCCTCGGCCAGCTTGCGCTTATGCGCCAGCGAGAACACCTGAAAGCCACCCGAGTCGGTAAGGATGGGTTTGTCCCAGCCGATAAAACGGTGCAAGCCACCGAACTGCTCAATGACCTCCAATCCCGGCCGCAGGAACAGGTGGAAGGTGTTGCCCAGGATGACTTCGGCACCGATCTCGCGGATGTCGCGCGGCGTCATCGCCTTGACCGAACCGTAGGTACCTACCGGCATAAACGCCGGTGTCTCCACCGTGCCGCGGGGAAAGTTGAGTCGGCCACGACGGGCATGGCCATCGGTGGCAAGAAGATCGAAACGTAAGGAAGTCATCGCGGGATTATCGCGGGTTTGGTCAAATCACGCTCGCATCGATGTGCGAACTGGCAGAACCTAAACAGGTGTTGCGAGGAAATATGTAGGCTACGCGGCTCAAATCGCCTGTAGAAACGCCTCCAACACGGCACCGCGGTACTTCTCCCGGTGCAGTAGTAAGGACAGCTTTCGCTCCAGATCGAGGAAAGGTGTTTTCAACGCTTTGAGGCGGCCCGTGGCAAGCGCATCCGTGACCGCCACCTCGGGTAGACATGCAATGCCAAGCCCCGCCGCAACGGCCTGCTTGATCGCCTCGATCTGATCTAGCTCCAGCACCGTCTGACCAGGTGGCAACTGGGCCAGAATCCGCTCGCTGGTGGTACGTGTGGCCGAACCGGGTTCCCGCACCACCCAGCGTGCGCCGGCGAAATCGTCGGGCTTAAGCCCACGCTTGCGCGCCAACGGGTGATCGGGCGGTGCGCACACGACCAATGAGTCATCGCGCCACGGCCGCACTTCCAGCAACGGGTGCGTAACTGGGCCTTCGACACAGCCCACATCCAGGCTGTGATCGAGCATCGCCGCCGTGATGGCATCGGTATTGGCCACACGCAGACGCACCGCCACCTGCGAGTGCGCGCGTACAAAATCACCAAGCAGCTCGCCCACGCGATAGTTACCCACGGTGTTACTCGCGCCAATGCGCAGCTCGCCCGACAGAACCGCCCCCCCCCCGGTGCCACGCCGGCCGAACTCGGCATAGCGCTCCAGCAACTCCTGCGCCAGCGGCAGCAATTCGCGACCGCGTGCATTGAGTCGCAGGCGGCCCCGTTCACGCGCGAACACCGGCGCATCGAGCTGTCGCTCCATCTCGGCCAAGGCCATGCTGGCCGCCGGTTGGGTCAGATGCAGCCGCTCGGCAGCGGCACGCACACTGCCGTGCAAGGCAATTTGCACGAACACTTCGAGCTGGCGGGGGCTGATATTGATCATCAGCTTATTTTATACACTTCATTAGATATTCAAAATTTTCCTAATGGATTACAGCGCGGACAATGACGCCATTCCCGCTCGAATCGACGTTCCCCATGACCGCCTCAACGATGACCGACCTCACCCACCCCACCCTGCGTCACCGCGCTCCCGGCTTATTGCTGGCGATCGCGATCGCGCTGCTGGCATTGGGGCTCGGCCACTGGGTGCCGCTGATCGGCGGCCCCGTATTCGGCATCGTGCTGGGCATCATCGTGCGCAACGTGTTCGCGCCAGGCGCGCAATTCACGCCAGGCATCCAGTTCGGCGGCAAGCAGATTCTGCAGTGGTCGATCATCGCGCTGGGCTTCGGCCTGAGCCTGACCCAGGTGGCGAAGACCGGACTCGAATCGTTGTCGGTCACGCTGGTTACCATGACCGTCGCGTTCCTCACCGCCCTGTTTCTGGGTCGACTGCTGGGCGTACATGACAAGCTGAAGATTCTGATCGGCGTCGGCACCGCTATCTGTGGCGGCTCGGCCATCGCCGCGGTCACGCCGATCATCAAGCCCGATGAGCACGACACCGCGTTCGCCATTTCCACCATCTTCCTGTTCAACGTGGTGGCAGTACTGCTATTCCCGCTGCTTGGCCACCTGTTGCACCTGTCCGACCTCGGCTTCGGCCTGTGGGCAGGTACCGCGATCAACGACACCTCTTCCGTGGTGGCGGCTGGCTACAGCTACAGCCATGCAGCTGGCGACTACGCCACCATCGTCAAACTGACCCGCGCCACGTTAATCATCCCGGTTTGCCTGGTACTGGCACTCATGGTCGCGATACGCGAAAAGAAGAGTGGCTCTACCGACTTCAGCCTGCGCCGAATCTTCCCCTGGTTCATCCTGTGGTTCCTGGTGGCTTCGGCAGTGCGCACTGCCGGCTGGATTCCTACCGCAATTCAGCCGTCTATTCATTGGGCTGCCGAATTCCTGATCATCGTGGCACTCACCGCGATCGGCCTGTCGGCCAACCTGCGCCGGATGATTGCTAGCGGCGCAAAGCCCATCCTGCTCGGCCTTGGTGTATGGGCTGCGGTATCGATCAGCAGCTTGCTGGTGCAGTTGGTGATCGGGCAGCTCTAACGCAAATCCGGCTGCTCCCACCCTGCGGACATAAGTCTTCAGGGTGAGCTGCAAGACACGATATCCACCAAACCGAAGCGAACCCCGTCCCTGTACGATGACAGTCCAATCATGCAGGAGGGGTGTCATGCGGAACGAATGGATGAGTTGCCTGGCCATGCTCGCCGTTGCCAGCTTTTCGAGCGTCACGCATGCTCAAACCGCACCAACGAAGTCGCCGGCCATCCAGGCCTTCGCCAAGGGTGATCAGATCTACACCTGCGCGGCATCAAACAGCACCTACGCATGGGCCCTCAAAGCGCCCGATGCCACCCTGCATGACGCCAAGGGTAAGGTCATCGGCAAACACTTCGCCGGGCCAAGCTGGCAGGCGAACGACGGTAGCATCGTGGTCGGCGAGCCCCTCAACGTATCACCCTCACCCAATCCGGGCGCCGTCGCCTGGCTCGTACTGCACGCCAAATCGCACAGTGGCAGCGGTGAAATGGCTAGCGTCGCGTACATCGTGCGCATGCAGACCGAGGGTGGCGTGGCACCTGCCAGTGGCTGCGATGCAAGCCATGCAGACACCGAAGTCCGTGTGCCGTACAGCGCGGTTTATCTGTTCTTTCGCGGTTGAGTAAAACAGCGCCTCAGCACCGCTGGAACTCAGGGTGCGGGTTGCTTCTTCGTCCGGCGGGGCTTGGCCTCGGACGCGGCAATCATGTGCCGCAAAAACTCGATGCCGTCCCTCTCTGGAAAGAAGGCCACAACATCAGCCACCGACAGCTCGAAACGATCACGTAACGCCAGAAACTCCGATTTCGCCTTGGCGAGCTTAGCGTCGCCCGGCGTCTCCGCCACACGTACTTCAGCACGCACCTCTTTCCCGCTATCGAGGGCGGCGAGTTCTTCTTGAAAGAGTCGGAATGCGTCTTTTGGGAGTGTCATCAGAAAGTCGAGTGCGTTTACTTAAGCTGGCATTGTCGCACACAGGCATGGCACCACTACCCGCATCGCTTACAGCCGTCTATTTTGGTGGCACGTGCCAAGCTGAAACCTACCACTGAAATAGCTAGTACGTGCAACTCTTTACACGCCAGCGTATTACCCAAAACCGGGCAAATACTTGCGCCTCAGCCAAGCAGACCAGCCATTCGCATACTGAAAAAGCTCAAGCCCGCCCCTGCTCCAACAACGTCAACGCCACCTTGTCGCGCAGGTACACCGGCAACGCCAGTTCCGGCTCCTGTGCACGGCCGGCAAGAAACTCACGCGCAGCAAGTTCGGCCACGTGTCGGGCCTGCGGATAACACGCGCCGTCGGCCGAACGCAGTGTGCCGGTAAGTCGCTCGCCTATCACCTCGGCATAGGTCGCCCAGCCACTGCCGACAACGTGCCATGCAGTGGCTTCCGGCAGCGACAAGTCACCAGCCTTGCATACGCGCTCGTCGTCGAGTGCGATCAAACCACCGTTTTCATCGCGTCGATAACAGGCCGCATAAATCTCGCCCATGCGCGCGTCGATCACGGCGAGAATGGCGGCGTCATCATCTTCCGGTGCTTCCAACGCCAACGCGGCCAAGGAGGAGATGGTGACCACCGGCAAGTCCAATGCCATGGCCATGCCCTGCGCCAGCGACACGCCCAGTCGCACACCCGTGAATGCGCCAGGGCCACGACCTACGGCGATCACATTCAGTGCATGCCGGCCAATACCAGCTTCAGCCAGCAGTTCGTCGGCCATCGGCAGTACGCGTTCGGCATGGCGGCGCGGTGCCAGTTCGCTACGCGCTATCACCTCGTCGCCATGGACGAGGGCGACGGAGCAGGATTCGGTGGCGGTTTCGATCGCAAGCAGGTTCATCAGCCCATTCTCGCATCGGTGGGGCAGACAGGACAGCACGCCGTGTTGACCCTCATCGGGCCACTAGTGGCAGCGCCATAGCCACCATCAGCCCCCTAACGGGCGAAAGCGTCAGCGACAAAGTCATTACCTGTGACGTAATCGACCCACGGTCATGACACGCGCAATCTGTTCCCACACCAACCAAGGGAGCACCGCCATGAACCATATCCATACCCTCGTACAGCGCTATATCAATGGCTGGAATGAAACTGATCCGCTGCGTCGCCGTGCGCTGATCGAAGACACCTATGCCGAGCAGGCCGGCTATACCGACCCCATGATCGATGCCCGCGGCTGGGAGGCCATCGACGCCACCATTGCAGCCGTGCAGAACATGTTCCCCGGCCATCAATTCAGCATTGCCGGCGAGGTCGATGCACATCACGACATGTTGCGCTTCCACTGGCATCTGGCCGAACCCGGCGCGGCCGAGCCGCTGGTTATCGGCTTCGATGTTGCCACGCTGGAAGATGGCCGTATCCGTCAGGTCTACGGCTTCCTCGACAAAGTGCCGATGGCCGCGTGAACAAGGTGTGCGCTACGCATCGACTCACGGTGCGTAGCGCATCCGCTAGGACTTATGCCACTTCCGGACCCGGCACAACTGCCAACTATCATCGACGCATGAATGCCGCCCTCTCCGAATCACCCCGTCCTGTCGGCGACCTACTACGCGAATGGCGCCGCCACCGTCGCCTCAGCCAGCTCGATCTCGCGACCGGCGCAGAGGTATCCACACGACATCTCAGCTTCGTGGAATCCGGTCGCTCACAACCGAGTCGTGAGATGATTTTGCACCTTGCCGAATACCTGGATATTCCGCTGCGTGAGCGCAACAGCTTGCTAGTGGCTGCGGGCTTTGCACCGGTGTTTCGGCAGCACGCACTGGACGACCCTGCGCTGGATGCCGCACGCGGCGTTATCGATTTACTGTTGAAGGGCCTGGAGCCGTATCCCGCGCTGGCCATCGATCGCTATTGGAATTTGGTCGCCAGTAATCAGGCCACGCTACGCCTGCTCGATGGTGTAGCGCCCGAGCTGCTGCAAGCGCCCATCAATGTATTGCGCCTTAGCCTGCATCCCGCCGGGCTTGCACCGCGCATCCGCAACCTGCCGGAATGGCGTGCGCATCTATTGCATCGCCTGCGTCAGCAGATCGATGCCAGTCATGATCTGCAGCTGATTGCCTTGCTACGTGAGCTGCAGGCATTGCCGATACCAGCGGCAGAAACCTTGGCTGCGAACACATCGGCACACACGATCGCCGTGCCGATGCAATTGGAAGTCAACGGTGTGGTGCTATCGATGCTCAGCACCACTACCGTGTTCGGTACACCTGTCGATATCACACTGGCCGAGCTGGCGCTGGAGGCATTCGTGCCGGCAGATGCCGACACGGCCGAACAACTGCGTCTACTCGCTAATTCGTGAATATCGATACTTACTCGCGCATGTCTTCCAGTTCGATGCCACGCGTCTCGCGTACCGCGTAGCGCACGAAAAACAGCGACAGCAACGCGAAGGCCGCATAAAGCCCGTAGGCGAAAGTGAGTCCGAGCCCGGCCAACGCAGGGAAGCTGCTGGTGATCACGAAATTCGCCAGCCACTGCGCAGACGCCGCGACTGCCAACGCTATCGCTCGAATGCGATTGGGGAACATTTCGCCCAACAGTACCCACACCATCGGCCCCCAGCTCAGGCCAAAAAAGACCACATAGGCATTGGCTGCCACCAGCGCCGTCATACCCCATGGTGCGGGCAAGCTCGGCGCCGAGCCGCTACCGCTGGCATGTGCGAAGCACAAGGCCATTAGCCCCAATGTCACCGTCATGCCCACAGATCCGATGGTGAGCAGCGGCTTGCGCCCAATGCGATCAACCAGCGCGATGGCTACCAGCGTCACCAGCACATTGATGATGGAGGTGCCCACCGTGATCGAGAACGAATCGGCCTCGCTGAAACCCACCGAATGCCACAGCGTCGACGAGTAATAGAAGATGACGTTGATACCCACGAACTGCTGGAACACCGACAGCAGAATGCCGATCCACACGACCGGAAGCAGCCCAGCGCAACGTCCACGCAGGTCACGCAGGGTCGGGCGAAACTCCGAATGCAGGCTCTGTGCGATGTCGGCCACCTTGCGATCAAGCGCGATGTCGTTGCGCAAATCCAACACGCGCTGCAGCACCGTGCGTGCCTCAGATAGACGTCCCTTTGCGACGAGATACCGCGGCGACTCCGGCACACCCAGCACCAACGTGCCGTAGATCAATGCAGGTACCGCGGCCACCATGAACATCCAGCGCCACGCTTCCATCCCCAGCCACAGATGTTTGGCGGCACCACCCGCCGCACCGGCCAACCAAGCATCGCTCAGCAACGCGACAAAGATGCCCAGCACGATGGCCAGCTGTTGCATTGAACCGAACCGGCCGCGCACATGTGCAGGCGACACTTCGGCGATATAGGCCGGTGCGATTACCGAAGCCACACCAACGCCAATACCACCCACGACGCGCCAAACCAGCAGCTGCCACACCTCAGCGGCGAGTCCCGAACCCAGCGCGCTCGCCGCCAACAGCACAGCGGCCACTTGCATGCTACGCACACGACCGAAACGGTCCGCCAGTGGGCCGGCATACCATGCGCCCACGGCCGAGCCGAGCAAGGCGCACGACACGGCAAGGCCTATCTGCGCTGCATCCAGCCCGAAGCCGCCGCGAATCGCATCGACCGCGCCGTTGATCACTGCCGTATCGAAGCCGAACAGGAATCCGCCAAGTGCCGCTGCCGCTGCGATCAGCACCACCCGTGCGGTCGCACGCGGCTGCAAGCCATCATCTACTGTATCCACCACACTCATCCCACTCTCCCCGGCACTGCGGTGCCCCATCCGGCCGATTCTGGGCAGTCACCCAGACCTTGTCCGATTGAATACGTATGCATGAGGGCGTTGATGCGGATCGCGTTGGCTCGGTGGATGGATCATGCCGCGCCATCCGGGGTGGCTCGCGTAGCGAAGAACGCCTGCACCTGCGCCAGCTCTCGCGTGCGCGGCATGGGTGGCAAGCTGGCGAGAAACAATCGACCGTAACCTTTACTCGTAAGGCGCGGATCGCACAGCACCAGTACGCCACGATCACGTACGTCACGGATCAGCCGACCGGCCCCCTGCTTCAGCGCGATCGCCGCACTGGGCACCTGCCAGCCCATGAACGGGTTGATACCCGCTTGCTCCAGCGCATCCAGCCGCGCCTGCAACACCGGATCATCCGGCGCAGCAAACGGCAGTTTGTCGATCACCACCACGCTGAGCGCTTCACCAGCGACATCCACGCCCTCCCAAAAACTCGCGGCGCCAAGCAGCACGCCATGACCACTGGCGCGGAAATCCTCCAGCAGCTTGTGACGTGGTGCACTGCCCTGCACGAACAACGGCCATGGCACCCGGTCAGCCAGCAACTCGGCGGCACGGCGCAATGCGCGATGCGATGTGAACAGCAGGAAAGCGCGGCCATTCGATGCGTGAAGTACTGGCAGCACCGCTTCGATTACCTGCTCGGTGTAATCGCGTGCGTTGGGATCAGGCAGATTGGCCGGCAGATAACACAGTGCCTGCGTGGCGTAATCGAACGGACTATCCAGGCTCAAGGTCTGCGGATCTTCCAGCCCGAGCTGGCGCGCAAAATGATCAAAACTACCGGCCACCGACAGCGTGGCTGAAGTATGAATCCACGCCGCCTGTGTGCGCTCGCGCATCGCGCGCAACGGCATGGCCAGATCTAATGGCGTGGCGTAAAGCGCAAAGCCGCGTGGAAACAATTCGTACCAACGAACATCCTGCTCCGCGGATTCACGCCCCGGTGACTCACCTGTAATGCGATCTAAGCGCTCGCTGAGCAAGGCAGCGCGCTCATGCACATTCGCGAGACCACGTGAACGCTCAGCCTGCGAGGCGAGCAGATCGCACAGCGCTGCCAGCAATTCACGCAGATCATGCAAGCCGTCACGAATCTCCGCATGGTGATCGAGTGCATGAAACGCACCACGCATGGGCATAGGGTCCATGGCTAAACGCAGCTGACGCAGCGCATCCTGCAATGCCTCGACCGGCTCAAGCAGCAGGCCAATGGCACCGGTAACACCGTTACATTCGCGCAACGCGTCCTGCGCCAGATCGGTCAACTGGCGCGCGCTGACACTCTGCGAGAAGAACTGGCCTGCCAGTTCGGGGATCTGATGTGCCTCATCGAGAATGAACGCTTGTGCGCCCGGCAGGATTTCGCCGAAGCCTTCCTGCTTGAGTGCAAGGTCGGCGAACAGCAGGTGGTGGTTGACCACTACCACGTCCGCCTCCATCGCCTCGCGCCTTGCCTTCATCACATGGCAGTCGTCGTAGAACGGACACTCCACACCGAGGCAGTTTTCCGACGTGGAAGTAACGCGCATCCACAGCGGTGACTCCTCCGGCACTTCGGCCAGCTCCATACGGTCGCCATGACGCGTGCGCGCAGACCACGCACGAACCGATGCGAGCTGAGCCGCCTGCGTGCGATCGAATGTGGCGCCTTCACGCACCGTCTGATCAAGCCGATACAGACAAAGGTAATTCGCGCGGCCTTTCAGCAACGCTGTTTTCAATCGTGCACCAAGTACCGAGCGCACCTTGGGCAGATCGCGGAAGTACAACTGATCCTGCAAGGCCTTGGTACCAGTGGAGACAATCACACGCCCCCCTGACATCAGCGCAGGCACAAGATAGGCATAGGTCTTGCCGGTGCCGGTGCCGGCCTCGGCAATCAACGTCTCGTGCTCGGCGATGGCATGCGCCACCGCGCGCGCCATCTCTTGCTGTGCAGCGCGTGGCGCAAAGTTCGGCAATTCGCGGGCAAACGGGCCATCCGCACCAAGCAGCGCGCCGATC
>JBARCX010000254.1:0-1778 GCA_049794535.1 Rhodanobacter sp.
ACGAAAGTGCGCATATGAGCTTCGCTTTCGACGTCATCGACACGGTGCGGGCCGAAGAGCCCGAGCTTTTCGACGCCAACTTCGCCGATCGGGTCACGGCGATGATGACCGAGGCCGTCGATGCGGAAACGGAGTTCGCAGAGGACATATTGGCGGAAGGCGTACCCGGGTTGTCGGTGGCCGACACGCGCCGATATCTCGAGTACGTGGCAGACCAGAGGCTGGCGCGCCTCGGTCTTCGCAAAAGTTTCGGGGCCTCCAACCCGTTCGGCTTCATGGAGTTACAGGATGTTTCTGAGCTGGCCAATTTCTTTGAGCGAACGGTGTCCGCCTATCAGGTGGGCGTCGGCGGAGCGGTCGCCTTCGACGAGGAGTTCTGAGCCCAAGCGACCTGGTCCAGACGAAGCGGCCCGGCCGCCGGGGCCAGCGCCGCCCTTGTGACGGCGAGGCGCAGATCGTGGCCAAGAGTTAGCACTCAAAGGAGCCCACTGACGACACGATGCCGGGTATTCCTAAACTGGAGGCTCCACGAATTATGGAGACAGGCACTAAATGGTGGTACTTGCGACAAACCTTGGCTTCCCCCGGATAGGCCCTCATCGGGAACTGAAGAGTTCTCTCGAGGCCTACTGGGCCGGTAAAATCTCGGCTGACGACCTTCAGGCCACAGCCGCCGGGATCCGAGAACACATCTGGCGAGCGCACGTCAACCTGGGCATTGACCACGTCCCTTCGGCGGACTTTTCGCTGTACGACCACGTCCTGGACACAGCCGTGCTCGTAGGCGCCATCCCCGAGAGGTACCAGGCCATGGGACCGGTCGACGGGCTCGACCGTTATTTCGCGATGGCGCGGGGCGGCACCATAGGTGGGAAGAGCGTCACGGCCCTGGAAATGACCAAATGGTTCGACACCAACTACCACTACCTGGTGCCAGAACTCAGGTCGGGGCAGCGGTTCACCCTCGGTCCAGCCACGCCCGTAGACCAGTACCTCCAGGCGGCTGGCATCGGGGTGGCGACCCGGACCGTAATCCTCGGGCCCGTGTCGTTCCTCTTGCTGTCGAAGCACATCGGGAGTGGCTCCAACCTCGATCTCCTGCCCTCGTTGTGCGACGTCTACGCCGAGTTGCTCGAGGCCATCGCCGAAGCGGGCGCGTCCTGGGCCCAGATCGACGAACCCGCGCTCACCCTTGACCTCGACCCGGGACAACGCAGGGCCTTCACCCGTACCTACGCGCGCCTGCGTGAGGCATCACCCCGGCTGCGCCTACTGGTGGCCACATACTTCGCAGGCCTGGGGGACAACCTGGAGACGGCCTTGCACCTGCCGGTTGACGCTCTGCACCTCGATGCGGTGGCGGACCCCGACCAGGTGGACGTGGCGGTCGAGCGGGCTCCTGACTCACTGGCGCTATCGCTGGGCGTCGTCGACGGTCGCAACATCTGGCGGGCTGACCTGGAGGCGGTACTCAGCCGCCTGGAAGACCTGCGCCGGTCGCTGGGCACCGACCGCCTCATGATCGGGCCGTCCTGCTCGCTCTTGCACCTGCCGGTCGACCTCGACCTCGAGGGCTCGATCGACCCCGAACTGCGGACCTGGCTAGCGTTCGCGGTCCAGCGCCTGGCAGAGATCTCAGCCTTGACCCGAGGGCTAAACGAGGGCCGTGAGTCCGTCGCCGAAGAGCTGGCGGCCTCCAGAGCCGCCATTGCGTCCCGGGCCGCATCGCCACGAGCTCATGACGCCGCCGTCGGCCGGCGGCTGGCCGAGCACAACCC
>JBARCX010000255.1:0-9497 GCA_049794535.1 Rhodanobacter sp.
ACCTTCAAGGGCCACAGTTATACAGAGACGTTGCGTGTTGGATATCGGTGGGACATCGGCGCATTTTCTTATGGGCTGGAGGCGGGATATGCAAATCTTGGCCACAGTTATTATTTCACCGGGCACAATACGGGATTCGATCAATACAGTGAGCGTATCGATGGCCCCCTGTTGGGTGCGAGTTTGAAGTATGCGTTGCCGTTGGGGTTCTTCATTTCGGGACGAGGAGGTTTTTTTAGGCCCACCGATCATCAAATCGATCAAAGCACTCATTGGATCATCGGGCTTCCACTCGGCCCCTATGCACATAGTACGGCTAGGGAAAATCCTTCTGGTACGGGAAGCTATGTCGGTGTGGGTCTAGGTTATGATTTCAACACGTCATTTGGCGTGGGCCTTAATTATGACCGTTATCGCGCTCATGTTGTGACCAATTATCAGGAAATATTATTTAGCGTAACCCCTCGCGTGGATGCCTACACCTTCACTGCCGAATATCGCTTTTGATCGATCCTTCGGGAGATCTCAAAAAAAGTTCCAGATTGACTTGTTTGATGTGGAAGTCGTTTATCAATGCGGAGAAGGGGATAAACAAGCGCGTTTAGGTACCGCGGTTGAAGACGCTGGGCTGCTCAAGCGTGGCGCCCGAGTTCCGGCTATAATTTCTGGTTTGCCAATTCCTTAACGGTTCCCAGGTCATGTCGCAGGCTTCCCAGAAAATCGGTTTCGTCAGCCTCGGCTGCCCCAAGGCGCTGGTCGATTCCGAGCGCATCCTCACTCAGCTGAGGGTCGAGGGTTACGAAATCGTACCCAGCTACAACGCCGCCGATGCGGTGGTGGTGAACACCTGCGGCTTCATTGATGCAGCGGTGCAGGAGTCGCTGGATGCGATCGGCGAGGCACTGCACGAGAACGGCAAGGTGATCGTCACTGGCTGCCTTGGCAAGCGTGCGGAGCTGATCCGCGAGGCCTACCCGGATGTGCTGTCGATCAGCGGTCCGCAGGATTACGCCAGCGTGATGAGCGCGGTACATACCGCGTTGCCACCGAAGCGCAACAAGCTGCTAGACATCATTCCGGATACCGGCATCAAGCTGACGCCGAAGCATTACGCGTATCTCAAGATTTCCGAAGGCTGCAATCACCGCTGCAGCTTCTGCATCATCCCGTCGATGCGTGGCGATCTGGTGTCGCGTCCGGTCGATGAAGTGCTGATCGAAGCGGAGAAGCTGGTCAAGGGTGGCGTCAAGGAACTACTGGTGATCTCGCAGGACACCAGCGCCTATGGCGTGGACGTGAAGTACGCCGAGCGCCAATGGCGCGACAAGACTTACCGCACACGCATGACCGAACTGTGCGAAGGCCTGTCCGAACTCGGTGTTTGGACGCGCCTGCATTACGTCTACCCGTACCCGCATGTGGATGAAGTGATGCCACTGATGGCGGAAGGAAAAATCCTCCCGTATCTCGACATTCCGTTCCAGCACGCCAGCCCGCGCATCCTGAAATTGATGAAGCGCCCGGGCAACATCGACAAGACACTGGAGCGCATCCGCAACTGGCGCAAGGTGGTGCCGGATCTCACCATCCGTAGCACCTTTATCGTCGGCTTCCCCGGCGAGACCGATGCCGAGTTCGAAGAACTGCTCGACTTCCTGCGCGAGGCGGAGCTCGATCGCGTGGGTGCGTTTACTTATTCGCCGGTGGACGGCGCTAAAGCCAATGACTTGCCGAACCCGGTTTCCGAGGAACTGAAGGAAGACCGTCTCGAGCAGTTCATGGCGGTGCAGGCCGAAATATCCGCGGCAAAGCTGCAGCGCAAGATCGGCCGCACCATCAAGGTGTTGGTCGATGAGGCGAATGCCGAGGGCGCAACGGCGCGTTCCGCTGCCGATGCGCCAGAGATCGATGGTGTGGTGCATATCGCCAACGGCCAGCAGCTCAAGCCGGGTCAGTTCGTTGATGTGATTGTCGAAGATGCTGACGATCACGATCTGCACGCACGTCTCGCTGGTTGAAGCTGGATGGCGGTCATGCGCTATGTTGCACCAGCGCGCGAGGCCGTCGATCCACGCTTGTTTGAGCGGCTTCCACTGGCCGCATGGCATGAATATGCGGTGTTGCTGGAAGGTCAGGCATGGCCTTCCAGTGCAGATCTCAACGGCTATCTTCCTGATAGCACGACGATTCGCTTCGTAACGCAGGATCATGTGTTGCTTGCCGATGGCTTGCATTACGAACAACGCATCGCTGAGCGTGGCGAGATCGCCACCCGTGAACGCAACTGGCATGACCTGTTCAATGCGCTGATATGGCTGCGTTATCCCTCGATCAAGCGCGCACTCAACGCGCAACAAGTGACCGAAATCGGCCTCATGGGTCCGAAAGTGCGTTCACGTCCGCAATGTGCGCTCACGCATTTTGATGAAGCCGGTGTCGTTGTCAGTCTGCGTGACCCGGCGTTACTCGCGTTGTGGGATGCACACGATTGGTACGGTTTGTTCTGGCACCATCGTCAGGCTTGGTTGGATGGATCGATCCGTGTCGAGATCATTGGGCATGCTTTGCTGGAGCACGCACTGACGCCCGACAAACTACTGGTCGGCAAGGCGCTAGTGGTGATGGCCACATCGGTAGACGATGCTGTTGCGATGTGTGCATCTGCGATTGCCGATGGCCGACTGTTACGTGATCCACTGGAACTGCGGCCGCTGCCGTTGTCGGGCATTCCTGGCTGGCATATCGATAATGATGGCGAGGGTTTTCATCGCACTACAGCCTGCTACCAGCCGCTGCGTGCGGGGCGTTGCTATCCGTTTCCGCTAGGCAACCTCTTACCTTTATAGCTGCAACTCATCTAAGCTCGGCGAGTACCGGATGACAGGATGTGTCATCCATGTATTCACCTATGGGAGGAGCTGATTATGCAGACACTATTTCGCAGGATTATTCGCGCCGCGTGCGTGAACCGGACAAGCTTGGCAGTGTTGCTGCTGATGTGTGTGGTTCCGCTCCAGTCATTCGCGCAAGGGGCACCTCCTTCGCCGTTTACCCCCGCCGATAAGGCCGCCATTGCGCATTACACCCTTAACGAGGATGTGTTTAATCGCTTGCTGGCCGTGGTAGCTGACGCCCATACGCAGGGCATCGATAAAGAGCCGCATCAGCCGGATATGTCGAAGGTGCACTCGTTGGACGACCTGACGAACCAGATCGTAGGCGCGGATCCGCGTATTGCTCCGATGCTGAGCAAGCACGGCTTCACACCGCGTGACTACATGCTGGCCAATATGGCGATGACGAATGCGGTGATGGCATCCGAGGCCAAGCAGAATCCGCAGATCGCCGGTTATATCGATCCGAGCCAGCAGAACGCGGCCAACGTGAGTTTCTACGAGGCGCACAAGGCACAGTTGGATGCGCTGCGGCAGCCACCTGCTGGTGAAGCTCAGCCTGGTAACGGCCAGTAATCCATGCTGCCTTACCACTCGCTTGCCATGATGGCGGCGAGTGGTGATGGCATCAGCTGTCGTATTGAACGGCAGCGATGACGAATTGAGCTCGCCCGCTCGGTAGTTCGGCTTCGAACTCGTCATCCGTGCGCTTCTTCAGCAGTGCGCGAGCCATCGGTGAGTCGATGCTGATCCAGCCAAGTTTGGCATCGGTCTCGTCGGGACCGACGATGCGATAACGGAGGCATTCGCCGGTGGCGAGGTTTTCGAGTTCAACCTGGGCACCGAAAAACACCATCTCGCGATTCGCGGGTGAGCCCTCCGCAACTTTCAGTGCCGGAATACGTTTGCTGAGGTAGCGTGCGCGGCGATCGATTTCGCCTAGTTGCTTCTTGCGATAGATGTACTCAGCGTTTTCCGAGCGATCACCTTCGGCCGCGGCAGCGGCGAGCGCTTTCACCACCTCTGGACGCAAGGTGTGCCACAGATAATCGAGCTCACTCTTCAGGCGTTCGAAGCCCTCGCGCGTGATGATTGCGGTGGAGGAGGGTGAGGCGGGGCGCCAACGACTCATGCAGACTGACCTTGAAGTTGTATTTGCAGCGAATGAATTTCTGGCTGCAATGGATGCTCATGCACCGAAGGGTGTTTCGGGCGATACCATTTCGATGCATAGCATGGCGCTCAGCTCAACGCTTGCCACCGAAGATGCCGCCCAACACGCCACGCAAGATCTGTCGGCCAAGTTGGTTGCCCATCGTGCGCACGGCTTGTTTGCCCATCGTCTCGATCATGCCCTGGCGACGCTTGGTGCCGAATAGCGCGTCGTGAACGGCGCCACCCCACGCGGAGCCTGTTTCGCCATCGGCGGCTTTGCCGGTGGCGGCGCCACCAGCGTCGATGGTTTTACTTGCAGTACGTGCAGTGAGTATTTCCGCAGCGGATTCACGGTTGATTGCGGTGTCGTACTTGCCGCCCACGGGAGAGCGCTGCCGGACGGTGTTGCGTTCGGCTTCGGTAATCGCACCAATGCGGCTGCACGGTGTGCTTATCAGCACCTGTTCCACCGGTGTTGGCACGCCGCCGTCATGCAAGGTGGAGGCGAGTGCTTCGCCCACGGCCAGCTTGCCGATAGCCGCGCTGACATCGAGTTTCGGGTTGGCCACGAAGGTTTCGGCGGCCGCCTTGACTGCTTTCTGGTCGCGGGGTGTAAACGCACGCAGCGCATGCTGGATGCGATTACCCATCTGGCCGAGGATGGTGCCGGGAACGTCATCCGGGTTTTGTGAACAGAAGTACACGCCGACGCCTTTGGAGCGGATCAGGCGTACCACCTGTTCCACGCGTTGCTGCAAGGCGGGCGGGGCATCGCTAAACAGCAAGTGCGCCTCGTCGAAGAAAAACACCAGTTTCGGTTGATCGAGATCGCCCACCTCGGGCAATTGCTCGAACAGTTCGGACAGCAGCCATAGCAGGAAGGTGGAATACAACCTGGGTTTGAGAATCAGCTGGTCGGCGGCAAGAATGCTGATCACGCCGCGGCCGCTCATGTCCTGGCGCATCAGATCGGTTAGCTCGAGCGCTGGTTCGCCGAAGAACGATTCGGCCCCATCCTGTGTCAGCTTCAACAACGCGCGCTGGATGGCGGCGATGCTTTGCGTACTGATCAGGCCGTATTGGCTGGAGATGTCTTTCGCGTTCTCAGCAGCAAAGCTGAGCAGCGCACGCAGGTCGGGTAGGTCGAGCAGCAGCAGGCCTTGGTCATCGGCGACTTTGAAGATCACTTCCAGCACGCCCTGCTGGGTATCGTTCAACTCCAGGATGCGACTGAGCAGTGTTGGCCCCATCTCGCTGATCGTGGCGCGCACCGGGTGGCCGAGTTTGCCGTAGATATCCCAGAAGATCACCGGGTTCGCTTGCGGTTTCCAATCGTTGAGCTCGAGCTTCTCCAGGCGCGCTTTCAGCTTGTCGCCTGGACCGCCAGCGGCCATCGCCAGGCCGGCCAGATCACCTTTGGCATCGGCCAAAAAGCAGGGCACGCCAAGCTTCGAAAAACCTTCGGCTAGCACCATCAGCGATACCGATTTGCCCGTGCCGGTAGCGCCGGCGATCATGCCGTGACGGTTGCCATAGCGAGGGTCGAGGCTGACGCTGGTGCTGTCGTTGCGGCCGACGAAAATGTCAGTCATGGCGTTCCATCCGGTGGTGAGCGGATCGATTGTAGCCAGACACTCAAGTTGTCGCGCCGATGCATGTGTGGATATGGCGTGAGCATCTGAATGGCAGGGTCATCGAATCGTCATCTGCGCGTTGAGTCTGCAGGGGGAGGCGGTTATGGTGGCTGCTTTGTTGCCCGCGAAGTCTGTCATGCCCGTTCGTTCGACTGTTCGTTCCCTGCGTCTAGCACCTCTGGCGGTGGCACTTGGCTTGATGATTGCTTGCGCCAGCAGCGGCGGAGCCAAGCCACAACCTTCCGCGACGGTGGAGGCGTTGTACGGTCAGCTCGATCAGGCGAGTAAGGGTTACGAAACAGCGTTGCAGGAAGTGCGCGCTGGCGATGCGCAAGGTGCGCAAGCCACACTCACTCACTCGCTCGATCAGCTTAAGGACTCGGCGGCGCGTTGCGGCAACACGCCTGGCTGTGATCCGCAGCGCTTCTTTTCCGTATTCGATCGCTTGTTGCGTCTGAAGGACGGCAGTTCCATCGGCGATGAGTCGCTGGACAACGAGAGTGACGAGACGACAGCGGCGCTGCCGGCGCAGGGTGGCGCAAGCAGCCTGCCGCAGGCACAACGCAGCGTGACCCTGTTGCGTGGGCACAATCTGTCGGAACTGATCGCGATGAACGGCCCAGTCAAGGCCGCGTTGGAGATGTGGCTGACCCAGTGGCGTCCGAACTTGATGGATGCGTACGTCAACTATCAGTACCTGCGTAACGAGATGTGGCCACAGTACGAAAAGGCCGATTTACCAGAGGCGCTGCTGTTTGGCCTTATCGCGAAGGAATCGGGCGGCAAGGTGCATGCGGTATCGCGTTCCGGCGCAGCTGGGCCGTTGCAATTCATGTACGCCACGGGCCTGCGCTTTGGCCTTACCAGCGATAGTGGTTTCGATACGCGTTTCGATCCGACCCAATCCGCGCGTGCCAATGCTGCGTACATCGACGAGCAGTTGAAGGTGTTCAACGACAATCTCGAGTTGACGCTGGGTGCTTATAACGGCGGCGAAGGGCGCATGCGTCGGGTGGTGGGTCCAGACACCACGGTGAGCTTCTACGATCCGCGGGTCTATAACCAGCTCTCGCAGGAAACCCGTGACTATGTGCCGGCCGTGCTGGCGGCAGCGTGGCTGTTCTTGCACCCGGATAGCTACAACCTGAAATTTCCCAACGTGAACGGTGATCCGGGCAAAGTCACGTTGACGCGACAGGCCTCGATTTCCGAGCTCACGGTCTGTCTGGGTTCGGCCGGCGGCATGTATGACGGCTGGTTCCGCACCTTGCGTAACCTCAACCCGCGACTCGACCCGCAGCAAGAGCAGCCGGTCGGTACGAATATCTCGTTGCCCAAGTCGCTGGAGTCGGTCTATGCCGCACGTTGCACAGATGGGCCGTGGCCGATTCTTGCGAGCGACCTGCATAACGCCGTTGTTCCAGTAGCACCGCAGGTGGCAGCCGATCCGCCGCCGAGCGCCTCAAGGCAACGCAGCTATACCGTGCGTCAGGGCGATACCTTGAGCAGCATCGTGCGTCAGCAGGGCTGCACTGACGTCAAGGAAGTGGCGCGGATGAACAACCTCAAGTTCCATCACGTCAAGGTTGGTCAGGTGCTGAAGCTGCCGGCTTGTCGTTAAGCGGCAGCGATCAATAAGTCGCATAGAGAGCCTCTGAGTAGGCTCTCTTCTTCAGGCAGCGGCGCTGGAATTCATCCATTGAGCCGTAGCGTCGGGTGCGCTGCTGCTGTGCACTTCTTTCAATTCGCGTAGCAAGCGCAGCAGTTGGCGATGTTGCGGCTGCAGGCTTGGGTGCGGCGTGTCTTTGGTCTCGTGATAAGCCACGGCGAGCCATAGCGCGATACCGCGTAGCGAAACCTCGGGGTTGTCCGACTGCGCACGGTTGAAACCGATGCTGGTGCCCTGGCCCCACGGCATATAGCGCTCGCCCGGGGGCGTGCCGTAAAGATGGGGGAAGTCGCACTGCGAGGCTTGGCCAATTTCGCGCAGCGCCAGCATGCTGAGGCGGGCGCGGCTGCGCGTAGGGAGTGCTTGGATCCTGTTCTCGATTTCACGGAACTGGCGTTGTAGCTGCCGAGCACGGTTCATCGCGATAAGGCGGGTGAAGATGTGCATGCTGTCCTCGATCTCAGGGCCGCGCGGGCGGGCACTAAGGACGAAGCATACTGGACTGCAGTGCAGTTGTGCGCCTAAAACGTCACAAAACGACGCAGTGCGTCACGCATTGAGCGTGACGCCTATTGGCGGGCCTGAATCAGATGCTCTGCCGGGCGCCAAGCCGTTGCCCCACCTGTACGGCTTGCTGCGGCTGCAGGGCGTCGAGCTCAGCCAAGCCTTCCGGCAGCAGCAGGATGACGGTAGAACCCATGTTGAAGCGGGCCATCTCGGCAAAACGCTCCAGGGTGATGTTCTGGCCTTCGAACGACTTGCGCCGTATGGATGATGCATAAGGCGGAATGACCAGCCCGTCCCATACGGTAGCTACCGAAGAAACCAGGATCGCACCCACCATCACCACCACAAACGGCCCGTGCTCACCCTCGAAGTGACACACCAGTCGCTCGTTGCGGGCGAACAGTCGCGGGATCGCCGCTACGGCGAACGGCGCCACACTGAAGATGCGGCCCGGCACATGCACCGTCTCCTTCAGGGTTCCGGCGAGCGGCATATGCACGCGGTGGTAGTCGCGTGGTGACAGGTAGACGGTGACAAAACGGCCGTTGCGATAAGGCTTGGCGGCAGTTTCATCGCCTCCGAGCAATTCCGCGGCCGTGTAGTCCTGACCCTTGGCCTGAAAGATGCGGCCATCGACGATGGGGCCGGACTGGCTAATGCGTCCGTCGGCAGGCGAGAGCAGGGTGTTCGAGGCCGTATCCGGGCGACGGGCATCGGCACGCAACTTGCGCGTGAAGAAGGCATTGAAATGCTGGTAGGCCAAGGCATCCGGTTGCGCAGCTTCGGCCATATTGACCTGGTAATTGCGCACGATGGTGCTGATCAGCCAGTTCTTCCAGGGCACGAAAGTCCAGCGTGTAGCCCAATAGACCACGCGTGACAGTGCGCGATGCGGAAGGATGTATTGCAGGAGGACGTTGAAAGTCATTCCGCAAGTATGAACGAAGTGGGGGATTATTACGCCTTGGGTCGTTCTCCCTTTTGGGAGGGAGATTGCGGGATAGCGCGACTATTGAGCGGCGTCGTCTTTGTGTGAGCGATATCGCCAGTGGGTCGCTTACGCAGCGGGCGTTTCGACCACCTGCCGGCGGCCGAGTCACCTTTCTTTGTTGGCCCACGCACACGCAGGAGCGAGTGCGAACAGCGCAGCTGGCCCGAAGGGCGGAGGGCATGGATACCCGGAGTCAAGAAACGTAACCCAAAGAAATGGCCTTACGAGCGGGTAGCACGCCGTGGGATAGAAGCGTTGGAAGATTCACGCAATCGGATAGTCCGCTGCCCAAGGTTAGACACACGTCTACACCGCAACGCGCCGTAGCGGTGAGGGCTTAAGGCGTAGGGGGTGCCGTGATACGGGCCGGTTGGATTGAACATCTCGATGTCGGCCAGATTGCTTTAAGTCCTTATCGCTTCGGCGCGTTGCGATATCGCCAGTGTGTCGCTTACGCAGCGGGCGTTTCGACCACCTGCCGGCGGCCGAGTCACCTTTCTTTGCTGGCCCAAAGAAACGTAACCCAAAGAAATGGCCTTTCGAGCTGGTAGCACGCCGTGGGATAGAAGCGTTGGAAGATCTACGCGATCAGATAGTCCGCTACCCAAGGCCAAACAATGCGGCTACACCGCAACGCGCCGAAGCGG
>JBARCX010000256.1:0-8835 GCA_049794535.1 Rhodanobacter sp.
CCATCCCACTCACTGTCACCGCGCATCTAACGTGCGGTGACCTCATGACGTGCAACGCATGTCGCTGTTGACACAGCAGCGGCACACCTAGGTTTACGCCCAACGTTTGGATTACGCACACATATCGGCGCTTTAGTACCTGATCGTCCACCACGCAGGATGGAGGTAGACCCGAATGAAATGCTCGAAGATCCTCGCCGCTTTGCTGATTTTCGCCAGCCTCGCCGCAGCCCCGTTCATGCCAGCTCATGCAACCATCGACAGCATGAGCCTCGGCGCAAGCTACAACACACAAAAAACCAGTATCACGTTCCGGGTCTACTCCTCCCAAGCCACCCGCATGGTGCTTTATCTCTACGCGAGCGGTTATGGCGCACAGGAGTCTGCCACCTATGTACTTAGTCCGGTGGGCAGTGGTATCTGGTCAGTCACGGCTCCGGTTTCTTCCATTCAAGCCTCAGGTATTACCGGATCGGTCTATTACGGCTACCGCGCCTGGGGCCCAAATTGGCCTTATAACGCGAGCTGGACAAAAGGCTCTTCCGCCGGTTTCATTTCGGATGTCGATGCCAATGGCAATCGCTTCAATCCGAACAAGCTTCTAGTGGACCCCTACGCGCTGGAAATCAGCCAGGATCCGCTCAATACATCGAATCAGGATGCCGACATTTTCGCGACGGGTGCAACCGTCGATGCATCGTTCGGAACCGCTTATCGCTTGATTGACAGCGGCTCTTACGCACCCAAAGGCATCGTGCTGGCATCCAGCACGCAAAGCACCGGCACCAAGCCGACACGCGCGCAAAAGGATGATGTGATTTGCGAAGTGAATGTGCGTGGCCTGACCAAGCAGGATCCAAGCATAGCCACGCAATATCAGGGCACCTACTACGGCGCCGGACTCAAGGCGAGCTATCTGGCGAGTCTCGGCGTCACTGCCGTTGAATTTCTGCCCTTACAAGAAACACAGAACGATGCGAACGATGTCATTCCCGATTCGGATGCCAACCAGAACTACTGGGGCTACATGACCGAAGACTATTTCGCACCGGATCGCCATTACGCCTACAACAAGGCACCCGGTGGCCCGACCGCCGAATTCCAGGCGATGGTGCAAGCGTTCCACAACGCCGGCATCAAGGTATACATGGATGTGGTCTACAACCACACCGCCGAAGGCGGTTTGTGGAACAGCTCCGACTCCACCACCGCGACCGTCATTTCCTGGCGTGGCCTGGACAACACCACCTACTACGAACTCGATTCGACCAATCAACTGTTCTACGACAACACCGGCATCGGCGCCAACTACAACACCTACAACACGGTTGCACAGAACCTGATCGTCGATTCGCTCGCTTATTGGACCAACACCATGGGCGTCGATGGCTTCCGCTTCGACGAAGCACCTGTGTTGGGTAATGCATGTCTTAACGGCGCTGCGGAAGCCGCGGCGCCGAACTGCCCTAGTGGTGGCTTCAACTTCGATGCGTCGGATCCGAATGTCGCGATCAATCGCATTCTCAATGAATTTACTGTGCGCCCAGCAGCAGGTGGCAATGGATTGGATCTGTATGCCGAACCATGGGCCGCGAGCGGAAGCAACGAGTACCAACTAGGTGGATTCCCGAAGGGTTGGTCTGAGTGGAACGGCGTGTTCCGCGACAGTGTGCGCGAGGCGCAGAACGAACTCGGCAATATGACCATCTCCATTGGCCAGGATGCGAATGATTTCTCCGGCTCGTCCAACCTGTTCCAAGCCAGTGGTCGTTCGCCGTGGAACTCCACCAACTTCATCGATATCCACGATGGCCTGACGCTCAACGACGTGTATTCATGCAATGGCGCCAACAACACTCAGGCTTGGCCGTATGGCCCATCCGATGGCGGCATCACCAATAATTACAGTTGGGATCAAGGTCTCTCGGCCGGTACCGGCACCGCTTACGACCAACGCCGCGCGGCACGCACCGGCCTGGCCTTCGTGATGTTGTCGGCAGGCACGCCGATGATGCAAGGCGGCGACGAATACCTGCGCTCGCTTCAATGTAACAACAACGCATATAACCTCGACTCCACAGCGAACTGGCTGAATTTCACCTGGAGCACCAACCAGTCGAACTTCTATAACTTCGCGCAACGGCTTATTGCCTTCCGCCTCGCGCATCCGGCGCTTCGCCCCGTCACTTGGTATACCGCCAGCCAAGTCGCTTGGTACGAACCGAGCGGCGCGGTCGCTACCAGCAGTTATTGGAGCAACACCGGCAATTACGCGCTCGCCTATACCGTCGATGGTGCGTCCTTCGGCGATTCCAACTCGATGTATATCGCCTACAACGGTTGGTCCGGCAGCGTGACCTTCACCTTGCCACCACCACCCACCGGCACGAATTGGTATCGCGTGACGGACACCTGCAACTGGAACGATGGTCCCAACACCTTCGTCACCCCAGGTAACGAAACCGAGATCGGTGGTGCAGGTGCTACCTACAGCCAATGCGGCCAGTCGTTACTGCTGCTGATATCAAAGTAGCCAGCGCTAAAGACTTTGGCTTTCGCTCCTCCCCCTGCTCGCAGGGGGAGGCTGGGAGGGGGTAAACACTTGCCTAAGTGGTGCCCCCGTCCAATCCTCCCTCGCTGCGCGCCAGGGAGGGACTTATGTCGCGTAATTCACGAATGGGGTGCCGCCCTCAACCAGCCTTCGCCTTCTTCGCCGCAACCTTCCGCTTTGCCGCACGAGCCCGCTCTGCGGACTGCACACCATGCGCGTACATGATGGCCGGTAGCAACCCGGGGAACCGCTGCTCGATCTCCGTGCAACGCGTGGTGTTATGCATTTCCACACCCAGCCGCTCGCTACGAATCAACCCCGCTTCCCGTAGCGCGCGGAAGTGCTGTGAAAGCGTGGATTTGGGAATGGCGCGGTCGCTGATCTGCAGAAAATTCGAGCAGATATGCGCGCAAGCCGAGCCGGCCAACTCTGCATAGATCGAGACACGCACGGGATCGGACAAGGCATGCAGGATGCCCTCCACGGTGACGTCTTCGATAGCTGGGTGAATCAGGGGTCTCATGAGCTTTACTTTATCAGCCCTTGACATTTAGTTCTATAGTTCATAAGTTACGAACTACGGAATCAAAGAACCACACCTCCAGCAACCCACTCCATCAGGACACGTCATGAGCAAGCTCAAAGGTAAAGTCGCCATCGTTACCGGCGCATCCAAAGGCATTGGCGCCGCCATTGCCAAATCGCTGGCCGCAGAAGGCGCGTCAGTGGTCGTTAACTACGCATCCAGCAAGACAGGTGCCGATGCCATCGTTGCCGACATCAACGCGGCCGGCGGTAAGGCCGTTGCTGTGCAAGGCGACGTTTCCAAGGCGGCCGACGCGCAAGCCATCGTCGATGCGGCGATCAAGCAGTTCGGCAAGCTGGATATCCTCGTCAACAACTCGGGCGTCTACGAGTTCGCCCCGCTTGAGGACATCACCGAAGAGCACTATCACAAGCAGTTCAACGTCAACGTACTCGGCCTGTTGCTAACCACACAGGCAGCAGCCAAGCATCTCGGCGAAGGCGGAAGCGTCATCAATATCGGCTCCCTCGTGACGCGCATCGTGCCGCCGGGAAGCTCGGTATACACGGCCACCAAGGGTGCAGTGGACGCCATCACCGGCGTGCTGTCGCGTGAACTTGGCGCGCGCAAGATTCGCGTCAACGCGCTGAACCCCGGCATGGTCGAAACCGAAGGCACACATACGGCCGGCTTCATCGGTTCGGATTTTGAAACCCACGCCGTTTCGCAAACGCCACTGGGTCGTATTGGCCAGCCGAACGACATCGCTTCGATTGCCGTATTCCTGGCTTCCGACGATTCCAGCTGGCTAACCGGCGAGCATCTGTTTGCGGGTGGTGGTCTGCGTTAATTGGCGTAGAAGCTCTGAAGAGGCGCATCTCCATACGGGGATGCGCCTCGCTCTATCAGCATGGTTTGTACGCAGCACCGCTCAGCTACCTTGATGCATCCCTCATGCAGTGCGCTCTTTCGACATAGGCGTTGCATGCCGCACGGTGGCATCCGCTTCGAATGTACGCCACCACGGTGCCTGCAACGTGGAATCGGGACGCACCGTTTCACCCGGACGTGGTTGCACCAGTTGCACGCCCTGCTCCGCCGCCAGCGCACGCGCACGCTCAGCCGGCTCGTCCCAGCGATGCAGGGCGAGATCGAACGTACCCCAATGCACCGGCATCATGGTTCTGCCTCGCACGAGTTGATGCGCAGCGATGGATTGCTCCGGCTGCATGTGCACGTCAGGCCACAACTCGTTGTAAGCACCGCATTCGATCAAGGTGAGGTCGAACGGTCCATAGCGCTCGCCGATCTCGGCAAAGCCGGCATGCATGCCGGTATCACCGCTAAAGAACAAACGTTCGCGCGTACCCAGTACGACCCACGACGCCCACAGTGTCGAATTGCCATCGCGCAGTCCGCGGCCGGAGAAGTGCTGCGCAGGTGTAGCTGCCAAGGTAAGCGGACCGAACGTAGCTTGCTGCCACCAATCCAACTCCACCACGCGATCCGCCGGCACGCCCCAGGCCACAAGTCGGCGCCCCACACCCAGCGTCGTATAGAAGCGACCGACCTTGTCAGCCAGCGCGCGAATGGTGTCGCGATCCAAATGGTCGAAATGATCGTGCGAGAGGACGACCGCATCGATCGGCGGCAACTGCGCCACGGTCAGCGCCGGTGGCGTGAAACGCTTTGGCCCTGCAAACGAGAATGGTGAGGCACGCTCACTCAGTACCGGGTCGGTCAACAGGCGTAGACCGTCGATCTCGATCAATACGGTGGAGTGGCCAAGCCAAGTCACTTGCAGCGCCTGCGACGCCGAACCACTCAACACATCCGCACGTACGGGTACGACCGGCAGCGCAGCGCGTGGTATGCGTCGATGACCGCGATTCGCCCAGAACATGCGCATCACCTCACCCAGCTTGCCTTTATGCGTGTCAGCCACATTGCGAAAGCGGCCGCCACGCCAGGCACGTGAGCGAAGGTAGTCCACACGCTCAGGCGCTGTACGCGTCATAACGCGCCACACTGCAAGCACAAGGCCGAGCAGGCCAACAACAAGGCTGATTGCCATCACGATGACTCCACCAAAAGTAAACTCTTCCGTACACTTTATGCTTGCCCACAAAGAAAGTAAACTAGACCGTGTACTTTTAGGGATGAGCCACTTGTGAATCGAAGCCTCAACAAACGCAACGCCATGCTCGATGCCGGTATCGCCGAGCTCGCTGCGCACGGATTGGCCGGTGCCAGCATGGAAGCCATTGCCACCCGCGCCGAAGTCTCCAAGCGCACGCTGTATAAGCACTTCCCCTCCAAGGAGGCGGTGTTCGAGGCCGTGTTGGCGCTACTGATCGAGCGCGTGGATCCGCTCGGCAAGTTGCATTACGACAAGCAGCGCGATTTCGCCGCACAGCTGCGCGAGATCGCCGAGCAGGAGATGCAGCTGATCTGCGACCCCGACTTCGTTCGACTGAGCCGCGTGCTGATGGTCGAATGTATGCGCTCCGAAGCACAGAGCCTGAAACTGATGGCGCAGTTCGGCGAAAAAGAAAACGGTTTGTTCCGCTGGTTCAGTGAGGCCGGCGAGGCAGGCAAGCTGGGTAAGCTCGACCCGCGCATCACCGCCGACCTGTTCGTGGCCATGCTGAAGTCACGCATTTACTGGCATTCGGTGATTGGGTGGCAGCCCCCACCGAATAAAGCCGTGCAGAAGCGCGCCATCGATGAGGCCTGTCTTACCTTGATGAGCCGATTGACTAAGTGAACTTTACTCAGTCACTACGGATCATTTGATCGAGAATCGCCAAGATCCTTGGGCCGGTATCGAGCATCCACTGAGCCGCAGCCGGCGACACTTCCGCACCGTGAGCCGCTTGATTGCACAGCGCAAGAAGGTCGGATAGCCCGGAAGCAACGGAGGGCGAAATCACCTGAAGCGTCTGCAGCTCGCTAAGTAATTGCCCAATCGGCCGACCTTGCGTGTCGATGCCATAACGCCGCGCAAGAACCCATAGGCAGTGCTCAAGTTCGATACGGAAAGCAACCAGCGCCGAATTCGGATCGCTCGCGGCAAGTTGCCGGATCGCAATGAAAGGATCGACACGCTCGGGAGCAGGCTGATGTTGCTGTTGTTGCTGTTGTTGTTGCTGTTGCTGTTGTTGCTGTTGTTGTTGCTGTTGCTGTTGCTGTTGCTGTTGCTGTTGCTGTTGCTGCTGTTGTTGTTGCTGTTGTTGCTGTTGCTGTTGCTGTTGCTGTTGCTGTTGCTGTTGCTGTTGTTGTTGCTGTTGTTGCTGTTGTTGCTGTTGTTGCGGTTGTTGCGGTTGTTGCGGTTGTTGCGGTTGTTGCGGTTGTTGCGGTTGTTGCTGTTGTTGCTGTTGTTGCTGTTGTTGCGGTGCATCTCTGGTGAAGGTCCGCCTAAGTGGCTTAGCCATTTCATCGGCCAGCTTATCTGTCGCATCTTTCAAGTCTTGAACTTCGATTTTGAAACCACCAGGAAGCTCGACCGACTTTATGATGGGAGAAAGCCACGGAAGAGCAGCGACAACAAGTAAAACAATGTAAGTGGTATCAAAACTAAACGACGGCCACAGGAAATGAACCACCGCAATCAAGATGGCCGCAACGGTAATGCTCCATCGAATTCCCGTGAATTTCATAGGTATGCCGCAGGTAACCTGGCGCCTAAGCAAGTCGTTGGATGCTGCAACCCGCCCACACAGTCTACCGAGTGAAGTTGTTATAAATAGGTGAGCATCTTCGTCGTGTAGAAAAGTGCCCGAAGAACCTGACACGCCTAGGCCGAAAGTTCAAAACCTCGCCTGCGTGGCATGTGCGCGTTGGCATGGTGATATGGATTGAATGAACACCAAGCGATTGGCTCTACGCTCCATAGTCACGTTCATACAGCGCGCCGGACTGAACGCGACACAACGCGTTCTCTCACCATGACAACCAATCCACCCTGCTCGCGTTAGCTTTCACACTCCCCACGCAGATAGATTTTGGGCTGTCATGTCCGTGAAACATCCCCACCTACTTTTGCGATGCTTTCGTGACACACCTGTCGTCATCGTGATCGCCATGGCTGCTGTGCCTTGAGCACGATCATGGTGCTCAGCAATCAGCGCGCCGGCAGTGGGCTGATCGATCGTTGGCGGCCCGGCCTCACAGAGAAATGGCCTGTAGGCGACATCGTATGGATGCTGTTCGTGCTGTGTGTGGGCTTGGCGGCGCGGCTCCTTCACATCGAACGCCAGCCGTTTTGGCTTGATGAGGCGCTGACCTTCCAGCGCATTCATCTCGGCACCGGAGGCCTGATCGCCGATAGCTTCGCCAATCGGCATATGCCGAGCTACTTCCTGCTGCTGCAATTCATCTCGCAGTTCGACTCGGGCAACGCCATGTTGCGTATTCCCTCCGCGCTGTTCGGCGCGATGTCGGCAGGCATGGTGTTTGCCATTGCACGGCGCATTGGTGGTCGCAGCGCCGGCATCGTGGCGGGACTGTTGATGGCGCTGTCACCTTTACAAGTGCAATACGGCCAGGAAGCGCGTTCATACACGCTAGTCACTTTGCTGATCACCATCGCGCTGTGGGGCATGGTGCGCTTGGCGCAGAATCCCGCACGCGCTTCACTGGATATTCGCCACCCCGATTTTGAACGATGGGGCTGGGCCACTTATGTGCTCGGCACCATCGGCGCACTGGATGTACTCAGCGATGCAGCACCATGGTTGATCGCTGCCAACGTCTCGCTGATTTTAATCTGGCGCAGCCTGCGTCTTCAGCCATCGCAGCAAGCGAGTACCGGCTTCCTGCGTAACGGGTTGCTGAGCCTCGCGCTCATCCTTGTGTGCTGCTTGCCTTTCTACGGCGCGATACTGGCGGCCAGTGACGGACAGATGCTGCAGAAGTTCGATTGGATTCCTCCACTCAGCTGGAAAAATCTCAGAATCGTCGCCAAGAGTGCCTACCTGATGCGCATGGCTGCCGTGGTGCGATTCAGCGTGTTGCCCACGGCCGTACCGCTGCTAGGGTTACTCGTAGCCGTACTGGGTGGTGTCGGCCTATGGCGCATGCGCGGACGGATGGAGGGACGTATCCTGCTCTTGAGCTTCGCGGTATTACCGCTACTGCTGCTAGCGATATCGCTGATCAAATCCATGGTGCTACCGCGCTATATCCTGTGGAGCGCGGCACCGTTTTTCGTCTTGGCCGGACTAGGCGCAGCCACACTGCCGCGTCGATTCCTACCGGTGGCGGTAACCGTATTGTTGCTGGTGTGCGCGGTGAATCTCGCACCGGTTTATCGCGTCGAGACCAAGCCACGCTGGGATATGGCCGCCGCCACGCTGGCCGCGAATGTCCGCCCCGGCGACACCGTATACACCGGTGACGCGAATGCCCCCACCATGCTCACCGTACTGCAACCCAAAGGCACAGCACCGATCGGGGACACCGCACTCGTTACACCGAAGCTTGATGTGGCATTGGCGCGCTGGAAACAAGGCAGCCGCGTTTGGGCGGTGAACGGTCGCTCGGCGATGGGTAAGCGTGTGGACCTGGATGACTTCAAGGATCGCATTGCGGCCCTGGGCACCCCGGCCTTGCAGATCCCCGAAGGCAACGAAATCACCATCCTGATGTTCTCCGCACCAACCAGCGCGGATTGAGCTACGCCGCTGTCCGTTGTGCTGTCCGTTCTCACCCGGGCATTGTCCGCGGACAACTGCGTGCACTTTGCGAAGATATAAAT
>JBARCX010000257.1:0-9584 GCA_049794535.1 Rhodanobacter sp.
CGGTTGTCCGGCGGCCTTCTTCATGTCAGTGACCTAGACGTTCGATGAGTGGCTTCAGAAGATCTCGATATCGCGGACTGCGCGCCGTATCGCCTCGTATGGGTTGGCGTACTTGCGCTGCACTCGCTGTGCTGTGCACATCGCGTTGAGTCTGGTGTGGCGAGAGACATGCGGCATCAAAGGGCAATTGGCAGAAGGCAAGCAGTTGCCGGATCTGTGCTTCGGGTTCTTGCACCAGTGTTTCGTAGGCAAGATCGAGCACCTGGCCCGGGTGATGTTTCTGCCAGTAGTCACTGAGGTGTTGATAGTCATTGTAATAGCTGGCCAGATCGTCCAGGTCATAGCTGAAGTGGATGCCTTCACTGAATAACTGGCGGTAGCAGGCAAAACAGGTTTCGACCGGATCGCGATGACAGTTGATGATTTTGGCGCCTGGCAACATGGCACGAATCGCTCCAATCCATTGCCAGTTCTGCAACCCTTTGTCGGTGAAATAAGGACGCTTGGCACGCCAGCGGGTGGTGCGCGCAAGATAGTGCTTGCCTAGTCGCGCCCAATCTTCCGCCGTGGCGTCGGTCACCCAATAGGGAAAGTCTTTGCCGCGTCGTTTGGATTCGTCTTCGAGAACGTCAGAGAGGTCGCTGATCTCATTTGCACCTTCTACGAGCGGGTGCGAAGCAAGGATGTGCTCAACCAGCGTCGATCCGGAACGTGGAAGGCTGGCGATGAAAATCACCTCGTGTCCGAGGGTCGGATCGAGCGGAGCTGGCAACGGATGGCGGAAGGCTTCGATGATGTCGCTAGCATGGGCATGCTCGACGGCCGCATCCCATGAGACCTGCTGGCGTTTGATTGCGTTGGCCTCGCGCAATGCCTGAAAGGCGCCGGTGTAGTCACGTTGGTCCTCGAGCGCTTTGTACAGGCTGAAACCGAGTGATACGCGGTCGTCGGGCGAAAGTTGCTGGTTTTGCAGGATGTGATGAATCTGCTTTGCATCCTGCAGGGTGAGCGGCTCCGTTTTCAGATTGGCCAATCCATGCCAGGCCTGTGCGTTATCGGGCTGCAAGGCCAGCACTTTGCGGTATTCGGCAACTGCATCGGGGATGTTGCCGCGTATCGTGAAAATGTCGGCAAGCGTGTTGCGCGCAGCGATATGCCGTTCGTCCAGATCGATCGCGCGTCGCAAGGCATCCGCGGCCTCATCCAGCTGCCAATTCAATTTCAGCGCTTTACCGAGGTTGTACCAGTGTGATGCTTGCGCGGGCGCCAGTTCTGTGGCGCGGCGCAGGCAGACGAATGCTTCTTCGGTGGCGCCGGAGTCGTAAAGGGCACCCCCTAGATTCGTGAGAATGTTTGGGTCATCAGGGCGTTGCTTTGCGGCTTTGCGCATGTACTCAGCGGCGGTGATGTTGTCGCCACGCATCTGACAGGCTATGCCGTACAAGAATTGCGCGTTGGCAAGGCCGGGCGCTTCGGCGAGTACGCGTTTAAGGGGGTGTTCGGCCAAATCCGGACGCCCTTGGGACAAGGCCATGCCGGCTTCGCTCAGCCACTGACGTGCTGCGGGAGAGAGGTTGGGAGGCGACATGGGCTACCTGATGCGAATGGTTTCAGAATCGGTGCCTAGTCTTGCATGTTCTTCACAGGTTAAAGAACGGCTCTTAGCGGTAGGCGTTTCGCTGCATGGGATGTGCGATTACCATGGAGGCACTCATGCAACCTCATGAAGGGTTACTGCCTTGATCCACTGTTTCCCCGCTGTTCTCGGTCCTAGTGAGCTGGCAGTCATTCAATCCACGCTGCAGGGTGTCCCCTTTATTGATGGAGCTGACACGGCCGGCTGGTCCGCGCGTGAGGTAAAGCGGAATCTGCAAGTGGCGCCGGGTACGCCCGAGTATGAGCAGATCGCGCGCATCGTGCGAGAAGCCTTCATGCGTAGCGGCGAATTGCAGACGGCATTGTTGCCGGCGACGGCGACGTCGGTATTGTTCAATCGCTATGTACAAGGCATGGAATACGGTCCGCATGTGGATACGCCCGTCATGGGCAGCATGAGCAATGCGATACGTAGCGATATTGCCATCACCATTTTTCTCTCCGACCCACGAAGCTACGACGGCGGTGAGTTGACCGTATTCACGAATGGCATCAGCAGCCAGTTCAAGCTTGAGGCGGGTGCCGCGATTGCTTATCCCGCCAACACGTTGCATCACGTAACACCGGTCACCCGAGGCGTGCGCGATGCAGCGATCATCTGGGTGCAAAGCCAGGTACGTGATCCTGCACAGAGAGAGATATTGTGGGATATGGAAAACGCCAAGCATCTGACGTTCACGCGAGAAGGGAAGAGCCCGACTTTCGACCTGATCAGCAAGTCCCGTGCGAACCTGCTCCGTATGTGGGCGGAAACCTGACGGAGTCCACGCGCAAAGGCGAGTGGACTTTGCTGTGGCCAGAGCATCGCATCGAGCCGTGCAAAGAAAGGGCCCCGATGGGGGCCCTTGGATGCTGAAACAGATGCGCTGACGATCAGTAGCGAGGCACGCTTGGGTCGATCTTGGCCGCCCATGCATCCATGCCGCCTTCCACGTTATGCACGTTGTTGAAGCCGTGCGCCGCAAAGCGCTCGGCCACGCCGCGGCTGGAGTTGCCGTGGTGGCAGATGAAAGCCAGGGCGGTGTCTTTGGGTAGCGAGGCGAGGGCCTCGTAGCCTTCGTCTTCAAGGATGCGGGCCTGAGCCAATGGCGCCGCTTGGGCACGGCCCTGGGCTGGGCGCACGTCAATCAGGGTGATGCTGCCGTCGGTCAGGCGCTGCTGCAGTTCCTGCACGCTCATCGACTTGATTTCTTGCGCGCCGGGAAACTTCAGGCTCAAGCCTTCGCCCTGCACGGTGGAGACCCAGTCGATCACGATGCCCTTGGCACGCTGCGCGCTGGCCGGATCAAAGTGCACGTCCAGCCCATTCGAACTGGCGACGATGTCGTGATCGCCGGCCGGGGCCAGTTGGAAGCCGGCACTATGGTCAGGGCCGATTTCCAGGTGCAGTGCGACGCCCTGGGCATTGGCCGTGCCCTGGCGGATCGCCTCGGCGGCCTTGTCGGTAATGGTGATTTCTGGCGGTGTGCGATCCGGTGCGGCGGCACCGAACAACTGATGCAACTCGCCGCTGGCGTACATCTGGTGGATGATGTCAGCGCCACCAATCAGTTCACCTTCCACATAAAGCTGCGGGATGGTGGGCCAGTTGCCAAAGGCCTTGATGCCTTCACGAATCTCGGGATCTTCCAGCACGTTCACCGTGTGGTAGTCAGGCAGCAGCTCGTTCAGCGTATTGGTCGCGGCGGCGGAGAAGCCGCACATCGGCTGTGCACGGTTGCCCTTCATGAACAGCACCACGCGGTGGTCCTTGAGCAGGGTCTCGATTCGGGTGCGGGTCGTGGTGTCGAGGGACATGGGAAGACTCCAGTAGAGAGAGCAATCATCCCATATGGCGGCGTTTGGCGAGTGGTTCAAGCCTGTGGGGCGCGTAAGAAATTAGGCAGGAGGAGTGAGAAAAGAGCGCGTTGTTGCCCGGTATCGAAGGCCAGGATGTTCGTGCCCTCATCTTATTTCTCACTCCTCTTTTCTGTTTTCCGTTCTACGGCTTAGGCGGCCGGCCGTAACGGGCTTGGGCTGCGTCGGCGCCGGGCGAGCGGCGCCAACGCCAGTGCAGCGGTCGATGAAGGCTCCAGTAGCTCACGGCTGGCATGAGCAAGGGCAGCGGGCTGCTCGCTCCAGTGGATCAGTTCCATCGCGCCGGTAGCGTCTTCGATCAGTGCGGTGCAATGCTCGACCCAGTCGCCATCGTTAAGGTAGAGCGTGCCATTGATCTGGCGCACCTGGCCGTAGTGGATGTGTCCGCAGATATGACCATCGAAGCCGCGTTCGCAGGCATCGAGGGCAACGCGCTCCTCGTAGGCATGGATGTAGGCCATAGCCTTACCGATATGCGACTTCACGATGATCGATAGCGGCAGATACGGCAGTGCCATCCGCCGACGCATGGCATGCACGCGGCGATTGCTCCAGCAAATAAACCGATGCATGGCTTCACCCAGGTGCAGCATCCAGCTACGACCGATTTGCTCAGGATCGAACTCGTCGCCATGGCTGACTCGGTAACGGCGACCATCAAAACCTTCATGCACGGCGTCTAGCTCAATCTTCACGCCGCAGACCGATTGCCCGGCCAGGCCACGCAGTGGTGCGTCGTGGTTACCAGGGATATAGGTGACCTCGATGCCGCGCCGGGCCATGTCCAACACCTCGGCGATCACTGCACTATGGTCGGCATGCCACCAGCGCCGTTTCGCCAGGGCCTCCAGATCAATGATGTCGCCAACCAGGTAGAGCTTTTCGCACCGTAGCTGGCGCAGGAAGTCGAGCAGATACCCGGCTTTGCAGTCGGGTGTGCCCAGATGAACGTCGGAGATGAAAGCACTGCGGCAGTGATAGGCCATGACGGCGCCTCCGGTGGGGTACCGGGAGGCCAGACTGAACCCATTACGTCACCGGGTGATGGCGAAATCGTTGCAAGCTGGTTGCGGTGGTATCTGGCCGGGGGCTTATGAGTGGGTATTCGACTGCAGCGCAGAGTGTGCTGCCGGCAGGCTCGCCTCGGTCCACAAGGTGTACTGCTCCGCGGATGGGTGCAGGCCGTCATCGGCAAGTAGCGTGGGGTACTGACGCGAGATGCCAGTGATGTCGACCCAATGCGAGCCTGCGTGCGTGGTTTCCTCGCGAGCGATAGCGTTGTAAACGTCCAGCGCGTGGCCAATACGCGCCGTGTCACGATCGCTATTGCGGGCAAACGGGGTGACACCCCAGTCCGGAATCGATAGCACGAGTACGCGTGCGGGTCGCTTGCCGGCCATTGCGATGGCGCGGGCTAACAGCTGGCGGAATTCATCGCGATATTCGTTCGCGCTGCGGCCGCGGTATTGGTTGTTCACGCCGATCAGCAGGCTGACCAGGTCGTAGGGCGGGGCGAAAGTCGCGGCCTCGATAGCAGTAGCCAGCTCATCGGTTGTCCAGCCGGTGGTGGCAATGATCTGGGGATCCTCCAGATGTATACCGGTGCGGCGTAGCCGGGCGACAAGCTGCATGGGCCAGCGCCCGTCGGGTGCGACGCCTTCGCCGATGGTGTAGGAGTCGCCGAGGGCAAGATAGTGCAGCGGCATGAGTGGTCTCGATAACCCTCTCCGAGGGAGAGGGCAAGGATATGAACTAGTTTGGGCGATCAGGCAACGGCGGCGCGCTTCGGCTGCTCTGTCGCCATGCGTGCCAGTACGCGATCCATCCGCACGAACACTTCAGCGAGGTCGGCGGGCAGCGGCAGCAGGGTCAGGCGGAGATGGCGACTTGCCGGTACGTTGAAGCTGGTGCCGGGTACCACGAGTACCGACTCCTCCTCGAGCAAGCGCAGTGCGAATACGTTGTCGTCGAATGTATGGATGCGATCGGCACGAATTCGCGGGAACGCGTACAAGGCTCCGGCGGGTGTGACCAGATCCAGGTATTCGCTAGCAGCGACACTTTCGAGGACCACCCTGCGCGCCTCATGCAGGCGGCCACCGGGTGAGGTCAGGGCATTGATGGTCGGTGCGCTTTCCAGCGCAGGCGGCACAGCCCATTGCGCAGTGACATTGGCGCACAAGCGCAAAGCGGCCAGCAATTGCAACGCATCGCGGTATTCGGCGGTGCGTGCATGATCACCCGACAGGCTCACCCAGCCCACCCGATAACCGCAGGCCCGATGCACCTTGCTCAAGCCGCCGAAGCTAAGGCAGGGCAGTTCGCCTGCGACAGCGGCCAGCGGCTGGAAGGGTGTGTCGTCGTAGAGAATTTCGTCGTAGATCTCATCGGCCAGCAGCAACAAGTGATGCCGCGCGGCGATAGCCACGATACGTTCCAGCAGTGCTTTCGGGTAAACCGCGCCGGTGGGATTGTTCGGATTGATCAGCACCAGCGCACGGGTACGCGGAGTTACCAATGCCTCGATTTCGTCTGGATCGGGCAGGTGTCCATTTTCAGCAAGGCAGCGGTAATAACGCGGCGTGCCGTCATTAAGAATGGTCGCAGCGCTCCATAGCGGGTAGTCGGGGCTGGGTAGCAGCACCTCGTCGCCGGGCTGGAGCAATGCACGCAGGGTGAGGTCGATTAGCTCGCTGACGCCATTGCCAATAAAGATGCGATCAGCGTTTACGTGCAGTGCGCCCTGCGCGAGATGTTTCGCAGCAATCGCTTCGCGTGCTTCGTCCAGGCCTTGTTCGTGGCCGTAGGCTTCACTGTCGCGCAGGTGTGTTGCGATGGCCTCGCGCAGATGTGCGGGTGTCTCGAAACCGTAACGGCCCGGATTGCCGATGTTGAGCTTGATGATCGGCCGGCCAGCCGCTTCCAGCTCACGCGCGCGGCGAGTGAGTGCACCACGAATTTCATAACGCACTTCCGCCAGGTGCGCACTGGGTTTGATCGGGGCCAACGCTTACGTCCTTAGTGTTTGTGGTGCCGGCGTAGCGGCCGGCTTTTCCGCATGCTAGCAGCGTCTGGTTCCTAGGTGCGAGGCGTATTCCAGTGCGATTTCGGGCTATTTCAGGGCGACCATCGGGTTCGGGCGACTCGGCTGTCGGCCTCATCACGTGGCGTAAACAACAGCGTTATGTTTCATTGTCATGGCGTGCAGCCAGCTTCCGATCCGGTCAACGTGGACTATGAGGACGGGCTCTAGGGCATAATCCCGAACCATGACGGATGCCGAGACCATTGAGCGCCTGCGCCGCATCGGCTGGCGCGGCGATCACTTACCCGAGGGCGGTAGGCAGTTGGCCCGCGTGGTGGCGCAGCATCGTGCCGGCTACGAGCTGCACGATGGTGAGCAGATATTCGGCGCCCAGCCGGCTGGACACTTTCTCAAGCGGGGGATTGATCCCGCTGAGCGACCTGCGGTCGGCGATTTCGTCGAAATCGAGGCGGGTAAGCCACCGCATATCGTCAGTGTGTTGCCACGGCGCAGTGTGCTGTCGCGTGCCGCTGCCGGGGAGCGCTACGAGCGCCAACTGATCGCTACGAATATCGATTACGTGCTGGTGCTGACCGGGCTGGACGGTGATTTCAATCCGGCGCGGATCGAGCGCTATCTGTCGCTCATCGAATACTCCGGTGCGCAGCCAGTGGTGCTGCTGAGCAAGCTGGACACCCTGGCCGACGCCCAGGAGCTAGTGGCGCAGCTGCGTGCACGGCTGTCTCCCGGTACACCGATTCACGCAATCAACGGTAAAGATGCGATCAGCGTGGCTGGCTTGGCGCAGTACCTGCAGTTGGGTGATAGCGCAGTGCTGGTTGGCTCCTCGGGTGCGGGCAAATCCACCCTCACGAATACCTTGCTTGGCGTCGACCGTATGGCGACTAATACCGTGCGTGCGCACGATAGCCGTGGCCGCCACACCACCACGCACCGCGCCTTGCTGCAATTGCCCAGTGGCGGCTGTTTGATCGACACGCCGGGGATGCGCGAGCTGAAGCTGACCGGTGAGGAAAACCTCGACCTGTTTGCCGATATCGAAGCACTCGCCGAAACCTGTCGTTTTGCCGATTGCGGCCACGGTAGTGAGCCTGGTTGTGCCGTGCAGGAGGCGCTCGACAACGGTGAGCTGACCGCCGAGCGCTGGCGCAACTATCTCAAGTTGCGTGACGAGCGTGAGGAGCAGGCCGCCACGCTGGAAGCGCGTCTGCGCCGTCAGCGCGGTGGCCGGCCGCCAACAAAACCACATGGGCAACGTGGACAGCGCGAACGAGAATGACGATGCAAACAACCCCCATTCCGGCGGGGCTTGAACGCTACGCAGCGCTCGATCAGCGGCTGCTGGCGGCGGTGCGCGGTATCAATATCCTTTCGGCACTGGCATGGCCGGCCTCGTTGGAAGAACGCATGATTGCGGCTTACGGCAAGGGACAGTTCTCGTTGCCTGAGGTGGCCTATCAGCGACAGGATTTCTCCGAGGCACGGGCCGAGCTCGAAGCGATCGAGCGCGAAGCGGGTAATGACGATCCGCTTGGCGATTATCTCGGTCGTACCGCCGAATCCTGGCGCATAGCCGCCGAGATGATGGAAGCCGTAGGTACAACGGGCGTCACGGCACCCTCGATTGCGTTGTACGGCCGGCCGGGTGATCCGATCCCAGGCAGTGATCGCAGCAATCTCGACGCAGCGCACTATTTCGTGGAGCTGTCCGACGAGCTTGGTGCCGATTTGTTGACTGACGATATCGACATGAGCATTCCGGCCGATACGTTGCGCGACGAGTTGGCGAAAACACTGGACGATTTTTTCGGTGCCGAGACGATTCGCGTGGAAGTTGATCCGGAGCTCACCGCGAAGGCGGCGGCCGGCGCCACGCGCATCCGCCTGCGTGGCGGTACCCGTTTCAGCGAATACGATCGGCACCAATTGTTGGCGCACGAAGCTTTAGTGCATTCGCTCACTGCATTGAATGGTCGTGCACAGCCGTTGCTGGCTTCGCTGGCACGTACCTCGCCGCGTGTTACCGCGACGCAGGAAGGGCTGGCGGTGTTCGCCGAGGTGATGTCGGGCGCGATCGATATCGCGCGACTCAAGCGCATCAGCCTGCGCATCCTGGCCATCGATATGGCGTTGAATGGCGCCGATTTCGTCGAGGTCTACCAGTTTTTCAGTAGTTGCGGGCAAAGCGCGGCCGACAGTTTCCACTCCGCCCAGCGGGTGTTCCGTGGCGTGCCATTGACCGGTGGCGCTGCGTTTGCCAAGGACAATGTGTATCTGTCCGGTTTGATCACCGTGCATACGTTCTTTCGTTGGGCGTTGAAACAGCGACGGATGGATCTTTTGCGCAATCTGTTCGCCGGCAAGTTGGCGTTGCACGATGTACTGAGTCTGGAGCCACATTTCGCTTCCGGTGCGCTTGCGCAACCACGCTGGCTGCCACCGTGGATGCAACAGGTGCATGGGCTGGCTGGCAAGCTGGCGTTCTCGCTGTTCGTCAACCGCATCCATATGGGGAAGGTGAAGGCTGACGCGTTGTCGAGCAGCGTGTAGCTGCCGTGTGCGGTCGACGTCTAGCAGGCCAAGTTTGCAGGTCCAGGCCTTGTCATAGGCGTGCCGTGGTTGATGTACCTACAGTTGTGCGATTTGCTTTGATTGGCGCGGTCGGAACAGGCCAGCCCGGTGCTACCATCCCTAGACGTCGCCTGGCGCGACGGCCCCATTCCCTCATCAGTTGTAACGTATCCGATGGCCCTCCCCGAAGATCTGCGTCAAGCCGCGCTCGAATACCACCGTCTCCCGCGTCCGGGCAAGATCATGGTCTCACCGACCACGTCGCTGCTGACCCAGCGCGACTTGTCGTTGGCCTACTCGCCTGGCGTGGCGTACGCCTGCGAAGCGATCGTGGAAGATCCCAACGCCGCCAGTGAGATGACGGCGCGCGGCAATCTCGTTGCGGTGATCACCAACGGCACCGCGGTGCGGGGTTTGGGTGACATCGGTCCGCTTGCCGGCAAGCCGGGGATGG
>JBARCX010000258.1:0-4063 GCA_049794535.1 Rhodanobacter sp.
GAGCAACCAAACCGGCACCTCGATGCCCGCACCAGGCACCGCGCGCACTTGCTGATCCGGTTTTGCCGGCTCGAAGTAATGCAGCAGCTCCAGCACATCGTCCGGGAACGTCTCGGCGCCATCGGCATAACGGCGCAGCGCACGCATCGTCGGCTGGTCGGTACCCGGCGCCCTACCCAGCCCCAGGTCAATACGACCGGGATAGAGCGACGCCAGCGTGCCGAACTGCTCGGCCACCTGCAGTGGCGCATGGTTGGGCAACATGATGCCGCCGGCGCCCACCCGAATGGTCGAGGTGCCACCCGCCACATGCCCAATCAGCACGGCGGTTGCCGCGCTGGCGATACCCGGCATGTTGTGATGCTCGGCCAGCCAATAGCGGCGATAGCCCAGCGATTCGCCCAGTCGCGCCAGATCCAGCGTGTTGCGAAACGCCTGCGTGGTATCGCTACCGACAGTGACTGGCGCCAGGTCGAGGATGGAAAACGGAATCATGCGTGCGTCCTGTAAGAGCCTGCTCAAAATCTCCGAGTAGCCCGCGTTGCTTCTGAGTGGCCGCCAGGTGGTAGTGCGTGGCGCAGCGCCTGACTGGCCGTCAGGTCAAGCCGCGCTCTGCCGCATGGCGGCCACTCAGGAGCAACCCTTCGGGCCGGGTCTGTTTGCCCACAAGCCTGCGTCATCACTCGATCATGTATCGACATACACTCATTCGTTCTTCCTTGTCTTGCGCGCAAACAGCTTCCGGCGCGGGCCACGCGGAGATATTGAGCAGGATCTAGAGCCGAACCCTTCATCTGGGGACGGTTCCACCGAATGCCACCCGGCGCATCGCATACAACGCCTACAATAGCCCCCTATCCACGCCCCCTATCCACCACGGCTATTTCGATGACAGAACCTGTTCGCCTCGCCAAACGCGTCATTGCACTCACCGGCTGCTCGCGGCGTGAAGCGGAGCAGTACATCGAGGGCGGCTGGGTGCTGGTCGATGGTGAGTCCGTGGAGGAGCCGCAATTCATGGTGACGACGCAGCAGGTTGCGCTGCATCAGGATGCCAAGCTCGAGCCGACGGAGCCGGCCACATTCATCCTGCACAAACCAGCAGGGCTCAGTGTCGCTGCAGCACGCGCGCTGCTTGGGCCATCCACACACTCGGAGGACGACAGCTCCGGCGTCCAACTGCTGAAGCGGCACTTTGCGCGGCTGGAGTCGCCGCTAGCACTACCCGACGAGGCCAGCGGCCTGGTGGTGTTCACCCAGGACTGGCGAGTCAACCGCCGACTGGATGACGATGCCGATCGCATCGAACAGGAAGTCGTCGCTGAAGTGAGCGGCACACTCTCGCCCGAGGGGCTGAAACTGCTCAACCACGGGCTCAGCTTCAATGGCTACGCGCTACCGCCGATCAAGGTGAGCTGGCAGAACGAAACCCATCTGCGCTTTGCGCTCAAACGCGTACAGCCAAGCCAGATCGAACGCATGTGCAACGCCGTAGGACTGAAGCTCATCTCGATGAAGCGCATACGCATCGGCCGCGTGCCGATGTCTCGCATGCCGCCGGGGCAATGGCGCTATCTGGCTGCCAGCGATCGTTTCTGAATCTTAAGAGAGCTTGTTCAAAATCTCCCGAGCACCGTATTGCTCGTCGTCCCTGCGCAGGCAGGGACGACGAGCATGGAAAGACCTTGAAAGCGCTGACCCTAAGCACTCATTTCCACGCTCAGCGACGCTTCGCCGTCGCCTTGATGCCCACATCAAGCTGACTGGCAAGATCCTTCGCACCAGCAGCTAGCAGAGTCGGCAGTGCCTGCGCATATGCCGTGTCACCCGCACCATCAGCGATTGCCGTTGAAGGCTTCACTTGATACGTATGCGACGTCTCCTGCCCGCTCGCATTGATCGTGCAGCGGATGGAGAGATCCATCGCCACCGCACCCGGCGCCTTCTTCTGATTCACTCGCATACCCGTTTCAATCGAGTCGCAGCTGATGATGAGGTCGGCGAAATAGTCCGGCTGCAGTGCTTGCCCCAGCTGTGATTGCAGCGCCACTGACAAGGTCGGATCTGGCTCCAGGGTGAGCGACTGGTCGAGCCCGCGCACATCCACCTTGTCCGGCCCCGCAGCAATTTGCAGCCACGGCGCGGTCCCCGGCACCACCAAACCACCGAGCGAAGCTGGCGTACGCACGCTATGACCGCATGCGCAAAGTAGCAATGTGGCCCCCATGGCCAGCATGCGTTTCATGATCATGATCCCCTTCCCCTCATACGCGAACCGCAAAATCTAATGCAGTGCGTCAACTCGTTCAATGTTCGATTGCTCAGAAAGCAAGATGATTCAGACGTCCATCTATGTCTTTGGGCACACGTCCCCCGATGCGCTGGCCGCTAGTCTGGACGAATTTCCCGCCCGAAGGACCCATTGTGCGCAAGCCACTGCAAGTCGCCCTGCTTACCGCCCTCATCGCTGCCGGACTCCATGCCCCCACTACCTGGGCTGCCGACAGCTCGAAAACTCCAGCGGCGCAGGACCCTGGCAGTAGCAATGGCTTCCATCTGCCGCCGTTCCCGGCCGATGCACACACCTCGCAGAGCACCCAGGTCGATGGCAAAACGCTGAAGTACACCGTTACCGTCGGTTCGCTGCCGGTGCTCGATGAGAAAGGAACCGTCATCGGCCAGGTGGTATTTACCGCCTACACCATGCCCGGCAAGAACCGGCCGGTAACCTTTGCGGTCAACGGCGGCCCGGGTGCCTCGTCGGTCTATTTGAACTTCGGCGCGATCGGCCCGAAGAAGGTGAACTTCGGCGTCGAAGGCGACAACCCGTCCGACCCGGCAACACTGCATGACAACCCAGGCACGTGGCTAGGCTTCACCGATCTGGTCTTCATCGACCCTGTCGGCACCGGCTACAGCCGTGCGCTGGTGGACGAAAAAGAAGCCACCAAGCAGTTCTACAGCACCGACAACGACATCAAATACCTCTCGCGCATCGTCTACGACTGGCTGGTGAAGAACGGCCGCATGGAGTCACGCAAGTACTTGGTGGGCGAAAGCTACGGCGGCTTCCGCGGCCCGCGCATCACCGACTATCTGCAAACCGAACTCGGCGTAGCGATGAACGGCGTGGTGCTGCTGTCGCCCTATCTCGATGCGGCAGCATCCACCGATGAAAACGTATCGCCCCTGCCATGGATGCTCACGCTACCCTCGATCGCCGCCGCGCATCTGGAGCGCGAGCACAAGCTCACCCCGGAAACGATGGCTTCGATCATCGACTACACCCGCGGCGATTACGCCACCACCTTGCTTAAAGGTCGCGCCGATCCGGCGGCTACCCAGCGCATGATCCAGAAGGTAACCGAGCTGACCGGCCTCGACCCGACCTTCGTGCTGCGCTCCGGTGGTCGACTGGAAACCCAGGCCTACCTGCGCGAGGTCTATCGCGCCGAGGGTAAGCTGGGCAGCCGCTACGACTCCAACGTCACCGCATGGGACCCCTTCCCGTATGCACCGCATCAGCAGACCGGTGACCCGATTCTCAACGGCATCATCGCGCCCACCACCACCGCGATGGTCAACTTCGTGACTCAGACCGTCGGCTGGAAATACGACGGCCGCTACAACGCGCTGAGCTTCGACGTGAACCGGCTGTGGCATGAGGACGACGACGCCAACCTGGGCTCCGTATCGCAACTGCGCGAATCGATAGCCAACGATCCGGGCCTGCGTGTGCTGATCGCCCACGGCTGGGACGATCTCTCCTGCCCGTTCATGGCATCCGTCCTCATCGTCGACCAGATCCCCGAAATGGGCGACCCCACCCGCGTGCAGGTGAAGGAATATCCCGGCGGTCACATGTTCTATGCGCGCAAGGACAGCCAGGCTGCGCTGCGACAGGATGTGATGTCGCTGTACGGCGCCAAGTGATCGATAGATGACCCATGCGTCCGCCGCCCTGATGTGGCGGCGGACTGCAACGCTCGTGTAGCAGGCATAGGATATGTCTCAGGTGTCCGCGTATTACGCGGCCGCACGACAACCATGCTGGGGACAACCA
>JBARCX010000259.1:0-15182 GCA_049794535.1 Rhodanobacter sp.
CCATTGACCATGGCGCCATAGTTCAGATGGCGACCACCCACCGTAACGCCGCTATCGATCTGTGGCGTATTTGACGCTGCAGTGGCACTGGCTGCGCCACCCGGAATACGAGTCGCCGGCATCGAAAATTGGCTGACGGGATTACTTGATGGGTCGATAGCTGGAAGTGCACTAGAAACGGGTTGACTCGTTGCACTTCCCGTCACACCGGCGAAGTTTGCAGGTGCTGGATTGGCTACCGGAGCCGGTGGCCGCTGAAGGAAGGAACGAAGACTTTGAGGTCCCGTCGACGGGCGGAGGAACGTTCCATCATCCGCATGAATCGCCGGCGCACCTCCCGCGGAATCTGCGTAGATATTCCCGTCGCCTGGACTCTGCCCTGGTTGAAAATTCCACGCGGTATTACCAACCGCTCGCTGCAGCACGCTCGTGGGTGTGCTGCTAGTGATCGGCTGAGGAATCTTGGGAGCCCACGGATCAGGCCGATTGGATTGCTGAGTGATGAATCGTTGAAACGCCGTCGGCGCATCATTACCCGAAGTCAGATCAGCACTCGAGGTCGGTGGCTTGATGGTAGCCATAGGTGCCGCTGTGGCCGGCGCTGCCACAGTTGATCCATCGGCGGGCGGTTTCTTCGTATTCCCGAAGGCATCGGTTAGATCGTCATCGCTGGGAGTGACAATCAGGGTGTTTGGATCGGCCATACTTTGCTCCAGTCAGCAGACATCCGGCGTATTAGGTATCGCCGTCCATCTGTCCTGAGTAATCAACGCTAAGACGGTAGTCGATCGCTTCGGCCGTGCTGGACGATGCGCTTGCACCGATGTTCACCGCGCTCATGGCCGCCGATGCGAGTTGAGATCCAACCTGCGCCAGCGTCTTCTTGATCTCAAGCATCACCGACGTGATGTACTTCATCTGCTCGAACTGTTGGTCTTGCCGCTTCATCTCGGTATCGACGATGGCCTGCTCTTGTGCAAGGTTCAACTGGAACGCGCGGTTGTCGAACTCACCTGCCGCAGTCGCCACCTGAGCATCAGCCTCATAGACCTGCACGGTGGCCTGAAACTCTTTAAGCGCAGCATCCAAACGCGCCAGCTCGCCTTTGAGCTGGGTGTCATAAAGCTCAACCTGTGCGCGCCATCCATCAAGCACCAGCCTGTTCTGGTCCACCTCAAGTTGCGCCGTCGAGATCTCCAACTGCGCCTGAGCCTTGTAGACATCGATCGTGATGCCTTCGAGCTGAATGCCCGAGGTCACTGCAAATCGCAGATTCTCGATGGCGACCTGTTGTTCCTGGATATACACGTCACGGCTCGCCTGCTGGCGCTTGTTGCGTGCATCAGCCCGTGCTTCGGTCACGCGGCGAGTCAACTGCCCTGGCGGCTCAAAGAAGCCCCGTGCTGCGAATTCGTCATAGGCCTGCCCAGTCGCGCGTAACTCTTCGGCATAGGCATCGCTTTGTGCTCGATCGCGCAAAGCCTGAGCAACGGACGGGGGAAGCGCATTGCCTCCGAGCAGCGTGGCGATCGCGCTTTGCATCGTGTCCAGCAGGCTCGATACGTACTGCGCTGGCGGCAGTATCGGTATCGTGATGACGGGTGGTGCGTTCGGTAAAGTCGGTGGATTGAACGTCAGATCGTCCGGTACCGTCGGCTTCGTCAACGTCGGGAAAGGTGCCAGGGCAATCTGCGGATCGAAGTTAGCGTTAAACGCTACCGGTGACATTTGTATGTTGGCAATCTCCTGCGCCAACAACTGCGCCTGGGCAAATGCCTGCTGCGCGATGGTCGACCACTTGTCATAGGCGGCATAGACAATCGGTATCGATCCAGCAGATGCCGGGTACATCAAGTCGGGCTGTTGCGACGACATCAGATCAATCTCCCGGTGAGCACCAGCGGCAGTACCTTCACATCGTCCAATTCGAAGAAGCTGCCATCCATGTCATTGGCCAACTCAAACCGCCAATACTCAGAACGAAAGCCACGGCCAATATCTACGCGGTGCGCACGCCGTTCGCCGGGGTGCGGCGGTACCATTCGATAGGTCTGCTCAACAAGCTGGCCTTGAAAGGTCGTTGCCCGTACGCGTAGAAAGAGGTCCCCTTCCGCGTTGCCGCCGAGATATGCACGATCCACGCGTTTGAGCTTTCCGCTGCCGAAGTTGAGCAAGCCGGTTTGCACCGCTGATCGAATGGCTGCTCCGTTATCTGTCGGCGCGCCCATCTGGTAGATGCCCGTGGCACTGGCACCCAGGAACTGCCCCGCGAGAGTGCAGTAGCTGTTGAACGGAAAGTTGGAGTAGCTACGCACTGCCTTGGTTTCAGGCGTCAGCACCCAAGCCGTGTACTGATCGTCACCCGAGAACAGCGTTACCCCGACGTAGATGCCATCTTGGATGGCAGCCAGTACCCGACTCATGCAACTCAGGTTGTCATCGAACACCAAACCATCAGAGAGCAGGATCGTCAGTTGTAGCGTGTCTTTCGGGACGCCACTGGCAATGAAGGAATCCAGCAGCCCAGCAAAGTGGATCGCCGCTGCTACATCCTGGAGACTGAGACCGTCCTCAAGCGCCTGCAGCGCATGCGCCAGCTGGCGGTAGGTATCGGAGAACGATATCAAGTCGAATATGGCGTGGATGAACTGGACGTCACTGGTGTCTGCTGCGACCACGGTATCCGTCAGTGTGGTGATCGTTGCACCGCCTTCGGTCAGGTACATCGTGGGATTGGCTATCGCCAGCACCATGCCTGAAAACGGAAATGGGGCGATCGCCTGAGCATGATGTCGCCGGCGCGCCACAACGATGGACTGCACCGCACTCGCCAGTACGCGATGTCGGCGACTAGCACTGACCTGGTCAAAGCATGTCGTCGAAACCGTACTTGATGCGGTATGCAGCTTCTGCGCCGATACGATGCCGTAAGACGGCGCGAGCGTCATGGCGGCCGCAACAGCCGTATGCAGGTGCTTAGCTCTGACGATCGAAGCGAAGGTCGAGGCAAAGGCGCGGTGATGACGTACCGACCTCACGGTAGCCGCCATCTCGGCATCGACCGCCGCATTAGCTATATGGACATGGCGAGCTACAACAATCGTCTCTGCGGCAGGAAGCACGGACGCGTAGTGCGAGTGCTTTGCATTTACGGAGGCTGTTAGCCCTTCGTAGGCTTCAAAGACGATTCCCATCAGCTGTTCCCTACGGCATCGCCGCTAGCAAACAGGCAGGAATTAACGACCATGGGTCCAAAGCTCATCACCTTCGAGGTGTAGAGCAGCGTGTTGTTTTGCCAGTAAGTGACCACTCCAGCCGAGCGCCGCACCTCGAACTGATCGGTATCGACATAGCTTTGCGAGGCAATCATGGGTACACCGCGCTCGGTCACCTGCGCGATACCTAGGCCGGCTGCTGACTGGAAGAAGAATCCGTAGTTCAAGGCATCCGGTACGGTCTGGTTTAAGCGGCTGGATTTCAATCCAACGACGACACCGGTAACACCGACCGGCATGCTGAAGACGGTGTGTAGATCACCATCCAGTTGCGTGATGCTGTTGGCCCCCGCATTCCAACCTAGCACCACTTCCGTCTTGTAGTGCGGCGGTACCGGCGTGACAGCCGGAACTTCCGGACACACTAAGCAACCGCTTGCATCGAAAGCGCAATCGATGCCGTTCGATAGTAGAAGTGCGGTCATCAGTAACAGGCCGTAGTGGTTGCAATCACGCTATAGCCAATGGGCAACGTGAAGGCGCTCCCTTCACGATAGGTGAAGCTCTGCTGACCATAAGGGCCCATGCAGAGATACGTCACATAGCATCCGCTCGTACCTGACGCCGGCGCGGGTGACGGCGCTGGTGCCGGTGGCGGGCATGTTCGGCTGTAGGGCTGATATGCGTTTCCGGTCACTGCCGGAACAAACACGCTTGCCGTGGTCTTCTGCACAACTTCGTCTGAACAGTCTTCCTGGCACTGCACGAAATCAGTCCAGAAGCATGTCGACGGCGCTGTGTAATCCAGCATCGGGGTGAACTGAATGAGTACACCGCTCATATCAGAAGTTGAACCTGGTAGTCATGCCGAATGATGCCGTCGGTGCATCCGGAGCCACCCATGGGTTGGGCATGGGATTAGACGAAAAATTGCCATCAGGATTTCCATCCACCGTAAGCGATCCAGACGAAGCTGGATCAGCAACGAGTGGATTTTCTGCTTGATAAGTGGCCCCATTGATCGGATACGAAGGAACTACTTCAGCCATCACGCCATTGGGCGAGTCTCCATGACCGTTCCATGAAACGGTTACAACGCCACCCGTTGTATCCACACTGATGCCTGCTGCCGTCAGCTGTGACGGAGTTGCGGGAGTGCCTCGTCCATTGAGGCAAACATTCACCGTGCACGGGCCGATATCAAACGCGTTCTGCCAGGTCACGGGATCGTCCTCAGCTCAGATTGAACAGGTTGATGTCCTGCAGAACACCAGTAACCAGCGCCGTGGTGGGCAGGATCATGTCGGAGCTTGAATCCACACCGCAGGTACCCTGCACGCGTGGATAGGCAAACGCCGCATCGGCGGTGGTTCCGTTATCTGCAGCATTCGCGCAATAGCGCCAGAACGCGGCTGTTCCGGTGGCCACGTTGTTGCCTTGCCACACTTCGGCGGCCGTCTTGGACAGCACGCCATTCACAGCCGGCGTGGCAAACGTCAGCCCCGTCGCGCCGCCCGTCAGGCTGATCTTGCAGAGCAGCACCGCACTCGCATCGACAGCGGCATCGGCAGACGTGGGTATGGTTCCGGCGTTCGTGCTAAAGATGTAAAGGAAACCGCCATCAAGCTGCGACTTCACACTACCTGTAGTGAACGAGCCATTGGAAAGTGCAGTAGACCAGAGAGACATAGCAAGTACCTCAGAAAGGTGGCAACGCGAAAACAAACGCGTTGAGTGGGTATTGAACATTCGCCGTTAGCAGCGGCTGCGCGAGAATCATTTCGGCGGGAGTCGCGGTTGTTCCAATCGCGCCATCGATGCGCGCGTTCGTGAGGCTGTTGCCCCCACCATCGATGCCATTAGCTACGATGCGAAACCAGCCTGCTGTGCCGCTGAGCGCGGCATTGAGCCGCCAGGCCTGCCCCAGCGCAATCGCCATCGACGATCCTTGCAACTGAAACTGCAGCCCGTTGGATGGCTGCCCCGCAGCCCATGGATCACCGTTGTTGGTGATCACACCCAGCAACGTACCTGTCTCGGCCAGATCAGCCGACGCAGGCTGTACGCCCGTGAATACGCGGATCGCACTATTCATGAAGATCTCGGCGAAGGACTGCGCACCGAGAATCTGCTGCTTGAATGCCGTGGAGAGATTAAGTGCCATCAGGCCACCTTCGAGAAAATCAGCCAATCGTTGTCAGGCAGCGGCACGCTGGCCATGGCGTAGCCGCCGCGCGGATTGAGTTCGGCGAACGTCATCCAGGCGGCGTTATTCGTCATGTCGTAACTGGATACCCAGCAGCCGCAGTTGTTGTACGGCGGTGCCGGTGGTGGATGGCTACCGAGCACGCGGCAACACTGCGGTACTGGGCTCAGCTGGTAGCTAAAGACCCACTCACCAAAGCGCTGGGCCCAGTGCACCTGCACGCAACCGCTCGCCGCCGGCGGCAACCAGGTCAGAAAGTTGCTGTAGCCTTCTTCGGGAATCGTGCAGCTGAAGATGGGACACACCACGATGCCATCGGGTATCGGGTACCACCGCTCACTGATCTGCTCACCGTCCTTGAACATGCGCACACCGTGCGCCGCACTCGTCGTGAATGGCCAGCATTGCTGCCACTCAGGGTTCTCGCCACTGATGCCGCCATCGGCGCTCACGACGTATTCCGGGCGCATCCCAGCCACCGCGAATGCAGCGCGCCTGACATCGGCAATCAGCACGTCACTGGGAGCAAAGTTCTGCGATGCCGTCGCAAACGCGACCGCATATTGCACTCGCGACTGTAGATCGGAGTACCACTGCACCGATGCTGGACCCACGCCGAGATAATACGTATCGATGATGCCGGGCGCTTCGCGCGCTTCGTTCGTGTTGGCAACGTAGGCAAACAGCAGTGAGTTGTCCGCCGCGTAGTCGACCGCTTGTGCAACGGCACGCCATGCGGTCACGCTGCCGACCGTATGCGATGGCAGCAATGGGTTTCCGGTGTAGTCATGCCATACCGTTGTGATGTTCGTATCGGCGCCAGCGATGGCAAACACCAATTCAACGGCGCGGCCTTCCATGCCATTGGGCTGGCTCTGACCACCGGTGTCGAGCTGGGCATAGTCGGCGTAAGGAGCAAAGTCGCGAAGACATGCGGCACGCGAGCCGTCCTCGCTGAAGCGCCATTGGCTCGCATACTTCAGACTGCTGCACACGCCAGGTGCGATGACACCACCGGTCGATGGTGCAGGCATTGCACCCATGTCGATTAGTGTGCCCCCGCGCCAGGCCAGTCGGTCGGTGCTGTCAGTGCCGCAGATCACCTGTTGTGGATCGAGGCGCAGCGCGCGTTGCGGTATGTCCGCCCACCAGACCCGCAGATACCGGGTCCAGCCGTTGTGTGTGTAGTCCGCTGGCTGGTCTGCTGGATGATGCGCCAGCAGTACAAGCCGATCAGATAGAGCGCCGCCTGAACCCGCCGTCGTATTGGCCAACACGCAGGCACCCCACACCAAGGCACCTTCAGGTGCCAGGGCGATCGCACGACCACGGCTAAAGACATGGCGCCCCATCGCGGGTTCTATGTCACTGCTCGTCGGCGTGGTGGATCGTGGATACGTGAGCCAGCAGTCCCCCACAGCATCTGTGAAAGCGTACAGCGGTGACAGCGGCGCTTCAGCCGATCCCCACGACGCGGGGTACGTCTCCCATGCCAAGTTGACACTGGCGAAGCCGTGCCAGCTGATCGGCGGGATAGCCGTATCGCTACTCTGCCAGCTCATGTTGCCGGCATGAATCCAGCGGTCATTGTCGACGATGGTCAGTGCGTAGTAACCGCCGCGATACCCAACATCAACGAGCGCTGATCGACCAAAGTTCGCCGTCAACGGACTGTCCGGTGTGTTCCACGCGCCGATGGCCGCTCCCGCGCTCGGTGCCTCCGCAAAGAGTTCATACGCAGAATACATATCGGCTCGCGTGAAGCCGGTGAACGGACCGACGATCCAGTCGGAGGTGTAGCCTTCTTTGGTTAGCCGATCGTAGGGATTCTGGTACGTCGGCGGATAAGCAGTGCTACTTGGTAACACCGTCCCATTCACCGACATCAAGCTTGCATCGATCTCCGCGATCCGTGCGTAACCGCGTAGCCGCAGCGTTGCTGCCTGTGCGCCAGCACCAGCACGTGCGACATTCGCCCCTTCAAACAATGCTTGCTGATTGGCCGGGTTTTCGTCCGGGTAGTGCTGGACGAAGGGCGCCAGCTCGAGCCGGTACGATTGCCATGCTCCAATCGGCATGGCCGCGTCAGCATTGACCGCTCCCTGATAGACCGGTCCTTTCGATGGGTAGTAGCAAAGCGGCACCGGTATCGCGAAAGGGTCTGGATATCCGGCGCTGATATCTGCGCTCACCAGGACTTCTCCCCACACGCCACCGGCCGTCCAACGCGATGGGTCAAGCCCGGGCGCGAGATTGGCCGCGTCATACGGTCCAGCGCTCGCATCTGGGATGATCGGAACACCGACACCAAATGGTGAACCCGACCATGCGGGATACACCACGAAACCGCGTGGGATCCACATCGTGGTTGCGGAGATCTGCTGCGACTCGATGGTGGCCGGCGTTGTGATCTGTACGACCGGCATCGTGCCGTTGAGTAGCCCGCGGATCACTGAGCCATCCGGCATGTTCAGGATGCGCTGCAAGACCTGTATCCCGCTATCAGCCCTACGCTGCACAAGCTGGCCGGCCAGTTTCCTGGCCATCGCAATCAACGACGGATCCACACCGGGTGGCGCATCAAGTATCCACGTGCCCGAGAACACCGACGTCATGGCAGATCAGTCAGCCGGCATCGCTGCGAAGTTGTACTGCACCTGGAGCGTGCTACCAGGATTGAGCGAGTTGGCTATTCCAAACAAAGCAGCAGCAGTCAACTCTCCGGCGACGGCCGACTTCGCCGGTGCATTCGCAATCATGCCTGCACCAGTAATCGTCACGGCTGCCGCACCGACGGTGAACGTCGCCACCGCGACACTATTGCTCATGGTCTGCGCGGCCGAGTTGCCGTTCGGTACCCACTGCACGCGGGTCGGCTGCGTATAGCCGGTGTACTCGCCTTGTGTCTCCGCGAACGTTGCGGCTGTGAGCGCAGACGATGGCGCTACGTTGTTGGTAAACGGTGCAATGTAGAAACCAGGCGGGGGTGCGCCGTTGTTGAAGTAACAGGACAGAATCGCATCCAGGCCTTCCAATGCCGCTGTGTTGTGGTCAGACACCATGGGCGAACCATCAACACTGTGCCCAAAGATGCCGCCCATGACGATCTTCTGCTTGGGAAAGTACAGACCGTTGATCGTCTTCTCGTATTGGAAGTTGCGCATGGCGCGCGCGAACTCAGCCAGAAAACGCGGAAGTATCTGCATAGGGTTCACCATTTGCCTTTTGGACAGGTTGATTTCTGGAACTTCGTCTTGTTGAGCAGAGGGCAACCGCAGGCCTTACAGACTTCGGTGTGGATGGCTGGAAGCTCAGTGCGGTAATCACACGCACGGCAAAGCGCGCGGCGTTTCTCAACGACGTCGTCTGGCGCTGTTTCCAGCGCCTTGATAAGAGCCATGGGAATCTCAGTTATTGATGACGGTAGCGATAGCCGAGTCGGTCATCGCCAGACCTGACTGGCGACCACCACGACCGCTGACGATGTAGCGACTCAAACCGTCTTGCTGTACGAACGCTGCAGCGGCCTGGTCGTAGATCGGATAGGCAAACACTTCGCTTAGCGGGATCACACCTTCCAGCGTGCCGGCATACGGCACACCGTCGTTACCTACCCAAACCGGTACCGGCGTGAGCACGCGTTCCATACGGAGCACTTCCGACGGCACCATGACCATAGAACCTGGGATGACTCCCTCATTCGACACTACCGATGGCTTGGCTGTTTCAAGGGAGTCGCCTTGCCAGACGTACGTCTTCTGCGTTGTCCCCACAAAGACCAGGAACTGCTCCGATTCCGGAGCAGCAATCATGGTGATGTCATCAGCAAATGGAGCGAAGTTGAACGTGGGACGGTAGAGCCCGTAGTACATCGCTTCCGACCAGATCAGATATCGCCCTAACGCGCCAAAGAGACGTCCCGCCTTCGCAAATAGGTGCGTGGCTGCTGGGAACGGTTCACAGAACTGGGTCGTCAGCGAACGGCCGCGCGCACCTGCACCGACGAGAAAGGTTGCTGCGCCAGGTACGGCGGAACCAGCGTACTGAAGCTGATCGCCGTTGGACCCTGTGACATAGACGCGTGCCTCCGTAGCCGCACTATCTTCCGATGTCGGAATGGCACCAATCAGGATGCCGCCACCTTCCGGCACATCCACGAATACGGTATCGGGTGCCCCACCCTCTTCGCGTTCCGCACTAGCGAACGTCATGGTGATGCCGTGGCGGCCACCGAAGAGACCGCCGTTAGCGATGGGCGTTACCGTGAACGATGGCAGAGGTGTTTCAACACCTAGCGGTGAGGTCTCGCCAAGCAGATTGATTTGCCCGGTCTGCACGCCGTTCGACCAGCGTATGCGTTGAGCAACCAGCTCATAACTCACGTCGCTGCCGTTGAGATCGGTGACCAACGGCGTCAGTGCACCGTTTGGGTCAAGCCGGTAGAGCTTGTTGCTGTCGGCGACCAGGGCAAAGGCCAGCACCTTGTGTGACCAAAGGGAATGCGCATTGAGCAATGCTGCGAGCTGGCTATAGCCGGCTCGCCGACTCAGTACACCGTCCTTGTCGATCTCAACGTTATCGGCGTGGCGCACATGATCTTCACCAAGCTTCGTCTCGTGACTGCGGTTATCGACACCGCCATTGAAGCGCAGCGGCGCGTAACCGTCCTCTTGCCCAGACGATGGCATGTTGTTGGTCGGAGGCGGCATGTCGTTAGATCACTCGTAGATCGTGTGAATCGGCTGAGCTGTGATCACCAGATATGTTGCTGGACGCTCAACGACTACGACTGGATTGACGCCTACAGGCGCGATCACTTCTCTTGGCATCGAACAAACGATGATCTCGGTCGCTTCCTGACTCATGGCGCCGGTGCCGGCTGCGTCACTGACGTGATCACATTGACGTTCCCGTAGGCCAACCGGGTGACCACGCCTGTCGGCGACGTGAGGAAGAGATCGTACATACCCTGCTGAAACAGCAGCGCCAAGGTCTGTGCAGGCGTGGCTGCTAACGTTATTTCACCCGTCGCGACATCCAAGGTGACACCACCATTGGCAGTGCTCAGCTCGAGCAGGATGTTGGGGTTCGCTGCGCTGGCGCGCACCTGAAGGTCCGCCGTGTACCCGGTCAGATTTGTCAACGGTAGATTCGTCAGGATGCCATTGCCTAAGTACGGCTCCTGGTCGAACCCTGTATTCACATCGAGCGCCAGCGTGTTGGCATCCATCACCGTCGCGTACCAAGGCTTACATCCGTACGGACCATCGGTGTTCAACGCACGGGGAATGCGCACGTTGGTAACCCACACCGGCACACGACCGGTAATACCGTGATTGGCCACCGTGACAATGGTCGGCCAGCCAGGTTGCACCGCCGAAATGGGCTGGTGGATGGGTGGCGTACCGAGCCACTGGTAGACGTACTGGAAGCTCGTACCCGTGAAGATCGTCAGATCGTGCTGCAGCGATGGCATGGAGCGTCCTTAAAACATGCGCGCGAAGCGTTCGCGCGGCGGCGTGTCGGCCCAGCGACGCATTTCGTGCAAGCTTGGGCGCGCACCAAACCGCTGTTCAAACAGCGCAAGGTGATTATTCGAACGGTTCTCGTCGAAGTTCTCGCCGTCCTTTTTCAGGTAGGCCTCATGGGCGGCCCAATGCTTGAGCTCTTCGGCGTCCGGTTGATTGATGATCGACTTGTCGCCCGGTTCCCGCATCAGCTCTGTGTCAAGCGGCCCCCGCCATAGCCGAAGCCGCAGCGTGTCGGCAGCCATCGGCAAAGGCCACAGTTGCACTACCTTCTGCGCCAGGTCGACGATCAGGTACCGCGGTTGCCCTATTTCCAAGCGCACCGTATCCCAGCCCATTTCCATCCGATCCATGTCATCGCTGCTGACCAGCCGAAGCTTGTAGGGAGCAGTCAACATGGCAGCGGATCGAATGGCGATGATCGAGGCGTGCAGCCGAATGCGTCCCGATTGCGGCATGGAGGTGGGCGGTGTTGCGGGTGCCACCACGTCGTAAGCGCAGACACTTGGCTCGTTGTCAGCATCCGTGCGCATCAAGCGAGCACGCAGGCAAGCCTCGCGCACCGCATTGTTCAGATACCGCGTGAGCTCCAGCGTCGACCATTGATACGGTTCGACCTCATCACTCAGCATCTGGCGCAGGGACTGGAGCAGCTCGCCAAGAGTCACGGTCTGTTATTCCTGCAAGGCTTCTTTGGCCATATCCAGCGTGGACTGGAGAAGCTCCGTCACGTTCTTCCGTGGCTTGGCGTTGGCGTTTTCTAGCGCGAGCGCAGCCTTCACTACGTCGAGTGACGAGACAGAGCCGACAGCGGTGCTTATCGATGTCGCGGCACCTTTAAGCAACTCAGCTGCTTCCGCCAATATCTCTGCCGAGAAAACAGGCTCTGCGCTCTTCACCGGTACGGGCTTGGGATCAGGGTTACGCGTTAGCTCGGGTACCACTTCGTGGCTTTCGTCGTAGTGGTAGAACGCGTCGCTGGCCATGAGAACTTCAGCGTGCGACTCGACGTTCACCTCAGCAACGAAATGCGTCTTACCGTGCTTGTCCTTGACCGGTGCAAACGGATAGAGCTCGCCATGCACGTGGACATTGCGTGGCTTGCCGTCACGCGGCTTGATCGTGGATCCAATCTTCATGGGATGTACCTGGTGGGGAAAAGACGCCGGGGTGATAGCACCCCGGCAAAGGTCACCGCGTCAGTCAGTAGCCCGGGTTGTTGTCAGTATCGACATCCGTACGGAACGGACGGAACACCAGGTCGGCAATGATTTCGCCCGCGGCGGCCAAGGTGGCAACGGCCGCGGTCAGCGTAATGAAGATCGGCGTTGGCGCGGTTTCCGAACCCGTGGCGCCAGCCAGCAGCAACGTGCCGGCTTGAGCCGACTGAGCAGCACCACCAGCCTTCGCAGCCTGGATGGATGCCGCAGCACCCACGATGCCTACCGTGTACTGAGCCGTCGGCGCAGCATTCGTATCGATGGCTGGGATCTGCAAGCTGGACAGCTGCGGTACCAGGAACATGTTCGCCGGAACCACGCCGATCTGGATCTGGTCGCCATTCAAGGCTGCGGCTGGGAACTGCGTCGGATCGGCCAAGTTGGTGACTTGGCGATCGAGGTACAGCGCACCGCTCGCAAGCGGCGTTACTGCCCCGACCATCTTTGGGTTGGTGTACTGCATGATTCAATCCTCTTGGAGCTTAAAAGCGGACGTGGCCGCTGGGTTCCAGCGGCCACGCATTGCATTGCCGTTAGGCGATTCGAGACGAGCGCTTACGCCAAGTTCGGATCGACGGCGTAGGTGTCCAGCGACAGCGCGCCGAAGTCCATCTGGTTGTACTGCGTCTTCTTCAGACCCAGGATCGTGCTGGAACCGATCACGATCTGGTTGCCGCGATCGTCCAGTTCCTCGTGCCAATCGAAGCGCAGGCCAGAGCCAGGCGAACCGAAGGCCATCACGATCGCCTGGGCTCCCATGAAGAGCGCGCGGGCCGCCGGCTGGTTGTTGTCCACGCCGTAGCTGTTAAACAGGATGGCCGACTGGTGGCTATGCAACACCACACCGCGGTACATGCCCATGGAGCCGGTGAAGATCGGGTTGCCTTGACCTTGTGCAGCGGCGGCGGCCTTCTGGATATCCATCCAGTTGGTGGTGTTCTGCGTGGTGGTGCGCAGGTTCTGTTCCTGGAAGCTGTGCATCACGATCACATAGCGCTTCTCGCCATTGATCTTGATTGGGCGGATCTTGATCTTGCCGTCGGTACCGCCGCCCATCGTCTCGGCCTTGGTGACCGCGCGATCAATGATGTCCAGACCGAAACCGTCCGAACTGGTGATGGTGGCCGCACTGGTTGCGGAACCACCAAACAACAAGTGGTTGCTGTCGGGCGCGGCCAGCGGGTTACCTGCGAAGCCGGTGTAATCCGTATCTTCGATGTAGTCGCTGTTCACACCGCGAGCACCGGAGCCGTAGATAAAGCACAGCTCATCGTTCCAACGTGCCCACCACTCGGCCATCTTCTGGCGAGCCACAACACGTAGGTCATGCATGGTGCGCTTGCGGCTCATACGGCCGCCGGCGTTCACGCCGCACCAGACCTGGTCGACGCTCACCTTGTCGTTGAAGTTCTGGAGCTGTTCCTCACGGCCGCGGCGCGTGGCATCGCCGTAAACCGGTTTCTGCTTCAGCTGCGCGAACAGCGAGTAGTTGATGGTGTCGCCGGCGTCGTTCTCGAGCTCGGTGAGTACCTGGATCGGCGTCGGGGCATCCTGTGCCTTCGACATGAAGCGCGCACCCCAATAGCTTTCCTTTGCCATGTCGGTAAACAAGGTTGCCGACCAGCGCTTGACCGCGATGGGGTTATTGAGACCAATGATCGTCTGAGACATGAATGCAGTCCTCTAATGAGGTGGAGGGCACTCATGCGCCGAGCGAATTGGTGCCCGCGCTCTTGCGCAGGCCGTTGGCGTAATTACGCCGGTGACACAGACCGTTGCAGGAACGGTCGCTGTACTTCGTTGCTGGCCGCAACAGGTGCGGCAGCTTGTGGCTTTGTTTCCGGTATGGGATCGCCGGACTTGATACGTTCGATATCCGCGTCGCTATCGATCTTCAGGCGAGCGCGTTGGCCGCTCTTAGCCACCAGGGTGATACGCGTGTCATGGCCGACCATGAGCGTGTCGCCCGGCGCCAACTCCTGAAAGAACGGCATACGGTGTCCTTAGACCTTTGACGTAGCCAGCGACGTGGCACCTGGTGCGTCCGACAAATAGGCATCACGTTGCGCCGGCGTCATGCGAGCGAGAGCATCCTCGAGAGCGCCGATGTCTTTGCTATCCAAATCGGCAAAGGTGCTGTTGCGCCCGGCCTCGATGGGCGCGGCCGCAGGTGCGGTCGCAAGTGTGGCCGGTACCGCTGCCGGTTGGCGTGCAGCAACGGCGGCAGCAACAGCAGCGGCGCCAGAAGCGTTCGGATCCGACGCCTGTGCGGTGGGCGGCGTGTAGCCAAATGCATCGAATGCATCTTTCTGGGCCCGCGCGAATAAATCGGTCGGAGATAAGGTGCCACCTGTCTCCTTATCAATGGTGAGGACCGCCTGTTGCATCGCATTGCGGCGAAGGCTATTCGACATGAAGTCCTTGTTCTGGCCTTCCCAACTCAATGCTGTGGCGTTGAAATCAGCAGCGGCCTGCTGAACTGCAAAATTCTGGCGTTCTTCCCAAAGGGTCACTCGGGCTGTAAATGCGCCCTCTTCACGTGAAAGCGCGCGTTGAGCCTGCTGAAGTTGGTCACCATCCAGATCACCGGCGTCATACCGTGTTTGCAACGCGGCGTATTCAGCGTCGAAATCCTTTGGTGCCTCCGGTTTGGCTTGAGCAGGCACACCTACAGGGGCCGGTGCAGCAACTGGTGCAGGCGCTGGCGAGGCAACAACCGCCGTCGGGTCGGTAGCAGCAGGCGAAGCAGCGGGAGCTGGTGCCGGTACCGCAGCCGAAGGATCAACGGCAGCAGGCGCTGCGGCTGGCGTTTTGGCAGCTGCAGCTGCTGCCGCTTGAGCAGCGACAGCAGCGGCATCGTTCGGATCAACCTGCGGGTCGGTACCGATGGTGTCTACCTGCGCGGCAAGCAACGCTTCCTTATCGGTGGGCTCGCCACCGTTGACGATCGCGGCAGGCTGATCTGTTTTTTCGTCGGACATGGTTGCCTCGTTATGGCTCGGGTGTGGCGTAT
>JBARCX010000260.1:0-10910 GCA_049794535.1 Rhodanobacter sp.
CTTGGCGGCAGCATCGACGATGTCGTGCTGCGTGTTCAGGCTGTCCTCCTCCAGCTTGTCGAACGCGCCCCAGCTGGTGTGATCGGACGGAATCGGATTAGCGGCAACCCATTTGTTGTTGACGAAGCCGTTGAAGTCCTGACAAACCTGGATGCTCGGATCCAGCTCGCTGACGTCAAAGATGCTCTTGCTGCTATCCATAGCGGCAGCGGCAGCGGCAGCGGCCGGCGCAACACTGGCGCTTTTAGCCGGTGTTGCCGCCGATGTAGCCGCAGGCGTGGTGGCCGGCGCTTCAGCCTGCTCGCTTTTACCGCACGCGGTCAGTGCCAGGGCCAGGCTTACCGCCAGGGCCAGGGGCTTCAGATACTGCTTGGTCATGGTCATCCCTTGTGATTGATTGCGATAGTTATTCACAGACCCTGCATGGCGGCTCCCCTCAAACCGCTGCGATACCGAGCATCCGATGCAGGCATTACAGAATGTGGCGTTCGTAAACTGCGCAGTGGTGAAATATTTAAACCTGCGTCCACTGTAACTGACACTATTTGCCAGAAATCTGCACCGATATAGTGCCTTTCGTCACAGGTGCCCCTGCCTATTGCTGGTGGCCTGGGTCATTGGGAAGCCGCCCGCAAACCTCTATCGGACTATGCTCGGGGTATCCCCCAGTGGAGCAGGACAATGAGTCTGCAGCGCAGCATATTCATAGCATCGACGATCCTTCTCGCAGGTTGTCAGACGCCGACCACTCACCCTGCCCCTGCCCCTGCGACTGTGCCGGCATCCGTGGTGCTGTACACCTGCACGGATGGCCAGACGGTGCGGGCCAGCTACCCCGACACGAATACCGCCGTCATCGTGGTACAGGGGCATACGCATACGTTGCACATCGCCATGTCAGGTAGCGGCGCACGCTACATCGGTGATGGCTGGCAGTGGTGGACCAAGGGCATGCATGACGGCATGCTCGCGCCGCTGGGGGCCGGGGAAACCATCGCCTCAGCGACTGGCGTGACATGCCAGGCACCTTAGAGCCTGACATGTTGGGTGCCGTCTAGACCGTTACTTCCCGCCCCAAACGATGCGCACGCCAAGATTCCCTTGCACGGTGCGCCGATGCACGCTGTCCAGATTGGTGACATAACTGACACCACCAAACAGGCTGACGGCCTTGGTTACGCGAGCAGCTACCCCGCCACCCAGTTCGAAAGCCGTACTCGCACGATACGTCGGGATGGCATCCGTGCCCGCGAAAATCGTGTTGTAGGTGCCGCTGAAGTTGCGCCAGATGTTTGCATTCAAGAACGGCTGCCACACTTGGCCGTTATGCAGAAAATCACCTTCAAGGCGTAGACCCAAGCGCCCGGTAAATGCATTCGATGAAGCGAAGGCCACCGTGGATACAGGATCCTGGAACGCATCGGCACTTATCCGCTGCCAGATCATCTGTGCTTGTGGCTCAAGCTTCAGTTGATCGCCAAGCTGGAACGGCTTGCCACCTTCGAGCGATACCGTAAACGATTTGCCCTGCGTGTCGTTGTGGAAGCCCTGGATCGAATCCGTGATTGCATTGAACCAGTTCGCCATGATCACGGTGTCGGTATAACCACCAGCGGAACCGATATGCGTCCAATAGACGCCCACGCTGTTGGCATTCATGCTCAGATTGCCGGCACGTGTATCGAGGAATCCGCCCACACTGCCGTCAACGTGGCCATCGGCATGCGTGTATCCGATCAGCACGCCGAGATGGTCACGCTGCCCATCGTCATTCTCTTGTGCATAGATGTCGTGACCAGCCTGAGCACCTGCGATATCGCCGTGGAAACTCGAGTCGGCCGCACCACTTTGCGCCTGGTTGGAATAGAGACCGAAAATACGAGCCCATCCTGCAGGCACCCAATCAGCTCCATTGACCAAGACCTGATCGCCTTGCCGATCATGGAACGTACCGAGTTGAGCCAAGCCGACTTGTTGCGCAACGGCGGGAATTTCCGAATCGAGCGCTACCTCAGGGCGATATAGCGCGATAGGTGCGGAGCCCGCAGGCGGTGGCGCTGGCAATTCAGGCGTACCCGTAGCGGGAATGGGCGTGCTGGGTGTTGGTGTTGGTGTTGGTGTTGGTGTTGGTGTTGGTGTTGGTGTTGGTGTTGGTGTCGGTGTCGGTGTCGGTGTCGGTGTCGGTGTCGGTGTCGGTGTTTGCGTAGATGTCGGTGGCACGCTGGAGCGCAAATACCAATTCTGCGACGTTCCCGGGTCCACACCGCCCTCGAAGAGGTAGTAGGTGTAAGCACCCGCTTCGATCTTTCCACCATTCAACATAAACGCCGATGAAGCGATCGTTGCGTTGTTCGCCGCCTCGACGAGCATGATGCCATTGGCAACGGTAAGCCCACCTGCACCACCGGCATTCGTCACGAATAGATTGGTTGAACCCGAAGCACTGCCACCGCTGATCACGAGTTTGTCGGATGGCGAGTTGTCCGCGCCAAGCACGGTATTGAGCAACACCTTGGCTTGATTGCCGGTGTAGTTACCTACGATCGTGAAGGTGTTATTCGCCGTCTGGCCACCATTGGTCAAATTGATCGTGCCGACATTGGTTACATTGACCAGCTGGCCTGCGGTGAGCGGTTGAATGCCGCCATTGGCCCCATTGCCTGCAAGCAAGGTGCTGCTCGCATCGATATTCACCACACCTGTTCCAGCGGATGCCGCATTGCCCACCACCAACGTGCCATCCATAGTTAATTGGGTCGCGTTGGTAACGTTGATCGTTGGCCAGTTGGTAAGCCCTGCGACGCCCGTCACCTGTGCGTTATTGAGGGTTAGCGTGTTCGATGACGCACCGGCACCGCTGACCGTACCCGTCAAGTTGAAGATGCCACCTTGAACAGTGGCCGTGTTGAACGCACCACTGCCGCTCCAGTTCCAATCGGTTCCCTGCGCTAGCAGCGTTTTGAAATTTATGAATGCGTTTGTTGCATCGCCAGCGCCTTGCAAGATCAGCGTGCTCGAACTACTCCCGCTACCACCATCGGCAGTACCGATAATTTGGGAGCCGGTTTGCAGAATCAGTGTGTTTGCACCATTGCCCATTTGTACGGCAACACCACTACCACTTTGAAGCAGGCCCGCATTGGTAATCGTGCTCGCTCCATTGAGGGTGCGCACAGCGGCCCCTTGCTGACTGATGATTTTTCCACCGGCAAGGTTCTGGATATTCGCGGTAAAACTCGACCCGGCCGTATTCGAGAACACAGCATCCGAACTAGCGCCTGTCGCCTGAATCGTGCCGCTATTGACGAGCTTGTCGTTGTTGCCCTGCATATACGCCGTCGTGCTGCTAGTGCCGGATGTTTGCAAGGAACCGGTATTCGTAATGGTGCCATTTTGTCCGAGAATGGACATCGCCCGTGCATTGCTTCCCGACGTCGTGACCGATCCGGTGTTAGTCAACGTATTGTTGGCCTGACCTGAGTTCGTCTGCCCCCAGGCTGCCGTCATGCCATAGGCGTTTGGACCGGCCGTACTGATCGTGCCGTTATTGGTAAGCGTGTTGGAGTTGCCGTTGGCCGCCATGCCATCGTTATAGGCGCCGGTTGTGGTGATGCTGCCCGTACTGGCGTTGGTAAGCGTGTTGGAGTCACCGGTACCCAAAAGCACTGCACCACGGTTTGTGCCTGTGCCACCGCCGCCGGTCAATGTCACGGCACCGCTGTTGGTGATCTGACTTCCATGATCGACACTAAAAGTGACTGGGTTGACGGCGCGCGTGTTAGCGAAGTTCACGCCAGAGGCGATATTGATCGTGACATTGCTACTGCCCGTGGCCGCGATAACCGGCGCGATACCCGTTCCGCTGCACGTAACCGTGGTGCCTGTCGCTGGTGCCGTATTCGTGCACGTGGCGTAGGCATTGGTGGCGGATATCAACGGCAGTAGTAACAGTGCAGGCGTGGCGACAAGTGCGCTTAGTTTCTTGGCACGCGGCATGCGCCAACGACGACCCGAATTGCGGCTCCCAGACATACCTATCTCCCTAGGGTTACGGCATGGAATGACGCGTTCACGGAGCCACTGGCGTGCGAGGGGTTACACCAAGGCGCAACTACCTACCCATGGTCCAACGAAACGTCGCAATGCGCCTGGGTCGACATTAGGCAAGCTGGTCCTACTCCCAGTCGCCATGGCGCCGTTCGGAGAGTACAGCTCTCTTCATATAAAACGAAAGAACTTACTACCCTGCCTATGCTTGATCACGTCAATACACCAAGTCTAGGTATCTGCTATTTGCGCAATGCGATGTGTTCATCGCGTGAACAAGGTATCTCGTTAAGCAGAACGTCCAGAACGCCTACGCAGGATCATGCTGAGAATTCGGTGTGCACTGATGCTTAAGAGCCCCCTAAACTTCCCGACAGGGCCTACCTACGAGGCAGCTCAGAAAGCCCGGCTGACGTTGAAAAACCACGTTCCGGCAATCGGGTCGGATAGGTGTACGCGACCATCACCGGCCACCACACCCGTGGTGTAGTGGCGATAGACACCCGCACGATTCCAGCCACGCGCGTAATTCACGCTGAGATCGAGGCCCGCAAATTTGTGTGTCAACGCGACACTTGCGTCCTGCCAGCTGTAATCGGAAAAGTGATTCACCCGCTGCCAACCGTAATGCAGCGATAAACCAAAGTCAGCACCGAGATCGAAGCGCCGCGTAAGGTCGAGATAACCTGAGCCACGCGAATGCGACAGCGTCCCCACGCCGAGCGTCTGGCTGTTGAATCCAAAATAATCGCGCGTCACTGTGATCGAATAAGCAAGCGACCAGTTACGCCAATCCACGCCAAATACCAGCTCACCGTAGTCGTACGACGTACCGGTAGCACTGAACCTGGCACCTGGATAGTGATAGTCATACACGCCAATGCGATAGTTCAGCTCACCGTGCTGACCCGCATAGCCTGCATACAAATCGCGCTCAAGATGGCCGCCCTCGACAAAGTGCGGGCTGACCGTGGATACCCAGCCACCAGCGAACCATCCACTCGGTGCCGTGTAGTCCACCCCACCCTGTAAGGCGGGCTGCCCCCAGCTTTGTTGAAAGCCACGCGAGACGTATTGCGAAGCAATAGTCACCTGACCACTCCAGGGCTGGGTCGTTTCCTCTGCTTGTATCAACGGTGCAGCGCCCAATGCGAGCGCTGCACAGACCATGCGCCGCCTCATCGCGAAGGTGGCTTTTCGTCGGCTAGTGCTTTGTATAAACCACGCATGTAGAGCAGCAGAACGACTGAGAACGGCAGGCCGCATAGCACTACCGCTGTCTGCATGGCGCTGAAATTACCGGCGAGCAGCAGGCCGATGCCGACCACCGTCGTCGTTACCGCCCAAAACACACGCAGCCAGATCGGCGCGTCTTCACCGGAGCCGCCACGGCTGGATAGGTTGGCAATCATCAAGGTGCCCGAGTCGACCGGCGTAAGGAACAATACGAAGCCGATCAGCACGGTCGCGCCAGCAACGAATTTTGTCAGTGGCAGATATTCAAACAGCTTGAACAGCGCCATCGGCGGATCGCTCTGCGCCACTTGGCCAAGCTCGACGGCACCATGGTTGAGCACCAGATCAATCGCGGTATTGCCGAAGATCGAAAGCCAAGCCAGCGTGAAGCCCAGTGGGATTAGCAGCACACCGATGATCAGCTCACGAATGGTGCGGCCCCGCGATATGCGCGCGATGAACATGCCGACGAATGGCGCCCAGGCAATCCACCAGGCCCAGTAGAACAGCGTCCATTCGCCAAGCCATTTACGTGCCGCACCGTAGAGATACAGATCGAAACTCTTGCCAACGATAGACGTGAGGTAATCGCCTGTGTTTTGCACCATGCCATCAAACAAGTGCAATGTCGGGCCGCACACCAACACGAACAGCAATAGCGCGCACAGCAGCCGTACGTTGAGATTGGACAGGGCTGCAATGCCCTTCTCCACACCCGTTACGGTAGCAATGGTGGCAACCACCATCATCACGATGACAAGCCCGACCAACACCTGCGGCGAGGTCGGGATGCCAAACAGATAATGCAGGCCGGAGTTGATCAACAGCGCGCCGATGCCCAGGTTGGTGACCATGGACACCAGGGTGACGAGAATGCCGAAGCCGTCGACCAGATGCCCTATCCAGCCATGGATGCGCTCTCCGAAGATGGGGTACAGCGCCGAACGCAAAGTCAGCGGCAAATCACGGCGATACGCAAAATAAGCCAACACGGTGCCGACGAAGGCATACAGCGCCCAGCCGTGCAGCCCCCAATGCAGGAAGGTGATCGCCATTGCCTCACGCGCCGCATGCGCGGTTCCGCCGGCGCCTTCGGGCGGTGACAGGAAATGATCCAGTGGCTCATACGCACCGTAATAAACAAGTGCGATACCGATGCCCGACGAGAACAGCATCGACGTCCACAAGCCGTAGCTGAAAACGGGGCGCTCGTCGTCGTGACCGAGCCGAATGCTGCCGTAGCGCGAGCTGGCCAGCCACAGCACGAACACCATGCACGCCACCATGACCAGCATGTAGTACCAGCCGAACACCTTGGAGATCTCGGTCTGCGCTACATCCAGCCAGTGCAAGGCGGCCTGCGGAAAGATCACCGTGAGAGCGCCCAGCAACAGGATGACTGCGGCAGAGCAAAAGAATACCGGTGCATTGAGCCGTACGGGCTCATCGGCTTGAGCGTGCTTGTGGGGCTGATCCATCAGGCGGGCTTCGTGTGGTGGTGTGTGACACCGCACGGAGGCTGGCTCTGTGGGCGGGCTCACTTCAGCTTAATCTTTATTGATTGAACGTTCAATATAAATAAATTACACTGCACATTCATTCACTTGGCTGGCGGCACCTCCGCATCCAGCCAACATTGCTGAGGTGGCCCGTTATGCCAAAGCGCGGCATGCAACCGATCCGGCGCGAGCAGTTGATTCACGCCACATTCGAGGCGATCGACAAGGTCGGGCTCGCTGACGCCACGATCGCGCAGATCGCCGGCTATGCCGGGCTGTCCACCGGCATCGTCAGTCACTACTTCGGCGACAAGGACGGGCTGCTCAACGCAGCCATGCGCTACGTTCTGCGCCAGCTGCGCGATGCGGTGGCCGTACGTCGCACCTACGCAAACGATGCAAGCGCCCGCGAACAGCTACGCGCGATCATCGATGGCAATTTCGACGAGACCCAGACCAGCACCAGCGCCACGCGCGTCTGGCTCGCCTTCTGGTCAGCCAGCATGCACCAGCCGGAATTGCGTCGCCTGCAACGTGCCAACGATCGGCGCCTGTACTCCAATCTTTGTCATCAATTTCGTCGCGTGCTGCCTCTTGAGCAAGCACGCCAAGCCGCGCGTGGCCTTGCCGCCATGATCGACGGCCTCTGGCTACGCGGCAGTCTCACCGGAGGCACATTCGACACGGCGCAAGCACGTCGACTCGCCTACGACTACCTGGATCACCACCTGCTGAAAGACGCACCGTAAGAAGCGCTGGCAGCCAAACGTATGGAAGAAGCACTCATGGCCAAATACGACACGCAGAAGCTTTACATTCACGGCAAACAGGTCGATGCCACCAGTGGCGAAACCTTCGACACCGTTAATCCCGCCACTGGCGAAGTGCTTGCTCAAGTGCAGCGTGCTTCGCAAGCCGATGTTGAACAGGCGGTAATGAGTGCCGAGCAAGGGCAGCGTGAGTGGAGCGCACTCACATCCATGCAGCGTTCGCGCATCCTGCGCCGTGCGGTGGACATTCTGCGTGAGCGCAACGATGAACTGGCCATGCTCGAGACGCTGGATACCGGCAAGTCGTACGCCGAAACCTCCACAGTCGACATCGTCACCGGCGCCGATGTGCTGGAGTACTACGCCGGCCTCGCCACCGCCATCGAAGGCGAACAGGTTCCGCTGCGTGAGTCGAGCTTCTTCTACACCCGCCGCGAACCACTCGGCGTCGTTGCAGGCATCGGCGCTTGGAATTATCCGATCCAGATCGCGCTATGGAAATCGGCCCCTGCCCTCGCAGCCGGTAACGCGATGATCTTCAAGCCGAGCGAAGTGACGCCACTGAGCGCACTCAAGCTTGCCGAAATCTATACCCACGCGGGTGTACCTGCAGGCGTGTTCAATGTGGTGCAGGGCGCTGGCCGTGAGGTAGGTCAGTGGCTGACCGAGCATCCGCGGATTGAAAAGATTTCCTTCACCGGTGGTGTCGATACCGGCAAGAAAGTCATGGCTAGTGCGGCGTCTTCGTCGCTGAAAGAAGTGACCATGGAGCTGGGCGGCAAGTCTCCGCTGATCGTATTCCCCGACGCCGACGTCCAGCGCGCCGCCGACATCGCGGTGATGGCCAACTTCTTCAGCTCAGGGCAGGTTTGCACTAATGGCACGCGCGTCTTCGTACATCGCTCGATCAAGGATGCATTTGAAGCCGCCGTCATCGAACGCGTCACGCGCATCCGCATGGGTGACCCTACCGACCCGTCGACCAATTTCGGACCGCTCACCAGCTTTCCACACATGGAAAAGGTCTTGTCGATGATCGAAAGCGGCAAGCGCGAAGGCGCTCGTCTGCTGACCGGCGGCAGCCGCGCATTGCACGGTGCATTCGCCAAAGGTGCCTATGTGCAACCGACCGTGTTCACCGACTGCACCGATGAGCAGACCATCGTGCGCGAGGAGATCTTCGGGCCAGTGATGAGCATCCTCACCTGGAATGACGAAGCTGAAGTGATCGCCCGCGCGAACAATACCTACTTCGGTCTCGCTGCCGGCGTGGTCACACCCGATATCGCGTGTGCGCATCGCGTCATTCATCAGTTGCAGGCTGGCATCTGCTGGATCAACACGTGGGGCGAATCGCCGGCTGAAATGCCCGTGGGCGGTTACAAGCAGTCTGGCGTCGGCCGTGAAAACGGCATCAGCACGCTGGCCCACTACACACGAATCAAATCTGTACAGGTGGAGCTGGGGCCGTTCGCTTCGGTGTTCTAAGAACCTGCCCTTTGCATGGCGGCCGCGCGTGCGGCCCTACCGCCGCATCTTCGGAGAAATCATGAGCGCGACCAAGGAATTCGACTACATCATCATCGGCGCCGGATCTGCCGGTAACGTGCTAGCTACTCGCCTGACCGAGGATGCTGGCGTCAGTGTGCTGCTATTGGAAGCCGGTGGCCCGGATTACCGCCTCGACTTTCGTACGCAGATGCCCGCGGCGCTGGCTTACCCGCTGCAGGGCCGTCGCTATAACTGGGCGTATCTGACCGACCCCGAGCCGAATATGAATAATCGTCGGATGGAATGCGGTCGCGGCAAAGGGCTAGGCGGATCATCGCTGATCAATGGCATGTGCTACATCCGCGGCAACGCGATGGATTACAACCATTGGGCGAAGCGGCCAGGCCTGGAAAACTGGACCTATCTGGATTGCCTGCCCTATTTCAAGAAGGCCGAAACGCGCGACATCGGCCCCAATGACTATCACGGCGGTGATGGCCCAGTGAGTGTTACCACGCCGAAAGCCGGCAACAATGTGCTGTTTCACGCGATGGTCGAAGCAGGCGTCCAAGCCGGCTATCCGCAGACGGATGATCTGAACGGTTATCAGCAGGAAGGCTTCGGCCCTATGGATCGAACGGTCACACCACAGGGTCGTCGCGCGAGTACTGCGCGTGGTTACCTGGACCAGGCACGTGCACGACCGAACCTCACCATCGTCACCCACGCACTCACCGATCGCATTCTGTTCTCGGGCAAGCGTGCGGTCGGCGTGGCGTGGCTGCAAAACGATCAACCACAGCAAGCCCGCGCGCGTCGTGAAGTGCTGTTGTGCGGCGGTGCAATTGCTTCGCCGCAGATTCTGCAACGCTCCGGCGTCGGCCCCGCCGACTTGCTGCGTGAGCTCGATATCGAACTGGTACATCACCTACCCGGTGTCGGTGCGAATTTGCAGGACCATCTGGAGATGTACCTGCAGTACGAGTGCAAGCAGCCGGTATCGCTTGCCCCTGCATTGAAGCTGCATAACCAACCGAAGATTGGTGCTGAGTGGTTATTCTTTGGCACCGGCATCGGCGCCAGCAACCAGTTCGAAGCCGGTGGATTCATCCGTTCGCATGAAGAATTCGAATGGCCGAATCTGCAGTATCACTTCCTGCCGGTGGCGATTAACTACAACGGCTCCAATCCGATCAAGGTGCATAGCTTCCAGGCGCATGTCGGCTCCATGCGCTCGCCAAGCCGCGGACGTATTCATGTGAGCTCGCGCGACCCGCGCAAAGATCCAAGCATCCTGTTCAATTACATGTCGCACGAACAGGATTGGCGTGAATTCCGCGCGGCCATTCGCATCACGCGCGACATTTTCAAACAGAAAGCTCTGGCACCGTACTGTGGCCGCGAAATCTCGCCCAGTGCGGACGTGCAGACCGATGCCGAGCTGGATGCCTTTGTTCGCGCGCATGCCGAAACCGCTTATCACCCGTCCTGTTCAAACCAGATGGGTAATACCGATATGTGTGTGGTCGACGGCGAAGGGCGTGTGCATGGCATGGAAGGCTTGCGCATCGTCGATGCCTCGATCATGCCGCAGGTAACTACCGGCAACCTCAACGCACCGACGATCATGATGGCGGAGAAGATCGCCGATGCGATTCGCGGCCGCAACCCGCTACCGCGTGTCATCGTGCCCTACCACATGGCTAACGGTGCACCATTGCGTCGAAGCGTCTAACTAGACCGTAAGAGACTTCCGGTCAACTCCGGACGCATGATGCCTTTTCCCCATGCGTTCGGGCTGCTGCAGGTCATCGTATTGCCTTCTGTGTTGTATCGTTCGCATCAGTGTTGCGCGGTCTTAACGCAT